>JAZLLU010000038.1:0-4451 GCA_045598285.1 Lachnospiraceae bacterium | reverse complement strand
AGAACTTAAGCGAAAAGGATACGGAAAGATTCTTTTAGACTATTCGCTTGAACAGGCCGCAAAGCTCGGCTGCGGTGCGGTTTGCTTTGAAGGAAACATAGACTTTTATGGCAAGAGCGGATTTGATTATGCTTCGAAATTTGACATTAGATACCATGGACTACCAGAGGACGAAGACGCATCATTCTTCCTATGCAAAGAATTGCTTTCAGGTTATTTGGATGGGATTAGTGGAGAGTATGCTACGCCTAAAGGATATTTTTGTTGCGACGAAAATCCTGAGGGCTTTGCAGCTTATGAAGCTACATTTCCACCAAAGGAAAAATTGAAACTTCCGGGACAGTTATTTTAAAACTATTTCCCCACCTTTTCAAACAACCGATGAGACGGTATGTATTTTGCGTAGGGGAAATGTCAACGGATATATTGAAACTAGATTAGATACGTAAATGTCTGAAGATAGAGCAGGAAGTGCCACATATAAGGAAATAAACTGGTGGTTTCGCCACTAGCTCCATCCATGAAAAATATTTTTAAATAATTTTTTGCTCGAAATCGACGATTTTGTACCAATTTTTCAACTTTTTCAGGATAAAATTGCACTTTTTCTATTTGTATTTTTGCAATTAGTATAAAGTCAAAAATGAGAAAACGAAAAAAAGCTTGATTTTTCAAGGAATTTTGGCAGTCACTATTTTGATTGTGTTTTTCTTGATTGCTTGATAATAAGTTTTTCTGGTACAAAATCGTCGATTTCGTGCCATTTTTTCATAATATTTGTACGGGCAGGGAAGTTGATTAATTTTGATTTGCAAAGAAACTACTATGATTAAACTGAAATATGGCAATACAAATACATTTTTCATCAGGGGGAATGATGTCGGGCTGCTGATTGACACAGATTATGCCGGAACACTGCCTGCCTTCTATAAAGCGATAAAAAATGCAGGCATCAAGATGACTGATATTAAATATGTGCTTGCTACGCACTATCATCCGGATCATATGGGGCTTATCGGACAGCTTGCCACGCAAGGGATTAATCTGTTGCTTGTAGATGTGCAGAAAGAGGCGATACACTTTTCCGATAAAATTTTTGAAAAGGATAAGTTGCCTTTCAGCATGATAAACGAAGCGGATGCCGAAATAATTTCATGCGAAGAAAGCAGAAAGATGTTGTCCTCTATAGGAATATCTGGAGAAATAATACACACTCCAAGTCATAGTAAAGATAGTATATCTTTGATTCTCGATAATGGTTCTTGCTTTGTAGGAGATTTGGAACCGTCAGAATATATTGAGGCATATGGTAGTAACACGGTTTTAAAGGATGACTGGAATCGGATTATGTCCTACCATCCAGAGATGATTTACTTCGCACACAGGCCAGAGAAAAAACCATTTTTAGAATGAAATATATGGTTTTTTGTTAATTGAGAAGTAGTTCATATCACAGAGAATGGTGAACTTCTTGAAGGTGAATTTCCATCACCTGTTTTCTTTACAGCAATAGAAACGTATTGTATAATATGGGTGTACACTGATAAGGGTAATTATATGAGCAGCTATAAAGATAATTGGGATAAGAATAATACAACTCAATTTAAGGTAAAATTAAATAATAATACTGATCGTGACATAATTGAGTGGCTAAATAGTCTTGATAATAAACAAGGCGCAGTTAAAGAATTAATCAGAAGTTACAGTATCAATGAGAACGAAAGGAGTCGTTCTATGGCTTTGGATAATAAGTTGGGTATTACAAACAGTGCCGAATTAGCAAAAACAGAAGAACAGCTTACAAAAAAAAGAGCAGTTGAATTATTTGAGAATAGTCTTCTTTCAAATTATGAAGTGGGTACGTATAAAGGTCTTCAACAGATACATAAATATCTTTTTCAAGATATTTACGATTTTGCCGGAAATACAAGGACTGTTAATATATCCAAGGGAGGATTTCGTTTTGTTCCATTAATGTATTTAGATGTAGCTTTGGAAAATATCTCAAAGATGCCACAAACAACTTTTGATGAAATAATTGAAAAATACGTTGAAATGAACATAGCACATCCATTTAGAGAAGGTAATGGGAGAAGTACACGCATATGGTTGGATCAAATATTAAAAAAGGAGTTAGCTGTAGTCGTTGACTGGAGTCTTATTGATAAAGAAGATTATCTTTCGGCGATGGAACGAAGTCCGATTAATGATTTGGAAATAAAGTATCTGCTAAAGCAGGCATTGACCGATAAAATTGAAGACAGAGAGGTATATATGAAAGGAATAGATGCCAGTTATTATTACGAAGGATATAATGCTTTTCCAATAAAGTAATGATTAGGTTGAAGCAAATATTAGAATTTTAACCACCTAAATTACTTACTGACGAGACGGTGGTACTGCTATCAAAACACAAGTAATAACACAGCGGCTGAGAGAAATCTCGGTCGCTATTTTTAATTTAAATCTTATTATTTTAATTTTTCACTTTACGTCTTTACGTCTTGTAAACAACAGGTGGGCGTGATAAAATAATACCGAACACACGTTCGCCAAAAAACATGACCAGGAGGTTTACATATGGCTAATTCAATTAAAAAAGAAACGATACATGCAAAAGGATTTGATATCGGTATATATACTTATGATTTTAAGAATGAATATGTATCTCTTACGGACATTGCTAAATATCGAAGCATTCAACCGGCCATTACTATTCATAATTGGCTAAGAGGAAGAGATATTATTGAATTTCTTGGATTATGGGAGTCTCTTCACAATCCGGATTTTAAACTTATCGAATTCGATAAGTTTAAAGAAGATGCAGGATCAAATGCATATGTTTTCTCAATAAAGAAATGGAATGAAGAGTTAGACGGAATAGGAATATTGACAAAGTCCGGAAGATATGGAGGAGGAATATTTGCGCATATGGATATTGCACTCGAATTCGCGTCGTGGATATCACCGGAGTTTAAGCTTTATATTATCAAAGATTATAAGCGGCTAAAATCTGATGAAAAGAGCAGGATATCGCTTGATTGGAACTTAAATAGAGAAATTGCTAAATTGAACTATAGAATTCACACAGATGCAATAAAAGAGAATCTTATCCCTTCGGATTTAACTGCGGCACAAAAGTCTTTTGTTTATGCAGATGAGGCGGATATGTTGAATGTAGCTTTATTTGGAATGACAGCGAAAGAATGGAAAGATATAAACAAAAATGCGCAAGGCAATATAAGAGATAATGCATCAATAAATCAACTATTAGTTCTTGCAAATATGGAAAACTACAATGCGATTATGATTAAGCAAGAAATTCCACAGTCAGAAAGAATTGTGTACCTGCGAGAATTGGCGGTTCAACAACTTAAAACATTACAATCGTTAGATGTTTCGAAGATAACTTCGCTGGAGAATAATGAATAATGTTATAATTTAGGTGGAGAAAATATTAAAAATGTTTACCCACCTAAATTACTTACCGGGAAGACGGTTGGCCTACTAAGAAAGGAATAAGAACAGAAAAGTTTTTGCTTAGCGGCTAGGAGAAATCCTACCCGCTATTCTTTTTGTTGACAATAAAAATAGCGGGTAATACAATGTAATACAGGAGGAAATAAATATGGCGATTTCACTTAGATTAAATGAAGAGGATACTATTTTGATAAAAAATTATGCGGCGCTTCACAATATCAGTGTTTCTGATTTATTTAGGCAAGCAGTTATGGAAAAAATAGAAGATGAGTATGACTTAAAAGCCTTTGATAAAGCTATGGAAGATTATCAAAAAGATTCAAAAACATACAGCATGGATGAAGTTGGAAAGGAATTGGGGCTTATCTAATGTATCATGTTGAGTTTACTAAAAGTGTTTTGAAAACACTTAAAAAAATGGATAAATCAACGGTAGCATTGATTTACGGATGGATAAGAAAGAATCTTGAAGGTTGTGATAATCCCAGAGCGCATGGGAAAGGACTGACTGCAAATAAAAGTGGGCAATGGCGATATAGAGTAGGTGATTATAGGATACTTGCAGATATTAATGATAATAAGGTATTGATACTTGTTATTAGTATTGGCCATCGAAAAGATATCTATAAATAATTGACTAAAATTCGTTAAATCAAGGGGGGCAACTTCCCGCCCTTATGACAGTGGAAAATTGACTAAAATTATTTCGAGTATGTGGGGGGGATTTTTATGAAAAAATGCAAAGAATATTTATACATGTTTGAATTGCTATGAATTTATTGAAGATGAGCATTATATTGTTACAAAACTAAAAAAAATATTGGTTGATAATAGAGACTAACTATTAAAGAAAGTCAATAAAAAAGTAAAAAAACAGAAATGTTTTGAATATAGTGGCGGTGACTAAATCATCGCAATCAGTACATTGAAAATTGCATGACGAATTGAGCATCAGCGATGGTGCTCTGACA
>JAZLLU010000037.1:0-6695 GCA_045598285.1 Lachnospiraceae bacterium | reverse complement strand
CCTACCATCCTTTTCCATGACGAAATCCAGTTCCGGTACAAAATCCTTATCATCTCTCAGACATTTCAGCACATAATGTTCCAGACATCCAGGACGATACACGTTCCAAAAACTTTCTCTTACAAGGTTTTCTACCTCTTGATAATCTTCCTTTTTCTCTAAACGAATTATATAGTCATTTTTATTCATTGTTTTTTTCTCTATTCAAGCAATCTGCACAAATAATTTTGCGCCCAATGCTTCTGCAATTCTATTTAGAGTTGCAACTGACGGATTTCCTATTCCGCGTTCAATATGATTCCGTATGAACCCATGAGTTTGCCGGAAAGGAACAATTTTCTATTTTTTAAAGCTTTAAGCTGTGGATATTTTGAAAAAAGCTGAACTATATCTTTTGTTCTAATAATCTAAATGCTTTTTCAAAGAAATATGCTGCCTCTGACGGATTATATTCATAACTCCAATGTGTTAAATATCTAAACTCTGAAAAAATGTAATTTCCAACAACCTGTCGATTACACTTTTCAAGGTTACTTAACACTAAATCATATTTTTGAATTTTTGACATTTCCAGTCTTGGTTTTTCCGGGTAAAGTTCTTCATAACTTTTCCTGCAATCCATATCAAAACCAAGCCCCCACATAAGCTCAGCAAAATCAGTCTTTGTCTCGGTAGTATCAAACCAAAGCTCTAGATGAAAAGCATTGGCTTTGTAATAATCAAAAATCCCTCTATAATATTTTATTGATTTAGCGTCTTGTTTCATAAAACTTATTTAATATACTTCTTATAAAACATTTTTTATTATTTCATCAATTTCTTTTATACGATTACTAGCTTTTTCGAATTCATCCTTAAATGGTTCGAATGCTGTTTCGCATTCTCTTTCTACTACTTCTATTTTTCCCTTGTATTCTTGTATCTCTTTTTTTAATTTGCCAGTTCCCAAAACAGAACCTGACAAATCATATTGCAAAGCAGTTAAATGAGTTTGTAATTCCTCTATTTTCTTTATATATGGCTTTTTTTGAGCATTAATTTCATCTACTCTAGTTTGCAATAATTTCTTTTCTTCATCTAGTGCTGTTTTTTTACTAATAGTTTCAGAACTGAATTTCCAATAATCTTTAATCATTTCTTTTCTTATTAATTTTATTTTTTCTTGTTCTTCATCCACAATTTTATTACAAGCGCCTTTTTTAAAATATGGATAAGCTGTATTAAAACTGTTTTCTGTATCCATAGCCGCTGCTACTGAATACAAATTAATTAAAGCTTCATGTAAATAAATTTGATTATCAACTTTTGCAATATTATCAATTGATTCCTTAAAATTATTAACCAACGCCACAAACAATACATATGTCGAAGATCTATTATCAGATGCCAATAATCCTCGTCCTGTTTTAGTATAAACAAAATTACTTGTTATCATTTTTCCAAGGTCAGTTGACATTTGTAAGATAGCCTTTGAATTTTCTTCTCTTCTTTCAGGCTTATAATGGTCATCAATAATAGAAATACAATTTGAAAGTACTTTAAATGCTGCTTCTCTTTTATAAATATCAGCATCTACTAGTGTTATTTTTGCCTTAGCATATGCACTATAAAATATTGCTTCAATATTATCTGGATCATTTTGTTCAACCATGTTGTAATATTTTTCGGTTTCTTCCCAATCCTCTTTTTCTTTTGCGCGACGTGCATTAGCAAGATACTTTTGAACGAAGTCGCTGTTATCAACTTTTACAGTACCTTGTACTTCTACAGTCCCTTCAATCATCATTTTTTTCACTTCATCCAAGGAATACTGACATCCACAATTTTGACATGTGAAAATACCACCATCTTTTAATAATTCTGTGCCACCACATACTTCACAGAATAATCTTTGCATTGTTTTCTCTCCTTTTTTTATTTATTCAATTTGCACAATATGTTTCGTTCGGCTAATGTGCTTTCTATCTTAGCGCAAAGTGTACTTACACAACCGAAGTCTTTATCTGTAACTGCTGTTTGAAGTTCATCTACATATGACTTTAAGTCTGCTTCAATATCAGCAAGGTTTGGAGAACTAACAGGGTCGCTGTATTTAAAACTGTCAGCAAGTTTTGAAAGAGCCTTCTTTGCTTCTTCATCATCACATTGGCTAACAATGAAGGTAGTTTTAGATTGAAGGTTTCTCATTGTTGCAACATCCACTTTGATTTTTTTATCCTGACGTTCGATTTCATCTCTGACTGCATCAGTTGCAACAAGGCCTAAAATAGCAAGTACAAGTAAGATTACTGAAACAATAATGCAAATCCACGGAGGGCAAATAAATCCTAATGCCATAAATACAAAGCTGACAATTGTTTGAACGATAGCATATATAAGAACTACTCTTGCAATAGGAAAACCATAAAATTTACTTTTAGCACTTTCAGCGCCCTTAAATGCAACAATGCATCCAATTGCAGAAACTATCAAACCAATAATTCCAAACACAAATCCAATCCAAAACGTTGTTGTATGCTTAAAAGGAATAACCAATGCTAAAACTAGATAAGCAATTAAAACTACTGCGAGAATAACTATTCCTCTTACTTTATTTTTCTTCATAACTTATTCCCCTTTCTTTTTTCCACAATTTGGGCAGAAGTTTGTTGTAATTCCAGTAGTTCCACATGTGCAATCCCATGAAGCAGGCATCGGCTTTGCTACTCCACAATCAGGACAGAAGTTAGATGTAATTCCAACTTTGCCACAAGATGTACATGTCCAACCGGGTTGAGCTGGTGCGCCTAGAGTTTGCTGCATAGCTGGTGCTTGCTGATTAGCTTGTGCACCTTGCATGTTCATTCCATTAAACATTCCACCGACTTGAGGAGCAATAGTACTTGCTGCAGCCATTCCAACACCAAGACCTACCATGTCACCAACGATACTGCTTCCACCTCCTGCAGAAATAGCTGGACCCATGTTTCCAATACCTTCTGCATAAGCTTTTTGAACTTCTGATTGAAGAACATCTTTTTGATTATAGCCTTTAGCCTGCATAATTTCGGCTTCTGTAAGTCCTTGTATTCTCATAGCTTTAGCTTCAGCCTCAGCCTCAATAACTTTACGTTCAGCTTCTCTCTTAAGAACTTCAGTTTCCGTTGTCTGACGCTCAAGTTCAGCTTGTCTATGAGCAGTTTCAATAGCAGCTTTGCTCTGCTCTTCAGCCACACGATATTGAGCCTGACTTTTAGCTTGAGCAGTTTTAACAGTTGCTTCAGCCTGAGCCATACGAGTCTGAAGAGTAATTGTATGTAATTCTCTAATTCTCTTAAAGTTAGGATCGTCTTCAGGAAGAACAACACTTGTTACATAAAACTGAGGTATTGTAAGACCATATTCTTCAAATCCAGGAAGAATATTCTCTTTTAATTTTTCTGAAATAACATCAATCTTTTCATCAATTTCAAGAATATCAATAGCGCCATCCTTGATTACTGAAGGAAGAGATGTCTTTACAGCATTAGCAATTAATGGCCTGAAAGAATCTTGGATTGATTTTGTAAAATCATCTTTTTCTCCCCAAGCAATACCACTCATCGTACCAACAAGTTTAACTAAAAGTTTTCTTGAATCAGAAACCAACATGTTAATAGAACCTGATGCTCCGAGCTCAAGTGGAACTCCAGTAAGAGGATCAATAAATCTTACTTTATCAGGTGTTCCCCACTTAATTCCCATTTGTACGGTTTTGTTAATAAAATAAACTTCTGAATGGAAAGTTCCTTCTGTGTCAGTTGGGAGCTTATATACTTTTTCAAGCAAAGGAAGTTGTTGTGTTTCAAGTGTGTAACGACCTGGTCCGAAAAGATCTAAAGCCTGGCCATCTTTAAAGAAGATTGCTTCCTGACTTTCATGAACAATAAGTTGTGAACCATAGTTAAAATCTTCGATAGGATGTTTCCAAATAAATGTGTCATTGTCACCTTCATATTTGATTATGCTTGCAAGACCATCGTTTTTGATTTCTTCGCTTTTAGTTCTTTCTGCAACATCATTAACACAATCACATACAGGACAAGTGTAACTTGCTGCTGCTTTGGAAGTTCTTAATCTAACTCCACATTGAACACATGAAAACTCAACCATCTTATTTTGTTCAGACTGAGTGTTAATAGGCTCGCCGCAAACAGGGCATTTTGCTTTTTCACCTTTTGACTGATCAAAAACTACATTGTTTCCGCAGTGTGGACATGTTCTACTAGCAAGTTTCTCTGTGCGAACATCTATCGTATATCCACATGCACAATTAATTTTTTTGCTTGCAAAGAACCCTGTCTTTGCCTCAGCATACTTGCCACAATTTGGGCACTCGATTACAAATTTAGCCATAACATTTCTCCTATTTTTTATTCTAATTACTTACCATTTGTTTCTTTGAAATTTTATATTGTCAGAAATTTCTTTATGTTCTAGCATACCTTTACTAAACAAATATTCTATTCCCTTATCATAATTCAAATTATATTTTTGTGCTAATTTTTCAGCTTTTTCTTTATTTTCTTGAACACTGAAATCGTTACATTTTGAAAGAACACATTCAATATAAAATCTATCTAGGTTTGTTCCACCTAATGTATATTTATTAGCTTTGTTTTTATAGACATAATCTGGACTGCCCGATTTATTTCCTCCTCTATGAGGATTACTTTTATTATCAACAATAGCCTTAATCCCAAATACCAAAGCAAAAACTACTACCACTACAATAATTATTATTAAAAATTCTGGCATACTCTTCTCCTTTCCATTTATCTAATATATTCTCTATTTATTTTTCTAATCCAAGCAGTCTCATTTTCTAATTTTTTCAATTTCTCATTTAATTTTTTTACTTTGTCTTCTGATGAAACTCTTACTATATTCGACCCAACGCCTGTCCATCCATGACCATTACGATAAGTATCCCGAATCTCCTTTTTTAAATCATCAATTTGTTGTTCATATTTTTCTGCCTGTGTTTTTACCTGAATAGCAACATCATCATATAAATTCATTTCTACTACCTCCTTCAAAATATTATTAAAGCTTTGATAAATCAATACGGCATGCAGGGCGTACAGTAATTCCTTCACAATTTGCCTTTACCGAATCCAATGAACTTCCATTATTATTAACAATAACGACATCATTTAATAAAGATGTACTTGTCCACCATTTTGTATATCCATATTGATCACAAAATGCTCCTTTATCTTTTGCATATTTAGTTGGACTGATTTTTTTATAAATGCTTAAATGTTTTTCTATTTCACCTGAATCAAATACAAACAATTTCTTAAATAATATTAATTCTTTTTCTTTATCATTAAACATTTCATTGAACATTTCATTATTCAAGTATTTATTTAACATGCATCTATCCCAATTATTAATATTACAATCATCATCAAACGGTAACGTATCAATACCATTTGTAGTAACCACTAATGCAAAATTATCATTTGCATAACATACTTGCCAACTTATTGGTTCTCCCTTATATGTGCCTAAAATAAAGTTATTTTTATATTCTATTAATATTTTAACTAATTTCAATTGTAGTTCCGGATATCTACTTAAAACATCCTTCGATAATTTTTCATCTGACAATTCGCTTTTTGCTTTTTCAAAACTTATTTTTTCTATTTTATTATTGTCTATATTATTAAGCTTTGTTTCTATCGCAGACTTTTTGTTTTGATAATTAATAATTGTTTTCTCTAATTCGGATATTTTCGTTTCAATTTCATCCGTATTTCCACCAAAAAAATCTTTTTTCTGTTTTTCTATTTTACAAAGGTTTTTGTTTAATTCTCCATTCAAAACAATAATTTCTTCTTCAATTTCTTTCCTTCGCTTTTTTGAAAATGCTCCTAAAGAATTATATTCTGTTTCTAATGATTTTATTTTATTTTCTATATTATTCTGAATTGATTTACGGCTTTGAATTTCTGAAGCCCTATTTGGAATAGTTTCTTTTATTTCTTTTAGTCTTTCTATTTCATTATTGCTATTCAGAATATTTTGTTCATAATCGCTTATTGCATTTTTATAACTTTCATTTATGTTACCATCAAAATAAATCATTATTGCATTTGCTACCTGATCAATTTTCTTATCATATTCAAGCTTTTTTAAATTTTCAATTTTTCTTTGCTGTTCTTTTTTCTGTCGTTGACAATCTTTTATATGTGCAATATATCCTTCTAACTCACTTTTTAATTCTTCATCGCTAAATCGAATTGCTTTTTTAAAATTTTCATTTTCATCAAAACAATCTTTTTGTTCTTTTAATTTTTCTTTGCAAGATATATATAAATCTGCCATAAGTTTACCCAAATAGGCCTTGGCATTCTTAGGGTCTCTATCAAGAACTTTTTCGCAATAGTTATCTGCTTCTTGCCATTTTCTATCTTCTAAAAACATAAATGCTCTTTCAAGTAATGGCTCAACGCTTAATCCATCAACAGAAACTATTGGTGTTACATTTTTACTTTCATTTTCTTTTTTTACACCTAAAATCTTATTTATTCCTACTATTATATAAAGTCATAGTCTTTCTTTACCTTTTTCATTGGTTCGACTATGCTATTTTAAGATACTGTGGATTGGTGTTTTTTCCCTACCACTTGATGGTTTAATAGAGGCTCCAACCACAGTCTCTTTGTTTA
>JAZLLU010000036.1:0-127327 GCA_045598285.1 Lachnospiraceae bacterium | reverse complement strand
AAGTTGCCTTCCAAAAAACCTTGTAAAATCAAGCTTTTTTCTTATTTTATACTGTCCCTGGTTCTAAGGGGACAGCTTGAATATAATATCACTCTAAAAATGCTTTGTCAATTACTTTTTTAAACTTTTTTTAAAAAATATGCAAAAAAATTCTGCCCTGTTTCTTTTCGCTTCAGGGCAGATTTTTAATGATTTCTTTTGTCTATTTATTCATTTATTTTTTTGGTTTTTGAGGCTTGTTAGGAGCGTTACCTCTACCACCTGCTACTTGCTTTAACTGTTCATCGCTAAGTCTTGAAAACGACGATACATGTGCTTCATTTATATACTTATTTAATTTTGGATTTTGCTCAAATCTTTGATAATCAAAGAGCTTTCTCAATTTATTTTCCATATCTATATTAACTTCCTTTTTTTCCTTTGCTATATTATACGATTTACTTTGAATAAAGGTTAATGCTTTATAAATAATTTTTTAATTTATCCAAAGCTCTTTTATGAAGAATTTTTATCATGCTATAAGATAAATCTAACTTTTGTGCTATCTCTTTAAGTGACAATCCGTCATAGTAATATAAGATAATAAGTTTTCTTTCTCTTTCTTCAAGTTGTCCTAAAGCGTTCGCTAATTCTTCGAGGCTTTCTTTTGCAAGCACTACATCGTCAACGCCAGAAGAGTCTTCTATATTTTCATCTAATTCACTAACTATTTTATTGGTTCTGTAATAGTCAATAACTGTATTTCTTGCAACAGTATAAATCCATGTAGAAATAGATGCTTTGCTCTCATCGTAGCTGCTAGCTTTTTCTACAAGTTTTAAGAAAACTTGCGAAGTTAAATCTTCTGCAACGTATTGGTTACTGACCTTAGCATAAATATAATAGAATATTTTTTCTGAATACTCTTCATATATTTTTGCTATTTCTTCGTTGTTCATAAAATTCCCTTAAAAAATCGTTAAATTGCTTTGTCAGCTGTTTTTACAGCCATGATATAATCCCCTCTTTTTTTGGTTAATAAGTCTTTTTTCAATATATCATTTAGTATCGCGTTTTACAACACAAACTCATATGCGCATTTCTTTTTTTGAACCCCAAACACGAAATCACAATTTGTGATTTCACGGATTCAACTTCTTCACAAATAAGAGGGATTTGAACAGGCCATTCCATCGCGCTTGTATGATCTTACTTTTTCCGCCAAAGTGTTGTTTCGGTCAATCGGCGTAAATATTTTACGATTTTTCTACGCCATTTCGATTTTTTTACATCGTGGCGGAAATATTTCAGAAAAGTTTCCGCTAAATCATTGATTTTAAAAATGGCGGAAACTTTTCACTACTTTTTCTACGCCATTAAGTGTTTTAAAGGTTTTGGCGGAAACTTTTTAATATTTTTGTCATGTTCCGGAAGGCAAACATATTTTGTCCGCCGAAACATGTTCTAGAAGATTTGGCGGACAATTTTGGCACTTTTTTGTCCGCCGTTTTGAAAGTTTTATATTTGGCGGACAAAGAAAACCTATATGGAATTCTGGGCACGAAAAAAAGAAGGAGCTACTAGCTCCTTCTTTTTTTCGTCGCAACGGAGAGTGTGAAATTCGCTCCGGGGCTAAAGCCCCTTTCACGCCGCGTCGTAAGCTTCACACTCCCGTGTTTGCTTACTCCTTGTTCAAATCCCTCTCTTGAACCAATCAAAAATAAAAAGAGTGTCGCTGACACTCTTTTTATTTTTAACGGAGAAAGAGGGATTTGAACCCTCGCACGGCTATTAACCGCCTACTCCCTTTCCAGGGGAGCCCCTTCGGCCAGCTTGGGTATTTCTCCGAATAAAAAATTACGTAGCCCGAAAAACGGGCTTGCACGTTTTTTCGCGGATATGTAATTTTTAACAAATGACGAGTGCGTAGCACTATGTGCGAGAGCACGAGTCATTTGAGGATTGCGTAAGCTACGTAAGTAGCGAAGCAATCCGTATTCGGAATTTGTTTCCGATTAATTACGTAGCCCGAAAAACTCTCTTGCACGTTTTTTATGCTGATTTTTCTTTTTTCTTTCTTCCAATAAACTGAAGTAATAGCGCTTCTGCAACGAGCACAATTCCTACAACGTCTGTAATCCATCCAGGAACTAAAAGTGTAAGTCCACCAGCAATAAACAAAACTGTTTCTAATATATTGGTCTTCTTAAATACATATCCCGTAAGTGCTGCTGCAATTGCGAAAATACCAAAAACAGAAGTAACAATTACTAGTATTGCATTAAATACTCCTTCGTTCATAAGAAGCATACTCGGATTCATGGCAAAGATATAAGGAACTACGAAAGCACCTATTGCTAGTTTCGTCGCGTTAACGCCCGTCTTAATCGGGCTCGACTTCGCTATCGCCGATCCTGCATACGCCGCGAGCGCAACCGGTGGCGTGATATCTGCCACGATTCCAAAATAGAATACAAAGAAATGTGCAGCAACTGGGTTAACTCCCATTGTAATTAGGATTGGTGCACATGTAGATGCCATAATACAATAGTTTGCTGTTGTAGGAACACCCATTCCAAGAATAATGCAGCAAAGCATAGTAAGGAATAAACAAATAAATAATGAAAGCATTGGGTTTGGAATTGAACGGCTTATATTTACAACTCCCGAAATAAGTTGTGATGCAAGTCCCGTTACTGTGATGCATCCTGCAACGATTCCGGCCATGATACATGCAACAACAACTGTGATGCAACTCTTACCACCAGCCTCTAATGAACTAAATGCCATATTGCCAACTTTTAAGGCAACTTTTCCTGCGCCTTGTTTTTCTTTAATTCCATCAATAATGTTTTGCGGAAGTACAACTAATATAGAAAGAATAATTGCAACTGCTGCTGAATAAGCAAGCGTTCTAGTATTAGTTGCAACAAGCCAAACTAAAACAATAAGTGGAATAAGTAAGTAAAGTTTTGGAAGGAGTTGTTTCCACTTAGGAAGCATCTCTTTTGATATTCCCTTAAGGCCTAGTTTTTTAGCCTCCAAGTGAACGGCTATAAAAATTCCAAGGAAATATAAAATTGCAGGAAGTATTGCGTACAGTGCAACCTTTCCATAAGATATTCCCATATACTCTGCCATAAGAAATGCTGCCGCTCCCATAATAGGTGGCATGATTTGGCCTCCTGTAGAAGCTGCTGCCTCAACGGCTCCTGCAAACTCTGGTTTATATCCTGTTTCTTTCATCATAGGAATTGTTACCGAACCAGTTGTAACTGTATTTCCAACTGATGAACCACTAACCATTCCGCAAAGCGCAGATGAAATAACTGCAACCTTAGCAGGTCCACCTGAACGGCTTCCTACCAAGGCGTTAGCGCAGCTAATAAAGAAAGCACTAATTCCTGTTCTTTCTAAGAACGCACCAAATATAATAAATACCGCTATAAACTTAGCGGAAACTTGTACAGGCGTCGAAAGAATTCCGCTTGTTGAATAGAATAATGTAAACATCATTCTTTGTAATACTGTCCATGCTGGAAATCCCATGCTCGCCATGTTGATAAATGTATAAATCAGCAAAGCTCCCGCAACACATATAATAGGAAGTCCAACGCATCTTCTGCAAAGTTCTATACTACAAAGAATTGCGACGATGGCAACAATTGTTAAAAATGGTGTCATCTTCGCAGGACTGGTAAGTGTATGCGCAAGACTACTATACGATATTGCATAATAGAAATATGAACCTCCACCAAGGACCATTAAAATCCAATCATACCAAGGCATAACATTTGGTCTAACATGGTGTTTGCTTGCGGGATATGATAAAAATCCAATTACTAAAACACATCCTAAAAAAGATGTAAGTCGTATTTCGAGACCCACTGTTGAAAACAATGTAGAGTAAATACAATATAATGAAAAAACAGCAATAACAATAGATGTTATTAATTTTGGAGTCCCTTCCCAAATACGAGTTGCTGATTCTCTATCATATGCTCTCATCAATTCGTCTTTATTAATTGTTTCGCCCATTTTTTCCTCTCTTGTTTTATAAAAAAGACTACGGATTTTTGTCCGTAGTCTTTATTAATTATTAACTTTAACTACGCACTTTTATTTTACAGGTACATCGTACTGTTGTTCCTTAAAATACTTAGCAGCACCTTTGTGGTAAGGTACAGTTGTAACGGATGTAGCCCTATCAAGTGAAAGTTCTTCTCCTTTTGAATGCATTATTGCAATTTCTTCTTTGTTATCAAATATAGTTTTAACGAAATTATATATATCATCTTCTGATACATCATTACCAGCAATAACAACAGCCTCAACTGCTACAGTCTTAGTTTCTCCAACTCCTGTATATGTATCAGCTGGAATAACGTCAACTGTGTAATAAGGTGAAGATTCTAAAAGTTTATTAATGTGCTCATCATCAAGGCTTAAAAGATAAACTTGTTTAGCTGTGCAAAGATCTGTAATAGCCGTTGTAGGTGCTCCGGCAACTACGAATGCAGCATCAATCTTTCCATCTTTAAGTGAATCTGCAGAATCACCAAATCCTTGGTATACAGGTTCAATATCTTTTTCAGATAAGCCATATACACCTAAAATATCAAGAGCGTTAAAGTATGTTCCCGAACCTCTATCACCTACAGAAACTGTTTTGCCTTTAAGATCTGCTGGAGTTTTGATATTTGGATTAGTTGTAACAATTTGGATGTCCTCTAAGTATAATGAACAAACTGTTGAAATGTTTGTTATTGGTGCTTCAAACAATCTTGTTCCATTATATGCATAAGCTAAAACGTCAGATTGTGAAAAACCAATCTGGGATCCGCCTACTGCTAAATCCTCTAAGTTAGCTTGTGAACCACCAGAGGAAATAACTGTAATCTGGGTATCTGTATTGTTTGAAACATACTGAGCTAATACTTCACCGAATGCATAATATGTTCCAGTGTCACCACCTGTAGTAAAGATAAGCTTTCCACCTTTACCATCTTTGCTGCCTCCACATGCAACTAAAGCTATCGCCATAACTGCTGCTAAAACAACTACTAATACTTTTTTCATAATACTACCTCCTTAAAGCCAAATACTTTAACGGTTTAAATCATTAATGTATTAATTTTACACTTTAATTTAAAAAAATCAACCTTTTTTAATTATTTATTTTGCTCGAAAGCTTCTCTAACACCAATAGCTAATTGGTCTGCACATGATGTGTTTTTATAACCGCATGTATTGCCCTTAAGATACTCTTCTATTTTTTCTACTGTCCAACCATCAACTAATTTAGCGATCGCTTTAAGGTTTCCGTTGCATCCGCCCATAAATTCGATATTGCTTACAACGTTTCCTTCTAAATTAAATTTTATTGCTTGACTGCATACACCTTGTGTTCTATAAACGTATTCCATAATTTTCTCCTACTATTATGTTCCTCGCTCCCGTAGGACACCTCCCATACTTCGCAGGTGCCTCCCCAAAAGGGTCCCTCCTGCTCGCATGGTGCCCTCCTACTCGCGCTCGGAACTTTTAACTTTATAGCACCTTGCTCCCGTAGGACACCTCCCATACTTCGTATGGTGCCCTCCTACTCGCGCTCGGAACTTCAAAAAATACAAAGGGACCTTGCGTATACAAAGCCCCCCTAACAGGGCTAGGAGGATTCGAACCTTCAAATGCTGGAGTCAGAGTCCAGTGCCTTACCATTTGGCGATAGCCCTAAATGTAAGGGGTATTATATTCTAAATGAGTTAAAAATGTCAATGTTAGCTTTACTTATTTCAAGGTTTTTTATGGCAAGTTTTATGAATTTAATGTATACTTTTTTTGAGGTACTTTATTTTTTATTAGAAAGGGCTAATATGAAATTTATAAACGAATTTACAGAAGGTGCAAATATTGTTGGTATTTATCTTTGCAAGCAAAAAAATACTGCAACAACAAAGAATGGTAAGGAATATGAAAACCTTACATTGCTAGATAAAACGGGTTCTATTAACGCTAAGATTTGGGAGCCTAATTCTATGGGAATAGGTGATTTTGATGTAAATGATTATGTTGAGGTGCATGCAAAGGTTACTTCTTTTAACGGTGCTCTTCAGATGAGTATCGATAGAGCTTTTAAGGCTAGCGAAGGAAGTTATAATCCTGAAGATTATCTTCCAGTATCTAATAAAGATACTTCTAAAATGTATCAGGAATTACTTGGATTTGTAAGCTCCGTCGTTGCACCTTATTACAGACTATTACTTGAAAGCATTTTTGTTGATGATGAAGAACTCAAAAATATTTTTATGAAACATTCAGCAGCGAAAAGTATTCACCACGGTTTTGTTGGAGGACTTTTAGAGCACACACTTAGTGTATGTAAGCTTTGCGATTTTTACTGCAAACAATACCCTGCATTAAATCGTGATCTTTTAATTACTGCTGCTCTTTGCCATGATATTGGAAAAACAAAAGAGCTTAGTGATTTTCCTCTTAACGACTATACCGACGCAGGTCAGCTTTTAGGTCATATTATTATTGGCATAGAACTTGTTGGCGAAAAAATAAAAGCTATTAAAGGTTTTCCACAAATAAAAGCTGATGAACTAAAGCATTGTATTGCATCGCATCATGGTGAATATGAATTTGGTTCGCCTAAAAAACCTGCAATAATAGAAGCTGTTGCATTAAACTTTGCAGATAATACTGATGCTAAAATCGAAGCTATGACAGAACTTTTTAATTCAGTAAAGCCTGATGGCGCTTCTGCATGGTTTGGATATCAAAGAATTTTTGACAGTAATATTCGAACAACCGATTAATGAATTCTAAAGTATTAAAAACTCTTGAATTTGATAAAATTTTACAAAAGCTTTCCGGCTTTGCGTCTAGCGATGCCGGCATTGCTTTGTGTAAAAATTTAATTCCAATCACCAATATAGACGAAATCGAAACTTCGCAAATTCAAACTAGTGATGCCGTAAATAGGCTTCGTAAAAAACGTGGCCCTAATTACAATGGTCTTAAAGATATAAGGCCATCTATAAAACGGCTAGATATAGGAGCGGTGCTAAGTCCTTCTGATTTAATTGATGTCGCATCTCTTTTAGATGTTGCTTTATCAGTTAAAACTTTCTTGAAACCAGAAAATGAAGAGACTCCTACTGACTCTTTAACAATATATTATGAATCTATCGATACATGTGATGACCTTTGTTCTGAAATTAAAAGGTGTATTCTTTCTTATGATGAGATTGCCGATGATGCAAGTCCTACTCTTAAAGATATAAGAAGAAAACAAGCTTTTACTAAAGATAGAATTTCTAGAACGCTTAATACTATGGTTACATCGCAAGCTATGAAATCTTATCTTCAAGATAGCGTTGTAACTATGCGTAACGGAAGATATTGTATTCCAGTTAAGAATGAACATAAGGGACATGTATCGGGCCTAATTCACGACCAAAGCGGTTCTGGTTCGACGGTATTTATTGAACCTAGTGCCGTTGTAAATTTAAATAATGAACTTAGAGAATTAGAACTTGCAGAAGAAGCAGAAATCCAAGTTATTCTTTCTAAACTTTCTGCAATGGCAGCAATAAATTCAAAAGCGTTACTTCTTAACTATGACCTTTTAGTTGAACTCGATTTTATTTTAGCTAAAGGCCGCTATTCAGATAGTATTCGTGGTAATGCTCCAGAATTTAATACAGATGGAATAATAGACCTTAAGCAAGCAAGGCACCCTCTTTTAGATTCTAAAGGCGCTGTTCCTATTAGCGTTAATTTAGGACGCGACTTTGATATGCTTATAGTTACTGGTCCTAATACGGGTGGTAAAACTGTTTCTCTTAAGACAGTTGGTCTTCTTTGTCTTATGGGACAATCCGGCTTACATATTCCAGCTTTAGACGGCTCAACTCTTTGCATCTTTAATGAGATTTTTGCCGACATTGGTGATGAGCAAAGTATAGAACAAAGTCTTTCAACTTTTTCGTCTCATATGAAGAATATTGTTAACATCCTTGATGTTGCGGATTCAGACAGTCTCGTTTTACTAGACGAACTTTGTAGTGGAACTGATCCTACCGAAGGCGCTGCACTAGCAGAATCAATTCTTACAAGGCTTCATCTTTTTGGTTCAAAAGTTATGGCAACAACTCACTATCCAGAATTAAAAGTTTTTGCTATTTCTACTGAAGGTGTGCAAAACGCATGTTGCGAATTTGATATAGAAACTCTCAGACCAACCTACAAACTTTTAATTGGGCTTCCAGGAAAAAGTAATGCCTTTGCAATCTCTGGAAAGCTTGGTCTTGATGAACGAATTATTGAGGAAGCAAAAACCAGAATTGATACAGAAAATATTGCTTTTGAAGATTTACTTGCAAATATAGAAATAAATAAAAAGACGGCAGAATTAGAGCGCGAAGAAGCAGATAAACTCAAAGCTGAAGCTAGTCTTCTTATGCAAAAACTTGAAGATGAAAAAGCTGATTTTGATAAACGAAAAAAATCAATTCTTAGAGAAGCTAACGAAGAAGCTTATGAAGTTTTAGCGCAGGCGAAAGACTACGCTGATATGGCAATTAAAGATATTCGAAAAGCCGAAAAAGGTGGCATTAATCTTGCCCAGTTAGAACGTACTCGTACTGAAATTGGTCGTAAAGCAAAAGATTCTCTTTCTAAACTAAGCGTAATCCCTGAAAGAAAAGAAGGTCAGGTACTTCTTAGTCCTGAACAAATAAAAGTTGGTTCTAGTGTGCATGTTCTTTCTATGGATATGGAAGGCACTGTAACAAATGCTCCTGATTCAAAAAAGAATGTTATGGTTCAAATCGGAAGCATGAATATGAAAATTTCTCTTTCTGATTTAGAACTTGTTCAAAAGAAGGAGGAAAAAGAATCTACCAAAGCAAAGGGCCAAAGAACTAGCATCGGACAACTCAAATATGAAAAAGCTTTAGGTGTTTCAACCGAGATTAAACTTTTAGGTTTAACTGTTGATGATGCTCTTTTAGAACTAGGCAAATATCTTGATGATGCTTCTATGGCTCATCTTGACAAAATAAGAATCGTACACGGAAAAGGCACTGGCGCCCTAAGAGATGCTGTAACGCACTATCTAAAACGCGAAAAACGTGTAAAGAAATTTTACATGGCTGAATATGGCGATGGCGATGCCGGTGTGACAATTGCGGAGTTAAAATAATGTTTAATATAGTTTTACTAGAGCCGGAAATTCCGGCCAATACAGGAAATATCGGCAGAACATGTCTTTGTACTAATTCCAGATTGCATTTAATTGAACCTATGGGTTTTATTTTGAACGACAAAAATTTAAGGCGTGCTGGAATGGATTACTGGCAAGAATTAGATGTTATTGTTTATGATTCCTGGAGAGATTTTTTAGAGAAAAATTCTAATCTTTTAATTCCACCTTTTGGAAATAATGAAAACGGAAATGCGCTTTGGATGGCAACAACCAAATCAAAGCAAACTCATTCATCTGTAAAATATAACGATGGTGATTTTATTATGTTCGGAAAAGAAAGCGCTGGAATTCCTGAAGAAACTTTGCTTTTAGACCCTGTGCATTGCACAAGAATTCCGATGGGCAAAAATCAGCGGAGTCTTAATTTATCTAACTGTGCTGCTATTGTTCTTTATGAAGCTCTTCGTCAAAATAATTATCTTGATTTAGAAACTAAAGGTCAACTACACCATCACACTTGGTAATTTACTTTGAATTAAGTTCTTTTCCGAGAGCAATAATTTTATCTTTTGCTCTCATTATCATGTCATAATCTACGCAATAAGCAAATCTAACATATCCCGGACAGTCAAAAGCGTCTCCGGCACTACAAAGAACATGATATTTTTCTTTCGCTATCTTTACGAATTCATGGTCATCTTCCATTGGTGTTTTTACAAACATATAGAATGTGCCTTCTGGTTTAACATACTCAAACCCTGCCTCGTCCATGATTTCCATAAGTGCTTTTCTATTTTTGTCATATATAGCTATATCAGTAAATTTGTCTAAACATTTTGCAATTGCAAGTTGCTGCAAGGATGGTGCATTAACGCATCCTGTAACTCTTACGCCTATTGCTGATGCTGCAATTATTCTTTCGCTTTCATCAGCTTCATCCGGAATTGCAAGATATCCTATTCTTTCTCCTGATATGCTCATAGACTTACTAAATGAATAACATACCAAAGTGTTTTTATAATATTTTGTAAGGAACGGAACCTCAACACCATCGTAAGCAATTTCTCTATAAGGTTCATCTGAAATTAAAAAGATTGGTCTTCCATATTCCTCTGATGCCTCTTCTAACGCCCTGGCAACAACCTTTATAT
Organism: Lachnospiraceae bacterium; assembly: GCA_045598285.1. Lineage (GTDB taxonomy): Bacteria > Bacillota > Clostridia > Lachnospirales > Lachnospiraceae > RGIG5612. Next base: position 116,980 of record JAZLLU010000036.1, on the reverse strand, counting down.
CTTCCTCGTTATAAACTATTCCAGAAGGGTTGTTCGGGTTATCTATAATAATGGCCCTAGTCTTCTCATTAATTGCTGCTTTTATTGCATTATAGTCAGGTCTAAAACTTGGCTTATTAGGAGGAACAACCTTAGTTACTCCACCAAAATTTGCAATATAATTTCTGTATTCTAAGAAGAATGGTGCAAGCACAACAACTTCGTCACCGGGATTAATTAAAATCTTTAATGCAACAACCAAAGCATTCGCAGCTCCTACGGTCATCGTAATATTTTTCATCTCGAAGTTAGTTCCAAAACGATTATTTAAGTTATCAGCTATAGCCTGTCTAGAAACTTCATACCCTGCGTTGCTCATGTATCCGTGAAGCGTAAATGAAGGTGTCGTTTTAACAGTTTCAATAAGCGATTCATTAAATTCTGCTGGAGGTGGTGTGCTTGGATTTCCAAGGCTGAAATCATATACATTCTCTGCCCCGAACTTTTCTCTCATCTTCTTGCCTTCTTCAAACATAGCTCGAAGGGTTGATCCTGTGGCTAAAAGTCTTTCCATTTCTTCAGATATTACTTTGCTCATAATAAGACCTCTAAAAATAAAATTTCCTCTATTCTAACACCTCAAATTTATATTCTCAAGAAAAACTTTATCGCTTTAAAGCCGCAAATCGAGTAGTTGTTATTTATTCCTATCTATACTATAATTTATAGTTGAAAATTATTTACTTGGGAGAAAAAAGATGAAAAAATTCCTTTTAGTTTTATCAGCAGTTTTAATTTGTGTTACTTGCTTAGTTGCATGTGGAGACACCAAGGGAAATCAAGGTGGCGATAAAAAAGCAAAACTTGATTTGGCTATTGTCGGTACATGGGACGATTCTTTACTTCCTCAAGACCAACAGCTTGGTTGCTATTGGACATTCAACAAAAATGGTACTGGTATAAATGGTTTATTTGATGAGTCTTTCAAATATACTGCTAGTGATGGAAAGATGCACCTAGTATACGATAGTGGTTTAGGTGAATATGACTACACTTACACTATAGAAAACGACATCATCACTCTTACGGAAATTACAGAGGAAACTCAAATTCCTTACCAATACAAGAAAACGAAATAATTAAATGAAAAAAATAATTTGTATTTTAATTTCAATATCGTGTGTAACATTTCTTCTTTGTGCATGTGCTAAAAAAGAAGAACCAATTTCTTCTGAAAACAGTTCTGAACCTACTATAGCAGAAGATATTCCTTTAGATACAGAAATTGTTGGAACATGGACTTTTGTTGATGTGGAGGGAAATGTTCAACCAGATATGAAAGGTTGGGTTTTTAACGAGGATAAAACAGGTATAGATACTGTTTTTGATCTCACTTTTACATACGAAACTCAAGATGGATACATATTACTTTTATATGATGACGAAACATTAGGAAAAATAGAAACAAAATATATATACTCCATTAAAGATTCTCTACTTACTATGACTAGAGACGCAAGCGGTGCGGAAACATTCACTTATAAAAAAGATTCTTCCGACCAATAACTAACCTAGGAGGCACTATGAAGAAAAAATTAATTTGTATCTTAAGCATACTTATATTGGCAACGTTGCTTATTGCATGTGGTAAAAAGGAAAACACCGAGCCTGAAACTGTAAGCAATGATGCTGCTCTTTTCGGAACATGGACCGAAGATTATTTTGATTCTGGATACACTTTTAATGAAGATGGAACGGGAATTGAGATTTTCTATAATCAAGCTTTTACATATACTGCTGCTGATGGGAATTTAAAAATCCACTATGAGCAAACAGATATCCCTTATGAAGATAAAGTGTTCGTTTATTCTATTAATGACACTACTCTTACTTTAGACAGAGCTGAAATTAAAGATGCTAATGGAAATATTATTTCCGAGGCTCAAACTTTTACATATAACAAAGCGCAATAATTTATTGCGCTTACTTTTTCTTTAAAGGAAGACTTATATGACTATATTTGACATAATTTCGTTACTTGGTGGACTTGCTATGTTCCTTTACGGAATGAGACTTATGGGTAACACCCTTCAAGAGGGTTCATCTGGAACCTTAAAGGTCGTAATGGAAAAGGTTACCAACAATCCTGTTAAAGCCTTTCTCTTGGGTCTTGGTGTTACAGCAATAATCCAATCCTCAACAGCAACTATTGTTCTTACTTCTGGTCTTGTAGCTGCCGGAATTATTTCTTTACGTTCTTCATTAGGAATAATTATTGGTGCTAACGTTGGTACAACTGTAACGGGCCAGATTATTAGACTTTTAGATGTTGAAGCTGGTGCAAATTCAGTTCTTCGAATATTCCAACCTTCTACCTTAGCTCCTATTGCTTTAATCATAGGTATTGTTTGTATTATGTTCTTAAAGTTTAAGAACTCTAATACTATAGGAAATATAGCAATTGGATTTGGTATTTTATTTTCAGGACTTTTGAATATGACTGCTGCCGTTAACGTTTTATCTGAAAACGGCATGATTGATTCTTTATTCCAAAGCCTTGGTGATAATATGTGGCTTGGATATTTAGTAGGTGCTGGCGTAGCGTTCTTGCTTCAAAGCTCATCTGCAACAATAGGTATCTTGCAAGCTTTTGCACTTTCTGGAACAATTCCATTTAAGTCTGCCTTTATCGTAATAGTTGGTATCTATTTAGGTGATTGTGTTACAACTGGAATTGTTTGCTCTTTAGGCGCTAAGCCAGATGCTAGAAGAGTTGGCCTTGTAAATATTTTATTTAACTTAAGTGAAACTGTTTTAGTCTTAGGCGCTATGCTTGCGCTTAATGGTCTAGGACTAATTGATGGGCTTTGGAATATGACTATGAGCCCTGGAACAATTGCTAATACAAATACAATCTTTAACCTTGGTTGTGCTATCTTGCTTCTTCCACTTGTAGGAGTTTACGAAAAACTTAGCAAGGTAATAATCAAAGACAAAGCTGCTCCTATTGGAAAATACGATACGCTTATTGAGAAATTAAACCCAATCTTTTTTAAGACTCCTGCTATTGCTTTTAATAGTTGTTTTGATGTATTAAAAACTATGCTTGAAGCTTCTATTGATAACACTCACAAAGCTTTAGATCTTTTAGAAAACTATAATGAAAAGATTGCCAGCGAAATTGATGCTGAAGAAAATAATATAGATTTACTTACGGATAAACTTTCGGAATATTTAATGCAACTTTCTCCGCACATAACTGAAGATGCACATATTTTGATTTTAGACCAATACAACAAGCTATCAACTAGTTTTGAGCGTTTAGGCGATCATGCTATGAACATTTGCGAAGCTGCAACAAATCTCAATGATATAAACTCTAGTTTTTCGGATACTGCAAAAGCCGAACTTAAAGTTACTATTGAACTCTTAAATAAAATTTTAGATTATACTTATTTAGCTTTTATTAACAGAGATATTGAATCAGCTAAAGCTATCGAACCGTTAGAAGATGTTATGGACGATCTTGTTAATGCTTTGCATGACAATCACTTAGCTAGACTTCGTCATGCACAATGTTCTAGTCATATAGGAATTTATTTCTTGGATGTTTTATCTAATCTAGAAAGAATCTCCGATACATGTTCTAATGTAGGCATAGCTGTTGTTGCCAGAGTTAATCCAGAAGTGGCAACTCTAGCTCATACTTATATTACTTCTCTTCATCAAGGAAAAAATAATCAATTTGAAGAGGCTTACAAAGAAGCTCACGAGAAATATTTTGGAATGTTAGGTTTATAATTCTTTAAGATAAAAATAAGCTTTTAAGATGGCGGCAATAGTTTTGCCGTCATTTATTTTGCCTTCAAGCACTTCTTTTACGGCATCTTTAAAAGGCATCTCAAAAACATTTAAGAATTCGTCTGCATCTAATTTTTGTTCACCTTTTTCTAAACCTGTCGCTAGATAGCAAGTAATAACTTCATTTGTGTAAGCAACCGAAGGATAAAAATCTCCAAGGCAAACCCAATTTTTAGCTGTATATCCTGTTTCTTCTAGAAATTCTCTTTTTGCAGCTTCTAGTCTATCTTCTCCTGGACCATCAAGTTTTCCTGCTGGAATTTCTGTAATAGCACTATGAAATGGATATCTAAATTGTTTTTCTAATATAATATTTTCATCATCAGTAAGAGCAACTATTGCGGCTGCACCACCATGAACAAAATGCTCTCTTGTTGCTTTATCGCCGTTTGGAAGTTCAACTTCGTCCTTGTAGATATGAAGAAGAACTCCTTTATATATTTCTTCTGATGAAATTGTCTTTTCTTCTAAATCTTTGTATTCGTTCATTTTATCACCTTAATTAATTTCACAATCTCCATATATTATTAATATCATTTTGATATTCGCTTTATCAATCTTTTTTTTGCTTGGTGTTCAAACCCATGAACCCAATCTGATTTCAGATAGTATATCAAATATATAATCGAACTTATTCCCCATGTGATTGGATAAGCCCAATATACAAGTCTTATATCATGGAAGAAATGCGAAACTGTAAATATATAAGCTATTCTAAATACACACCAAATCGAAAGCATAACCATCATTGGAACAAAAGCTTTTCCAGCTCCTCTGCAAACAGCTGCAATTGCATGTGCGAAAGCTAATATCGCATAGAACAACGTCATTATTCTTGCTTGAATAAGTCCATAATATAAAACCTCGGCTGAACTATCGAAAAGTCCTATTATGCTTGGTGCAAACGTGAAATAAAGTATTCCTATTATTTCTGCAATGATAACCGCAGCTAATATACCAAATCGTGAACCTTGCTTTGCTCTATCGTATTTTTTTGCTCCTAAGTTTTGTCCAACAAATGTACTTATTGCCATAGTAAAACTAGTAACCGGAATAAAAGCAAATCCTTCTATTTTGGAACATGCTCCGTAAGCCGCCATCGCATACATTCCATATCCGTTTATTTGGGTTTGAACTAATACATTTGCTAACGCAATTGCTGAATTTTGAACTCCCGTTGGAACTCCATATTTAATAATAAGTTTGAGCACTTCTTTGTGCATTCTTAATTTTTTAATAGTAACTGTGTATATATGTCCTTTTCTTAAAAGATGTTGAGAGCAAAGAATACAACTTATTAGCTGAGAAATAACTGTTGCTAATGCTGCGCTCCAAACTCCCCAACGGAAAAGTCCAACGAATAAGCAATCGAGCGCTATATTAAGAAGTGATGAACATATAAGATAGTACAAAGGTCGTTTTGAATCACCTACCGCATTCATTATGCCTTTTAGGAAGTTATACATAACAACTGTTATTGATCCTGCAAAATACATTCTGAAATAAGAAATTGCAAGTGGCATAACAGCCGGATCGGTTTGCATAAGCTTTAATATCCCCGGCGAAAATATAATGCCAAGTGCTGACATTAAAACACCTAGTATAAGTCCAAATGTAACCGTTGTATGAATCGACTTGGAAACATTTTTGTCGTCACCAGCTCCAAAAAATCTTGCAATAACAATTCCTGCACCAAGTCCAAGCCCTATAAAAAAGCTGTTAAATAAAAATATTAAATTTCCAGATGAACCAACAGCAGCTAAGGCTTCGGTACCTAAGAATTTTCCGACTATAAAAGTATCTGCTGCATTATAGAGTTGTTGAAAAAGTTCTCCTAAGAAAAGTGGAATGGCAAATTTAATAATAACCTGGTAAGGTTTACCAATGGTCATATCCATAACTTGCTCTTCATTTCTACTTATCTTAGTTCCTTCCATATCGATAAAAAATAGGGCACCTTGCGATGCCCTGCTTTATTAAATTATTTTCTATATATTTAATGTATCTACTTTTTCTAAAAGTGCTTCGATTTTTTCTTGATAGAACTTAATCATTTCTTTTGTTGCTTCTTCATCATCATTATATCCATGATGAACGAAATGACTTACTAAATGTAAATAACAAATCAATTTTGCCTTGTTTTCTACTTTCTCAATTTCTGCTGGGTCTTCAGTTCCCATGTATAAAATTATGAATTTATCCCAAATTTCATTTGCTTTTTCTGCAGAAATTCCAAGGAAATTCTCAATTAAGGATTTATCTTTCTCACCAAATCCTACCATTGTCATATATATATTAGCAAGTTCATATATTGGGTTTCCGTATGCTAATGTATCCATATCAATTAAAAGCGTTTCGTTATTAAATGACATTACATTATTTGTATGGAAATCTCCATGAATCATTGTGTGGCGTTTTTCAATACCATCAAACAACTCTTCTAATTTCTTTTTGTTTTCTTCACTAAAGTATGGAAGAGCACGCTCCTTCCATTGATTAGCCCAAACTTCTATACTCGGAATATCGTCTTTAATAACTTCTGTACTGTGAATAATTTTAAGAAGATTAACAAATTCACCTACATACTTATCAAAATTATCTGGATCGCTATCAATAAGTTGCGAATAAGACTTCGCATCTAAAAGTTCAAAAACTGAGCCATACTGATCACCAACCCTTACTATATCGTAAGGAATAGCTGTTGGTACGCCCATAACGAATGCACTCTTTGCAAGTTCTCTTTCTTTTTTGATCTTATCTAAATCAACAAAACTATTATATACTTTTACAATAGTATCTTCTGCGTACCTATATACTGTACCTTTTGCACCTTGGCCGATTACCTTACAACCATCAACCGACAATTTTCTATATGCTTTAGATACGTCAATAATCTCTGTGAATCCTGTAATTTCAAAAATCTCATAAACATTCGTAGTTGTATTGATAATTGAAACATTTTCTTCCGCTCTTTTAAGATTAAGTACAACTCTTAATCCCGCACTAGAAATATATTCAAGTTCTTCAGCATCTATAACAACAGATGCGTGGCTATTTTCCGCAACTAGTTGTTGAACTTGTTCGCTTATTCCTTGGGCATTTGATGTATCAATTCTGCCCATCAATTTAATTGTTAAAACATCATTATTTATTGAAAAGTTCATATCTGTCCCCTTATAATATTTTTTTCTTCATCGTAAAGATATTCTTGTTATCCTTATATTCATAGCTAACTTCGTCCATGCTCTTTTTAACCATAAGTATTCCAAGTCCGCCTATTGCTCTTTCTTCAACTGGCGCCGTAATATCTGGATCTTCCTTTGCAAGAGGATCAAAAAATTGTCCACTATCAATAAATGCTATTGAGAAGTTTTCATTATCATTATCAAGAACAATCTCAACCTCACCAACCTTGTCCGGATATGCATAATGTGCGACATTTACAAATATTTCTTCAAAGCACACTGTAATTTGCATAACTGACTTTATTGATGCTCCCGCTTTTTCTAATTCTTCTTCTACCCACGCATTTGCCTCAATAAAAGCTTCATCTGTTGCTGGAAAAATTTTTTTAACCATAACTACACCTTTCTATTATTATTTCTTATTCTAGTATACTCCATTTATTGTCATCAATAAAGAGTTATCTTTTGATACTTGCATTTTTTCTTAATATCGCTACAATGTATGCAACCTATTAAAACCCAAAAGATTGCGAGGCAATTATGAAAAAATTACTTAAGTACGTAACACCAATTTTAATAGCACTAATAAGTGTTACTGTTTTGGTGACTAATACAGCGATTGCAGCAAACACAAAATATGAAATTGAATATAAAACAAAAATAGAAACAGCATCTGGTGAAGATGATTTACCTTTGTATAATTTTGAACCTGACAAAGAAAACTGTACAAATAGTGACAACCCAGAAGATGTTGTTGACCCAAAAGGTTGTACAGCATATGCTACTTACAACGATTATCAATTTGACAAATGGGTCGAAGAAGGTACCGATACTCTTCCAAAAGGATTGTATACCGAAAATTCTGGCTTAACATTAAAATTTGACGCATCTATTCCTGATGCAAAAAGAGTAAAAAGAGTTTTTGTTGCTATTTATAAATATAAAGATGATAATGACAAAATAATAGCATTTGGACCAGAACAGCTAGTGCAAGAAAAACCTGAAACAACATCTATAGAAAATCCTGAAACAGGCGATAACAACAGCATTGTTGTCTGGATAATTATCGGTGCTGTTGCCCTAGCCGCTGTAATAGCTGCAATAATATTACTAGTATCAAATAAAAACAAAAAATAGCCTTACTCGTATAAGCTTATAAAATAGGACAAAGAAAGGCCGCTTCGAAAGAAGCGGTCTTTTTGTACCTAAAACCTCTTTAGGGCTAATCGTTTACTTTGTTACACCTGACTTATATAATATTCTATTTCTTCATTATTTCTTAGTTTAAATAGTAATCTGCAATGCGATATTGTTAATTGTGAACCCAGTGGGTGCACTTTTATAAATAAATATAATTTTCTAACGAATAATCCTTAACATTTGAATATATTTCATTGGCTATTATTTTATTTTTTATCTCATCATAATAATTCATTTTTCGCCTTTCTCTGTAAATATTCGATTATATATACTATTTTATTCAATCTCTATTGGACTATTTATATCAATTTTAAAATCATATTATTTGAAAATACAATACAATAAGTACCCTAAGGTGGATGCAAAGTCCTGCTTCTGACGCAATTTTGATATTTTAAATGGACAAACAATCCGATTTTCTGAATTTGATCATAAAAAATCGCCAGCTATCACTGGCGATTAAACTTTTTTTATAATTTATGTATCAAGTTATCAATCATCTACTTCAGCTACATTCAGTAATTCAGAATCTGTATTATCATAATTATAAAAATTTACACTATATTTAGAATCTGTATCGCTCATTGATTGATTGTCTGTCCACAATTCGCACTGTGTCATAACCGTTTGCACAGCATCGTCCATTCCCTCTGGTGGATACTTATGTTTTTTCAAAAGTTTTTTGATAAGCATACGCATCTTAGCTCTTGCTGAATCTCTCTTCTGCCAATCAATAGTTCTATTTTTCCGGAGCGTTTCCGTAAGTTCTTTTGTAATCGCAATCAATTCATCATTTTCATAAAAATCTTTGATTGCTTGCGGTCTAGTTAAAGCATCATAAAATGCCATTTCATCTGAAGTTAATCCAAGGTCTTCACCTTCTTTATGTGCTTCTTGAATCTGTTTTGCTAATTTCATTAACTCTTGAATTACTTCTTCGTTTGTTAACATACCATTCAAATATTTATTCATTACTTTTTGAATTATTTCACTAAATTTTTCTGACCTAACCACATTGGTATGTTTATATACATTAACTTGTTCTAAAATCAATTTTTTCAAGAGTTCAACTGCAATATTCTTTTCTTTCATCTTAGAAATTTCTTCTAAGAATTTTGGATCAAATAGTGAAAACTCTTCTTTAACATCAGAGAATAGATTAATTACTCCATCACTTTTTATCGTTTGTTTTAACATTTCATTAATCTTTGCATTTAATTCTGGAAGTGAAAGTTTTCTTTCCGTACCTTGATTAGTCAATCTACCAACCATTACCCTAATTGATTCAAAGAATGCTGCTTCAAATCTTAAATCAGTTTCAACAATTGATGAGCAAAGTGAAAGTGATTGGTGTAATAAAAGAGCCTCTTTAGTGAATGTATTTTTTTCTGTTTCACGATTTATATCCATAATGAAGTTAACTCCACCACTAATAGCTTTTGCTCGTTCTAAATCAGTACCCGACATAAATTTAGAATAATCATATCCATGAAATAAATCTCTACATACAGAAAGTTTCTCTAAGAATTTTGGATAAGCCGCTTTAGCAATATCAGTATCTCCATAATTTTTCTGATCTCTTGCAGTATAGTCGTTCATTGCCTGTTTTAATGCTGATGCAATGCCTATATAATCAACAACCAAGCCACCTTCTTTATCCTTAAATACACGATTAACTCTAGCAATTGCTTGCATTAGATTATGGCCAGACATTGGTTTATAAACATACATTGTTGCTAATGATGGTACATCAAAACCGGTGAGCCACATATCTACAACAATAGCTATCTTAAGTGGACTATTATTATCCTTAAATAATTTTGCTAGCTCTGCTTTATGTTGCTTATTACCTATAATATCATGCCATTCTTCTGGATCTTGATTACCTGATGTCATTACAACTCCAACTTTTTCAGTCCATCCAGGTCTAAGTTGTAATATTCGTTTATAAATCTTCATTGCTATTGGTCTAGAATATGCAACAATCATTGCTTTACCAGTTAGAAGATTTTCTCTATTGTTTTCATAGTGATCAAGAATGTCACAAACAAGTGAATTTATTGTTTGGTCATTTCCTAAAATTGCATCAAGTTTTCCAAGATTCTTTTTGCTCTTTTCTATAACTTCTGGATCAGCTTCTTCTGAAAGTAAATCAAATTCTTCATCAATTTTTGCAAGAGCATCTTGGTCTAATTTTAACTTAATTACACGGCTTTCATAATAAACTGGACGAGTTGCTCCATCTTCCACAGCCTGTGTCATATCATAAATATCAATATAATTGCCAAATACTTCTCTGGTACTCTTATCCTTCATGGAAATAGGTGTACCTGTAAATCCAATATATGTTGCATTTGGAAGACTATTTCTAATAATACGTGCAGTTCCTACTACTCGTTTTGCTATTTCTTCGCCTTCTTCATTCTTTGTAAATTTGATTTTTTCTGTAAGACCATACTGACCACGATGTGCCTCATCAGCCATAACAACTATATTGTTACGTTCTGACAAACAATCAAAGGATTCTTCAAATTTTTGCATTGTAGTGAAAATAATTCCATTTGCTTGCCTGCCAGCAAGAAGATTTTTTAGATGTTCTCTACTTTGAGCATGAATTGGATCTTGTCGTAAAAAATCTTTACACTTTGCAAATTGTCCATATAATTGGTCATCTAAATCATTTCTATCTGTTAACACTACAATTGTTGGACTATTAAGTGCATTTTGTAAAAGGTGCGCGTAAAAAACCATAGACAATGATTTCCCACTACCTTGAGTATGCCAAAAAACTCCACCTTTACCATCAGTAATAGTTGCTTTCTTTGTAGATTCAATAGCCTTTTTTACAGCAAAATATTGATGATAACCGGCTAACACCTTAAATCTATCTAAGCCCTCATTTGAAAAACAAATAAAATTTTTAATTATGTCTAACAATCTTTCACGTGCAAATATACCCTGGAAAAATGTATCAAATTGTGCATATTGAGTATTTTCGTAACTTCCATCTACCGTTTTCCATTCCATAAAACGATCTTCACCTGAAGTTATTGTTCCTGCTTTTGTAGTAAGCTGGTCGCTCATAACGCAAATGGCATTATAAACAAACATTGATGGAATTTCTTTCATGTAATTTCTAAGTTGTAAATATGCTTCGCTCGCATCTGTTTCTTCCCTTGAAGGAGACTTTAATTCTATAATTACAACTGGAAATCCATTAATAAATACAACGACATCTGGACGTTTATTACTATTCTCAATAAAAGTCCATTGATTAGCTACTATAAAAGAATTATTATCCGGATTATTATAATCTACAATATATGCGATTGTTGAACGTTCTTCCCCGTTTTCAAAATATCTGACTTCAATACCATTTTGAAGATAATCCATAAACACAGCATTCTTTTGAACAAGATTGCCGTTTTCAAAATTTTTCAGTTTATTTAAAGCATCTAAAACAGCATCATCATTAAGTGACGGATTTAAGCGATGCAACGATTCAATCAAAACATCATCATATAATGGACTATAATAATCTCTTTCAACATCTGGACCAAAGAGATACTCATATCCCATATCCTTGAATAACTCTATAACGGAGTTTTCATAACTTGCTTCATCAAATGATGTTGGCATAACAATATTCTCCTATTTTTATATTGTCGTTATTATATCAAATTATTCGTATAAACGATAATTTAGCGACTTAGATGTCTATTTGGGACACGTCCATTTCACCAGACATCAGCTTGGGAAGTATGCTGTCTCGCAGTTCAACAAGCTTATGTGATTCACGAGTTATGTTCTGTATCTGTAAGAACATAGGCTTAATTACACAATTAAAGCGGTGAAGAGTTTCTTCATCAGGAAGAATTGTCGGATATGCTTTCAATATATCAGTTTTTAGGTTGTTAAAGACACTTCCATTGCTTAGATTGACAAGTTGCTGACGAATGTACTTGAAGTACAAATACAAATACTCATTGGAGAACTTTGATTTCGGAAAATATAACCAACCATCATGGATACAGCTATCAACATCCAGAATTTTGGGGATTCCTGGGGTAGCGCTATTTGATAAAACAAGGGAGCCAGCCTTTAGAAATACGGTTTTACGCAATCCTTCCTCAATGATGTGTTCTTTAATATCAATAATAAAAGGTGTCTGAAGGCTTGTTACATCAGAAATCTTCAACCATCGTAAGCCTGAATCAGAGAGATACTCCTGAATAGGTCGTGGTGATCCACCGCGCTTAATCTCAGCAAAATCTCCCAACGTCCCTTGAACCCATGCATTAGGTACTTCTCCATTCCATGGATCATACTCAAGGAACCACGATTTGAAAAGTGCCTGCGCTTGTTGCTCTAAATTATCGTTTATCTTTTCATTATATTTTATTTTTTCTTCCAACGAAGAAAGAATTTCAACAATTTTTTTCTGTGTCTCAAAATCTGGTAAATTTATTCTCATAGGAGCAATTTCTGTGGAAAATGTTATTTGTGGAAAAGTTCCAGAACGTGTTTCTGCTAAATGCTGTAATTCCTCGAGAACTTTTGTAGATGATAAAAAAGCAAATAAAAACTCAGGTAAAACAATATCCGTGCGAGGTCTCAATACCATTAGTTTTGTTGATGCTATATACAATGATGTATCCTCAAAATCCACAAATGCAAATCTTTTATTTGCCGGTCTTATTTCTGAATAAAGAATATCGTTTTTTTGAAAGGTCTTTTTAAATTGTCCTTTTAAGTTTCTATTATCAACTGTTAGATGATTTAGGATTTTTCCATTAATAACATCTGAAGTATTAATAAGAATAACCTCCGAATCGTTCCCATGGTATGTGTCTGATATGCTATCACATAAATCTCCTACGGTAACATGTTTCCATTCAATCATAATATTTTTGCCCTATCCTATGAATTTTCTATGTGCTAATTTAACATTTTGTTGCTTAACCATTGCATAATGCATAGTCGTATCTATTTTTTGATGTCCTAATAATCTTTGAACCTGTTCAATTGGCATCCCTTTATCTATTGCAGCTGTTGCCAATGTTCTCCTAAATTTATGAGGATAAACCTTAGTAATATTTAATTTGTCTCCAAACTTACGCAATCTTGTTTCTACTCCTCCAATTTGCAATCTTTCAAATGGAGCCCTTAAAGTAACAAACAAAGCGGGATTATTATCTGTACGTTTTTCAAGATAATTTTTCAAATGAATTTTTGTTCTAGCATCAAAGTAAACCTGTCGTTCTTTATTACCTTTTCCGAGAACTACGCACTCACGCTCAGAAAAATTAATATCTTCTCGGTTCAATGTAACCATTTCTCCCACACGCATACCCGATGATGCCAATAAATCAATAATTGCAAGATCCCTTAGGCTTTCGCAATTATCACGCATTAATTCTAATTCTTCATCTGAATACGTTTCCTTAACTATCTTTGCGGTCTTAACCTTATGAATTCTACGCACTGGACTTTTTATAATATAATCTTCATCTTCTAGCCAAGAAAAGAAACTCGATAGTATTCTTCTTATATTGTCAATTGTTACCTTACCAGACTTATGTTCTGCCTGATAGTCTGTAAGATATTTTCTTATATCATCTGTTGTAATTTGCTGTGGCGTTTTGTTAAGCTTTCTTACCATTTTCTCAATGGTGTTTTGATAATACTTTAACGTCTTTTCTGAACAACCTTCTATCTGTTTAGCAAGAATAAAGGATTTTATTAATGGTTTTTCAGGCTTTTCGTGTTGCATAGTTTCTGACAAATCTAGATAAGTAAAAACTTCTTGCAATGTGTTTTTTAACTTTAATAGTTGCTCGTTATTTAGGTAAGGTAGCATCCTTTGCTGTATTTCATTAATAATTTGTTCTTTCATGTCATTTCTCCTCGTATATTATCCAGAGAACGACAAGCAGTGGCAGTTCTTCATATTTTAACTCCCGCCACTGGTGAGAGTTATTTAATACTATAAACGATAATTTACTTCAGCAAGCACAGGCATTGTTTGATTCTTTATTCCCAAATGCTTCTGAAGGCAACAAAACCATTGGCGACTACATTACACCTAAAAGGGGTAAGAATTTACTGTCAAAGGATGCTGTCCCGGGTGATGTACCTGTTGTTGCTGGCGGTTTGGAACCTTCCACATATCATAATGTTGCAAATACCAAATCGCCCGTACTGACAATTTCTGCATCTGGTGCAAATGCTGGCTTTGTGAATATGTGGCATATTCCGGTCTGGTCTTCTGATTCGTCATTTATTGATTCGCAAATGACCGAGCATGTATATTTTTGGTATGTAATGTTAAAAAAACGACAGAAGGAAATATTTGATTCGCAAACCGGATCCGCTCAGCCACATATTTATCCACAACATATCGCAATATTGCCTGTTGTTGAACTGGATACAAACAAAATAAAACACTTTACAGAACAGGTGACACCTTTGTTTCAGCTTATTGGAGCAAATCTCAAAGAAAACGAAAGACTTTCTGTTATAAGAGATACGCTTTTACCCAAGCTGATGTCCGGTGAACTGGATGTTTCAACTCTCGACCATTAAGCCACTAAATTATCGTTTATCTTTTCATTTAATTCGATTTTATCATCTATTGACGACAATACTTTAGCAATTCGTTTTTGGTTTTCAATATTAATTGGGACTGTGACCTGAACATTACGCATCGTTTCACCAGACACTTCCTTAAATGTTGTGCCACTTCCCATGTGCTCAATCAATTTTTTATTATATTTAAGCAAATAATATAAAAACAGATAGTCGGTTTCTTCATTTGGAACTATACTCTTAAATCCCTGATTCGTGCATAATTCATTATCTGCAATAGCTATATATCCAATAGGCGCTCTCGAACTAAATAAAACAGAATGTTTTGGCATAAGTTGAGTCGAACAACTTTTCAATCCCTTTTCCGTTATATTTCTTTCCCCACATTTAATAAAACGTCCTTTGAAATTGGATAAATCCTTTGGTGTAATCCACGGAATTAATCCTCCTTCATAGTTAGACAAATTCTTAGTAGATGGGGTTGCGCCTCCAACAATTGTTCCTAAATCAGAAAGTGAACATTTTTTCCATTCCATAATCTTTATTATCCTATCTTATGCATTTGGGGAAACATCTTCTATGTTACATTTTATACCCAATAGCCTCTAGATTTTTCTTAATCTCATCTTCTAGTTCGTGTGACTTTTCAAATAAATCCGAAAGTTCAGTAGTTAATCTAGTCATTTTATCTTCAAAAGGTTCTCCGTCATCTTCCTGCTCTTCTATTCCAACGTATCTTCCTGGAGTAAGGATGTAATCTTGTTGTGCTATATCTTGAATAGACGCAACTGAGCAGAATCCTTTTACATCCTCAAGTGTTCCGTTCTGGAATGCCTCGAAAGTATCCGCCAGCTTTTGAATGTCTTCACCAGCAAAATCCCTATGTTTTCTATCTACCATATGCCCCATTTTGCGTGCATCAATAAATAGTGTTTTCCCTTTTTGTCTTTTTCCTTTGGTTATAAACCAAAGAGTAACTGGAATCGTTACGCTATAAAAAAGTTGGGTTGGCATAGCAATAATGCCTTCTATTAAATCATCTTCTATAATTTTTTTCCTGATTTCTCCTTCGCCGCTTGATTGTGTTGAAAGCGCTCCATTTGCAAGGACAAGACCAATTTTACCATTCGGAGCTAAATGATGAATCATATGTTGTATCCATGCGTAGTTTGCATTATTTGCCGGAGGTATTCCATATTTCCAACGAACATCATCTAATAATTTTTCTTGATTCCACGGATGATAGTTGAATGGTGGATTAGCAAGAATAAAATCTGCTTTTAATGTTGGATGCAAATCATTCGTAAATGTATCGGCTTGATATGGCCCAAAATCAGCATCTATTCCACGGATTGCCATATTCATTTTGGCCATTTTCCATGTATCAGCGTTTGCCTCTTGTCCATAAACAGAAATTGCTCCTCTGTTTCCAGAATGTGCTTGAATAAATTTTGCGCTTTGTACAAACATTCCACCTGAACCGCAACAACAATCATATACTCGACAGTTATCAAATGGTCTAAGTATTGAAACAAGTGTTTTTACTACGCTTGATGGTGTATAGAATTCTCCACCACCTACACCTTCTTTTTCAGCAAACTGTGCAAGACAATATTCATATGTGCGTCCAAGAAGATCTTCACTTGCTTCTGTGTCACTCATATCTATATTATTTGTAAAAATATCTACAACGTCACCCAAAACTCTCTTATCAAGGTCTGGACTGGCATAATTTTTAGGAAGAACATTTTTTAATGTTTTATTTTCAGCCTCAATGGCTCTCATTGCTGTATCAATAATTGTTCCTATTTCAGGGGTATGTGCAGCTTCTGCAATTGTGCTCCACCTTGCTTCTTCCGGAACAAAGAAAATATTATCTTCAGTGTATGCATCTCGATCGTTTTCAAAACCATCGCCTTCAGCAACTAGTTCATTATATCTTTTATCAAAAGTTGCAGAAATATAACGAAGGAAAATTAATCCAATAATAACCTTCCTATATTCAGCCGCAGGTATATGTCCCCATAATACACACGCTGCATCCCATAATTGTTTTTCAAATCCAATATTTGCGTTATTTTTCTTTGACATTTATACACTCCGTTATTTATGTTTTTATATTTTAATTATACATTACTTTAACTATTTCATCTAACTGACCTTTTATTTCTTCAAAATCTAAATTAAGATCTAATGTTCTTACATCAATATTATTTCCACTCATTTTATACTTTTGATTTGGCTGAATTTCTTCATCTGTTTTAGCATACAAAAGCATACCCGAAACCTCATGTGGTTTATCTTTTAATTCATACTCTTTGTTTTTGACATAAGTAAAAATTTGATAAAGGTTATTAGAATGCAATGTATGTTTATCATACATTGCATTGGTTGTGCTTCCATAATATTTTGCATCTATTATTAAAACCTTTTCGCCTTTTGTCAGCATAATATCTGTCTGCATTATTGGAAGCATATCATTGAAATCATCATCCAACTGCCATGAAATCTGCGAAGCGTTTGCTGTTATTGCTGGATGTTCTTTTCTATAATATTCCAAAATAAATTTTTCATATAATCTATGCATCTTTTGCGTGTCAATAAAATGCATGAGTTTTGTGTTGCCATCAGACGTAGTCTGTAACAAACCTTTAAGGACTAAGTAGCATATAGATATTAACATCTGATATGTTTTGTTATTTCTCGAATATTGTTGATTCCAATTTATTGAATGAACTTCTATTTCTTGTACATCATCAAAAAATATGAGAATCTTTTTTATCTCTTTTTTTCTAGACTTGTCAATATCAGAATGAAGAAGAACCATCATAGTTGTTTTAATAATTCGATTCATATCTGTATCAACAGAAAAATCATCATATGTGCACACCATCTGTTTTCTTTGCATTGTTTGCGTTTTTATGGATTCTGTAATATCTATTTTACCCTTAAGTCCAGATAGCGTTTCCGTTTTTGATATATAATCGCGACCGAGTCCACGCTTCAGTTGAATTGAAACACCCTTTGTCAAAATCGCTGCGCATAATTCAGCCACGTTATCAAATTGTTCTGTTGCTACATTTCTATATCCGTCTTCATTAAGAACCTGAAATGCATATGCCAACATATAGTAAATGTTTCTAACAGGTATCACTTAATTGAACTCCTTAACTTTTCAGCCCAATCTTTAACTTTTATTGATTCATCATACCAATACTCTTTCAACAGCGGAATTATTTCATATTCAATGATATTAGAAAGTACCTTATCTGTTATTGTTGTAAGATTGCAAAAATAACTATGTCCTATACAGAAACCTTCTCCAAGAGAATCATCTGTAGCAATTACTGCATTAAGTTTTTCAACACAGTCAATAAGGCTATTAAACTTACCATCATTAAACGACATTTTATATTCTCTAAATCTTTCTTTATCAAATCCTGGCTTCATATCAAAAAATGCAAATCTACGGCGTAAAGCATAATCCAACATTGCTAAACTCCTATCTGCTGTATTCATCATTCCCAAAATATAAAGATTTGCTGGAACATAAAATTTATCACTGGAATATAATAATTGAAGCGCATTACCTCGCTTATCATTTTCTATTAGCATAAGTAATTCGCCAAATATTTTACTTAGATTTCCTCTATTAATTTCATCAATAATAAAGAAATATTCATTGTCTGGATCTTCAGCAGCTTTTTGGCAGAAGTTAACAAATGCTCCTTTTTTTATTTCAAAGTTATTGTTTTTGCTTGATGGCCTAAATCCTTCAATAAAATCTTCATATGTATAACTCTGATGAAATTGAACCATCATAACACGATTTTGATCCTTACATCCCATCATTGAATAAGCCAAACGTTTTGCCGCGAATGTCTTTCCTACGCCTGGAGCACCTTGAAGTATAACATTTTTCTTTAAACGTATAAGTTCAACTAAGGTATCATAATTGTCTCCATCCATATATACTTCTTTTAAGAAGTTTTCTGGCGTGTATTCCGGGAATATAGTTTCTTCTATTTCAATTTCATCTTCATCTTCATTTGCATCAATCAGTGCATTCAACTGCGCTACATAATCTGTATATTGAGTAATATCGGTTAATGTCTTAAGTACTGCTTGTCCAGGGTGATCCCAATTTCCTACATTTGTCCAATTAACCTTACGTATATTTGGATACTCTGAATCTTTTATATCATAAATATAATCAGATGTAACTACACCTCGTGCAATTATGGAATGGAAACCTTTTTTTGCAAATACTATATCTCCTGGTTTCATCTCCTGTAAGAACTGCCATGTCGCATGAGCTGCATTTTTATAAGATTTGGTTGGATCAATTTTGTCCTTCATTGCCTCTTTCATTTCATCTTTGGAACTATACTGTGAAAAATCTCCAATTTCATGCCAGCCAAGTCCCATAATTCCCTGTTTATAAAAATCATCCCATTTACATGCATTATTTCCTGGAGAATAAATCCAATATCTAATACTATGCACATCGCTATCTGGCAAACCTGTACCTATTTGTTCTTTTTTTAGTTTTTTCTTTTCTGCTTTTCTTTCTTCATTCACCTGATGAGAATATTTCCATGCTTCAAAAGAAAGCTCTTTGAAATTGTTTATACCACTCTCTCCCTTTTTTAAGTAATCACGCACTCCATCAGAAATAGCAAAATATTTATTTGCTGGCATTTTAGGTTCAATTTCAGGTAGTTCTTTTACAACATCACTTGGTACTTTACCTGACTTATAAATATACCATCTCGTTCTTTTATCTAAATTCAAAAAAACATTTGGTGAAATCCAATAAAGAGCCATAGTAATTTTACTGTTTCCATTACCCTTTTTATTAATAACTAAATCAAAATATTTTGAAAAAGTTAATTTATTATCAACTGATGAATTATCTGCATACTTTAGCGCCGATTCAAACAACACCCATAAGTCATTGATGTCTTCATCACCTCTTGTATCAATAAAATAATAAAATATAGCATTTTGACTATTAAGAACCGGAATGCTATAGAACGAATCTGGGACATTAGCAGAAACGTTAAATATCTGTTTTATAGCAGTAATAATTTTTATTCTATTTTCTTCTCGCATAGAACTTTTATTAAAAAGTCCAAACACAGTAAATGGATCAATATCCACCACCTGATTATCTTTTTCTAAAGTTGGCATATTCATTTCAGTCTTGACATAAATTTCCTTGACCTTTTCAACTAATTCATTTCTTTTATCTTTATATGCAAGAAGTTTTTTTGCAAATTCATTATAAAAATCTACCCAAACAAATTGTTCGCTCATAATAGCTCCTCTCTTATTTTTTATATAAAGATTGTATATAAATTATACCATTTTATATCTATTTCATAAAACCAAAACTTCTTAAAATAACCGTGATTTTTCTGCTATTTGCTACTGTTTTGGTGGCAATTTTTGACATTTTTTATAATCAAAGACCGCCTCCGCGGTCTTTTGCGGAGCATGATTTGTTCTTTATTATTATGGTTATCTTAACGATTATCATAATTATAGTTTCTGTAAAAAGCAAAAAGTAACCGTTCTGTCCTAAAGCACGGTTACTTTTGTAACTAAAAACTTTCAGTGCTAACCGTCTATCGGTAGCTCCTTTTATATCTCTATTCTACACACTCCCCATTAAATGCAAGGGGTTGATAGAGGTTTTTATGGAAAATTTTTAAACTTAATTCCGCTTAAATTTGCAATTTTTTTATTTTTTCTTCTTTTCTGTATAAACAACTATTTCCATAACTACAACCGCTGCTAATGCTAAAAGCCAGTATATTAACAAATGATTAAAATCAGCCGTGATAGGATTCTTCTTAACTATAGTATTAACCAAATCCTCTACTGTAAAGGTTTCATCAATATCTGAGAAGGAAATCTTGGCCGTATTCTTATATTTTCCTGTTTCTTTATCTTCTTCTACGACGGTATATTTTGCTTTTGCGGTAATGCTTTCGCCAGAAGGAACTTTCTCAAATATATCTTGTTCCAATGTAACACCTGGAAGTTCTTCAATCTTAATTGTTCTATCCCTATCATATACATTCATTACCGTTATAGTAAATTCTATTTCATCACCCTCATCATATTTTCCATCTTCATGTGTCTTTTGGATAAAATAGTCTGTTTCTGGCGGTGTGATTTTTAAGCTTCCGTTCTTAACCGCTGTTACATAATATGTATTTGTTTTATCGGTTTTTCCTACTAATTCCTTAGGAATTAAAGCAACATAGTTTCCCACATATTTTTTCTCTCCAGTTGTAACAACAAGGTCACTCGTTGTCTCTACCGGATCAGAAAATTTTATGTCATATAACAGATTATTATCTTTATCTTCTACATCATATCCTTCAGATTTATGAGTGTATCCGTCATATTGTTTAATAACATCTTTTCCTGAAACCGTAATATTCTGGTAATAATAATATTTGATTATATTATCTTCAAGCGCAAGTGTTTCTATGGTTTTTGAACTGTCACCGACAACCGTATATCCTTCAATTATTTTTGCTGTTGTCTCAAGACTTTGGCCATATGTTGATAAACCTGTTGTATCGTCTGTTAAACGTGTTGTCGTTCCGTTTAAATAATAATGAACAACATACCTTACTGGGATATTCTCTCCTGGTTTAATATGAATTTCATTATTTAAATCTTTTCCCGTTACATCAGTTGCTGTTACTTCTTCCCCTCCAACTTTTCCCGTAACGCTAACGCTGTTTTGTATTTTTCCATCTACTACGTCGGCAGCTTTTATTTCATAAGGAATTATTATGGTTACATTAGCACCCGAAGCAAGAGATTCTCTTGTAATATCTGTTTCTTCGCTCGTCTGAAATTTTGTTATGCTTGTTGCTTTTGTATAACCTGCTAATGCATCAATAAGCTTTATTTCCGTTATTTCTTCTGTTCCAACATTTTCGATATTAATTATATAGTTGATTGTATCTCCTGGCATTCTATCTTCTGTTGGTGTACCTGCTTCAAGTTCTTTTGTAACTCTTAAACGAGGTTCATCAAGTAAAGGTGTTTCAACCGTATTTGATGAAACTAGTGTATTTGTTCCATTGTAATAGTCCGCTCTAGCGCTGCCTTCATTTGTCTTTATTTTATATTTACCATCTTTTCCCAAAACAAGATAACTATTTATCCCATTTCTTATCATAGTATCTTTAGGTGTGATGACGATTTTCATCTTAACATCTTGCGAATCATCTGTTCTAAACTTAAATGTACCAACTATCTTTTCATTGCCATTGTCGTCTGTATCAAAATCAACCTTAAAGTCTCCCGATTGTTTATCACCAGGCTTATATGTAGCTATTGGTGTTGAACTTCCGTTTTTATAACCCGAAACACTTTTTACCGTAAATCCGGATGTTATTACATCTGATAATTCAAGTCTTGTAATATCCGCAATTTCCGACGACTTTGTCTCAAGCATGTTTTGGACTATTGATGCATTTCCATATACTGTCCACATACCCGATGTGTTTGCGTCACTATATTGTTTTTCTTTACATCTTTCTACATACTTTTTACATTCTTCATCAAAAAATTTAATATATGTTTTTTTTGAATCATAACTATTTTTTGAAAAATCATATGTTGAAACATATTTACTATCAATTACGCCTAATCTCTTTTTTGCAATGTAATTGCCACTATCATCTTTAGCCAACCAATCTTCTGGTGCTAACAGCGCCATTGTATCGTACGCGTACATACGGCAAAAATCATACGTCTTACGATCAACTATATATTTATCATCATACATGTAATATGCACCAATGGTTATACCAGCTTCATATGCTTCTTTCTTTTCAGGCACTAACCATACTACTTTATTATTATCATAAAATTCTTTTAATTTTAATGAAGCCTGAGCAAAATAATCTTCAACTTCATCAAGGTTATTGGCATCAGGATCTGTAATTGGGCCATCACCATACTTTGCATTATATGCACTATGCTTATAGCATTCTTGTAAACGAGTCAGTAATTCTTTTCTTGTCTTTACGGATTCGTTTGTTCCATTTTCTCCCCAAACAAATCCCGTTCTAAGTCCATCAAATTCCATGACAATCAAGTCATATTTATCTATATCGTCTCCCAATGTATTAATTACATCAGCAAAATATAATCCTGAAGAATGGTATCCACTTCGAAGTGCAAAGTCGTTATCAAGGTGATTACCATATTCTAATGTTCCCTCTACTGGATCATCAGCATACTTAAGCGATACATTCATTCCAAAAAGTCTATAGTCAACTGTTGCCTTTTGAGCAATAGCGTTAATAGCATTTTTAACAGTAGAACCTTTTAAATCATGTGCGCTACATAAGCTTCCCAAGAATAAAACTCTTGGATGATCTATAGTTTCTACATTCGACCTGTGAGTACTTATTTCTATCTCAGCTTCTTTTCCTTCTTCTAACCACTTTGCTGTTTTATCTAATGCATTAATAACCTCTACTTGGCATGTCGCTATTAAATTGTTTGCTGTTTTTACATGAATATTAGTTGTGCCAACCGTTTTAAACTCAAGTTTAAATTCATCGGTTTCTCCTATCCGACTTATTTCTACAACATCTGTTTCATCACTATAACATTCCCCTTCTGTTGCAATAACTTCATCGCCATACAACTTTGCTCTTATTGTTGCACTTTCACCAACAAATTTTTGAATACTTGTTTTATTAAGAGCTACTCCCGGAACGCTAACTTTGCAAGTAGCATATCCACCAAATTTTGTTTTTACTATTATTGTGGTTTCACCACCACCTTTAGCTTCGATTGTTCCTATACTATTACTTGCTGAAACAGTAGCAACAGAAGTATCGCTACTGTAAAAAGCAGTTATTTGATCACTATGAGATGTATCTAGACCCGTCACTTCCAAAGTCTGTGTGCCACCAACAGAAAGATTTATATTTGTTTTATTCAGAGAAATATTATCAATTATTTTAACATTACAGCTTTCAGAACGCTGATTATTTGAATGAGTTACTTTGATACTATTGGTATATGTGCTTTTAGCCCAAAGAATTGCATTATTGCCATCTGCAGTAACTACCAAAGCATTATTATCTGATTTCCATGATGAATTATCGCCATAATTTGAGCCTGTTATGTTTATAGTTCCACCTAAAGTTACATAATAAGTTTGCTGCAGTGCTTGAGGATTTAGAGGAATTGCGACAATAATTCCAGCTAGAAAAATAATTGTTAATAAAAATAGTGCTATTTTCTTTTTCATCGCATCCTCTTCCTTTTTTTGTTTTACAATTAGTCATAAATATGCCCATATATTTTACCATATTTAATATTTTTGGACAAATAAAGACAATTTTTATATGGTGTAATTTTGCTTCTATGATATTGCAAGGAAAAAGTGATATAATATATAATTACTTAAACCAACTATTTAAGGAAGAGAAAATTATGTCTAAGATCCGCAAAATAATTAGAACAATTGTTTTCATGGTTCTTTTAGTATGCAGTTTTCTCGTTATTCAAAAATTGTTTCGTTTTGGTGAAATTTCCAACGCTTCTATGTATAAATCATTTTCGAAAGAAAAAGATTCCCTGGATGCTGTTTATATAGGTTCTAGCGCAACTTATTCTTTTTGGAATCCTCTTCTGGCCTGGAATCAGACTGGCTATAAAGTCTTTTCTTATTCTGTGTCTTTAATGCCAGCAAAATCTGTAAAAGCAATGTTAGCAGATGCTCACGACGCTCAGCCAGATTCTCTTTATATTGTTTCATTAAATGCATTAAAAAAAGAAAATTTATCTTATAATTCCATTCATTTTCTTGTAGATTACTACCCGGATACTCCAAAAAAAATCTCGTTTATTCATAACGCATCCAGTCAAATTTCCGGCTCAGTTTTTGACAAACTAGAATATTATTTTCCCATCATCCGTTTTCACTCTGATTTAGATCGAATTGATGATGTTTTCCTAACAGAAAACTATCCAGATTATAAAAGTAGTATGTATTTTGATTATTATTTAACTGGCCAGACAGATTATACCCCGATAGCAAAACCAGTTACAAGCAAGTCAGCTTTAGATGAAGACCTAATTGCTGTTTCACATGACCTTTTAGATTATTGCAAAACCAATAATTTGAATGTTCTTTTTGTAGTTTCTCCGCAGCCTGCGTCATCAACAAAAAATCAAGAACAACTTAACTATCTTGCTGACTTAGTAACAAAAGCTGGTTTTCCAGTTCTGAATTTAACTGACCCAATTGATGAACTTCAGTTAGATATAACTTGTGATTACTATGACTGGGCTCATACTAACATTCACGGCTCCGTCAAATTTACAAGTATGTTATGTGATTACCTTAAAGAAAATTATAATTTTATAGATAAAAGAGGTCTTAATCCAGATGATAGCTGGAATGATTCCTATGACGAATATCTAAAGTTAATTACGCCATATACATTTGATTTCGAACGCAATTTTTGTGAAAGAGATAATTCTCTAGCTGCTCCAAAAATTACCAAAATAACAACCTATACCAACAGTATTGAGGTTGAATGGGAGCCACTGCAAAATGCAGAAAATTATTATCTTTATCGAAAGGAAAATGAAGGCTCTTGGGAAAGAATTGCATCTCTTGATGGTACTTGTTCTTATATGGACTTTGATGCAAATCCGAAGAAAATTTATACTTATGCGGTCGTTGCCAGCCGCAGGGAAAATGGCAAAGAAATATACGGAAACTGTAACTATTTAGGCTATTGTTTTGTCCCATCCGAAGAATAGCCGACTTGCTGATAAGGAACTTTTAATATGAACTACTGTTCTTTACAATTTATGCTGTTTGCTGCTGTAACCATCCTGCTATATTACATCGTAGGCAGGAAGGGGCAAAAGTATGTCCTTTTATTGGCAAATATCGCCTTCTTTGTTTTGACTTCCCCAAAATATTTACCGTTTATTTTATTCACCATTTTGATTACATATTTTTGTGGTCTAAAGCTAGGCTCTTTATGGAAAAAAGAAGCAACCGAATTAGAATGCTGTACTTTATCCTCTCAAAAGAAAGAAATTAAAACTAGTTATAAAGCAAAGGCCAGGGTTTATCTAATTTTAGCTTTTATTTGCATAGTTGGCGTGTTAGTTGTATGTAAATATGCCACATTTTTATCCAATAATCTGAACAGTTTACTGAAGGCTTTATCCATTCCTTCTATCCCTACCTTTCGCATAATTTTGCCTATCGGAATATCTTTTTATACATTTATGGCAGTCAGTTACCTACTGGACATTTTTTGGAGACGTTATCCAGCAGAGAAGAATCTATTACTGTTTTCCGTTTATCTGTCTTACTTCCCACATGTAGTTCAAGGGCCAATTGACCGATACGATACCATTAAACCTCAAATTGAAAATGGCGTAAAATTTTCTTATGAAAATCTAACATATGGCGCCCAGTTAGCATTATGGGGTTTAATAAAAAAATTGGTAATTGCCGATCGCTTAGGATTATTTGTAGATACTATTTACAACGGATGGAAAGACTATACTGGCGTAATTTTTATTGTTGCTACTGTTTTTTATTCCATTCAGATTTATGCAGACTTTTCCGGTTGCATTGACATCGTTACCGGTATTTCAGAAATGTTGGGAATCAAACTAACCCAGAATTTCAATCATCCGTATTTTTCAAAAACCATGCCGGAATTCTGGCGTCGATGGCACATGTCCCTTATGGGATGGTTTAAAGATTATATTTATCTGCCGATTTCCGTTTCTTCGCTGGTAAAAAAAGTCAAGAAAAAAGCGAAGGAAAAAAATTGCAAAAAAGCAGGCGAATTATTTGCTACTTGCTTCCCTACTTTGATTGTATGGCTGTGTACTGGCTTATGGCACGGTGCCTCTTGGACCTTTGTAATCTGGGGCCTGTTCCATGCATTCTTAATCATTGGTGGAACTTTACTAGAAGGCACCTTTAAGAAAATGACCATTGCTCTTAAAATTCAAACTGATACTTTCGGTTGGAAACTTTTCCAGATGGTCAGAACTTTTGCTTTATGTTGTATCGGAAGAGTTTTTTTCCGTGCAGAAAGCGTAACTGCGGCCTTCAGTATTTTTAAGCAAACTTTTTCCAACCTGGCTTTTTCCAATCTGAATGCTCAACATATTTTTACTTTTGGAATGGAAGCAAAAGATTTTGTGATTATCCTGTTTGGCTTTATCACTTTATGGGCTGTTTCCATGTTACAAGAACGTATGCATATTCGAGAAACTATAGCAAAGCAAAATATTTTCTTCCGTTGGATTATTTATTTTGCAGCAATTTATATTATACTAATTTTTGGCATGTATGGACCAACGCATAATATAGCAGACTTTATCTATGCCGGATTTTGAAAGGACGTAAAATATGGATCGATTAAAAGAACTTTTAGAAGAAAACTGGCCTGATATTGATTTTGACCAAGAAAAAACACTTATAGACAGTGGGCTTATGGATTCTGTTAGCATTGTAACGCTAGTCGGCCTTTTAGAGGAGGAATTTGATATTTCGATTTCTATGGAATATATTCAGCCGAAATATTTTCAATCCATTGAAGCCATATGGGAAATGATTGAGGTGCTTAAATGAAAAAGAGACTTATTACACTTATTATCGGACCAGTTCTTTTTTTGCTGTGTCTGTTTGTCTTACCTGAATCCTTGTTTTCAACGGTTGCAGCTCGCGGAGCAATCGGCGTAGTTTTATGGACAGCGTTTTGGTGGGTTACGGCACCCGTTGACTTTGCCGTAACTGCCTTGGTTCCTGTCTGCGTAAATGCATTGATAGCAATGGCTCCTATGTCTTCAGTAATTGCTAACTATGCTTCTGAGACTATCGTGCTCTTATTTAGCGCTTCTATTCTGACAGCCGTTTGGACTGAAACTGGGCTTGACCATCGTATTTCCGCAAAGATTCTATCTTTGATTGGAGAAAAAATGCGTACTCAGGTTGCATTCTGGTTTGTTCTTTGTGCTCTTTTATCTGCTATTATTCCGAATGCAGTTGTATGCGCAGCTATTGTTCCAATAGCCGTTTCAATGCTTAATTATGTCGGCGAAAAAGACATACGTACCAGCAAGAAGGGCTCTTTAATTCTTTTAACTATCGTTTATGCTATCGGCGTTGGAGGTCTTTTAACTCCTTTAGGTGGTGCCATGAACCTTGTTATTACTGATTACCTTGCTCAAGTAACGGGCCAGGAATATATGTTCTCTTCCTGGATTATTCGTTTCTTACCGATTTTTATAATATTGACTGTCGGCAATATTCTATTGCTTTTCTTGTTCTGTAAAAAGGGCGATACTTTACCTGGTTCCCGAGAATTTTTCATCCAGGAATATAAGAAAATGCCTCCAATGAAGAAAGAAGAGATTATCGCTTTAGTACTCTTTATTGTAGCTACTTTACTTTCCTTCACGCGCAGTTTATACCAAGATATTCTTCCTGGCTTGAAGCCAGCTTATGCTTTTGCTGTCTGTGCCCTCTTAGCCTTTATGTTTACACGCAAAAATGGAACAAGGCTAATTGAATGGAAGAGCGCGCAAGTGAAGGTTGTATGGGAAATGATATTTGTTTTCGCTGGAGGCCTCGCTTTAGGAACTTTAATTAACGAAAGCGGCGCGGCTGATATGATTGGTGAAGCCGTATCTAAAGCAAACCTTACAGGCGGATTAGGAACAATATTTATTATCTCCCTTATTACTATCTTACTATCTGATGTTACCAGCAACACTGCTACTGCGTCGGTGGTAACTCCTATTGTAATTAGCATTATTCAGGGAATTGGGGGGAATCCAATCCCATATATCTACATCACTGCTATTGGAATTAACCTTTCTTATTTGCTTCCGACTTCAATACGTGCCATTCCTGTTGGCTATGGCCTAAAACCGAAATATATGCTGATAAAAGGAATCCTTTTTGAAATTATGGCCATCGTCCTTACAACTATTTTGGGTTATCTGTTAATGAAATTTTGGCCAATGTTCAGCACTATCTAAAAGGAGACTAATTCATGATTCAGTCTATTGTTGAAGCAGTTTTCCAATATTCAAAAAAAACGCCTGACAAACTTTGCCTTGCCGATGATTTACGTAGCATAACTTATAAAGAGTATGCAAATGAGATTGTAAAAATGGCTATAGTTTTCGAAAACTTGGGTGTTTGCAAAGGCTCTTTCGTTGTCGTGGAGGCTAGCCAAACTATTTCCTATCTAGCTTCAGAACTAGCCTTACATCTGCTTCATGCTGTTTTTATTCCATTAGAAAAAGGCTGTGCAGCAGAAAAAATAGCTTCTCTAGCCCTTCGTTGCAATGCTGCTTTGATTATTAAAAACAATACTGCTCAAATAGATACTAAAATTCCATGGAAAGCCCTTTCAGATATTGAAGAAATGACTGATAAGATAACCTTGAGTTCGGATGTAATAGTTGGCCCCAAAACTATAGTTTCATATTTACATAACGAAGAAAAAAGTTTTCCTTTCCCGGATTCAAATACAGTTAGTGAAATTTTGTTTAGCACTGGAACTACTGGCAAAGAAAAAGGCATTGTTTTAAACCATAAAAACGACATTGCTTTGGCTCAAAACGTTGCTTATAGCATAGATATTCAATCCGATAACGTAGAAATGATTCCATCTCCGATGAACCATTCTCACGGTCTTCGAAGATATTATGCTAACCTTTGGAAAGGAGCTTCTGTCGTTTTATTGGGAAGCATTATGGATATTAACCGATTTTTCCACAATATGGATGACTATGGTGTTAATTCTTTAGACTTGGTTCCATCAGCTCTTTCCGTTTTGCTACGACTTTCGAAAGACAACCTGGCTAAATATAGCGATAACATCCGTTATATTCAGTTTGGATCTGCTCCACTTATGAAATCGGACAAAGATTGGATTCGTCGTCTACTTCCAGATGCTAATCTTTATAACATTTATGGTAGCACCGAAAGCGGTTGCATTTGCTGTTACGAGTTCAACCATACTCTAGACAAAGAAAATTGCATCGGCAAACCGACCTTTAATGCCGAAATTTTTATTGTTGATGATAAAAAAAATAAAATCTCCTCTAATTCTATACATACAGGATTGTTAGCTTCAAAAGGCTCAATGAATATGGTTGGATATTTAGATGATCCAGAAGAAACAAAAAAAGTTTTGCTTGAAGGTGTCCTATATTCTAACGATATTTCCTATATTGATGAAGAAGGCGATATTATTCTTTTAGGAAGAGCTGGAGATGTAATTAATATTGGCGGAAAAAAAGTATCTCCAGAAGAAATCGAAGATATGGCAAAGAAAATGCCGATGATTGCAGACTGTGCTTGTGTGTCAGTCCATGACCCAATCAAGGGAAATGTTCCGAAGTTGTTTGTAAAGGTCGCGCCAAGCCATAAGTTTCAGGCTGGAGCTATTCGTGATTGGCTTTTAAATCATATGGAATCCTTTAAGGTTCCACTCTTCTACGAAGAAATAGATGAAATTCCACGTACCTCCAACGGAAAGATTTTACGAAGAAATTTAAAATAAAACTTACTTATCCGATCCGAGCGAGCATCTCGTTCGCAGCACAGCTGCTCTCTCGCTGTCCGTTCTCACCGAATAATAAGTTAAAAAAATACAGGTGGTCCCATAAATGGTTCCACCTGATTTTTATTAACTTATTGCTCGGCTCGTTTTACGCTCAAATTATTCAATAATTGAAGCAACTTTACCTGAACCAACTGTACGTCCACCTTCACGGATAGCAAAGCCTAAACCTTGTTCCATAGCGATTGGATGGATAAGTTCAATTGTCATTTCGATGTTGTCGCCAGGCATACACATTTCTGTGCCTTCTGGTAAATTACAAACACCAGTAACGTCAGTTGTTCTAAAATAGAACTGAGGACGATAGTTGTTGAAGAAAGGAGTATGACGTCCACCTTCATCTTTTGTTAAAACGTAAACCTGAGCTGTGAATTTTGTATGGCATGTAACTGTGCCTGGTTTACAGATAACCTGTCCACGTTCAACTTCTGTTCTGTCGATACCACGAAGAAGACATCCGATGTTATCACCAGCTTGAGCTTCGTCAAGAAGTTTTCTAAACATTTCAATACCTGTACAAACAGTCTTCATGTTTTCTTCTTTAATACCAACGATTTCGATTTCTTCTTGTGTATGAAGAACACCACGTTCTACTCTACCTGTTGCAACTGTACCACGACCTGTGATTGTGAATACGTCTTCAACTGGCATTAAGAAAGGCTTATCTGTATCACGAACTGGGTCTGGAATATAGCTATCAACTGCTGCCATAAGTTCCATAACTTTGTCTTGCCATGCTGGATCGCCTTCAAGAGCTTTAAGAGCTGAACCTCTGATAATTGGAATATCATCTCCAGGGAATTCATACTCGTTAAGAAGTTCTCTAACGTCCATTTCAACGAGCTCTAATAATTCCTCATCATCAACCATATCACATTTGTTTAAGAATACTACGATATATGGAACACCTACCTGACGTGAAAGAAGTACGTGCTCTTTTGTTTGTGCCATAACACCGTCTGTTGCAGCAACAACTAAGATTGTTCCGTCCATCTGTGCAGCACCAGTGATCATGTTCTTTACATAGTCAGCGTGGCCTGGGCAGTCAACGTGTGCATAGTGACGATTTTCTGTTTCATACTCAACGTGTGCAGTTGAAATCGTGATTCCACGAGCCTTCTCTTCTGGAGCTTTATCAATAGCATCGAAAGCTACTGTTTCACCAGTTCCAAGTCTCTCGTTAAGAGTCTTTGTGATTGCAGCTGTTAAAGTTGTTTTACCATGATCAACGTGACCGATGGTACCAATGTTACAATGGGCTTTGTTTCTTTCAAATTTAGCTTTTGCCATTTTTTATAAATCCTCCTTGATTCATATCCCCTTACGGGTTCTTTTTCTTAACCCGCAATGGGTCAGGTTTTCTTTAAAAGGCCATCTTTGATTATATTGTATATTTCTTATATTTTCAAGCAATTTTTACCTAGCTGGCCTTGAATATTAAACAATTTTTTTATTCTGATTTAGTTGTAATTATCTTATCCTGAACGCTCTTTGGAACCTTTTCATATCTTTCAAAGAACATTGAATAGTTACCACGGCCTTGAGTTTTAGAACGAAGGTCTGTTGAATAACCAAACATCTCAGCGAGTGGAACAAATCCTTTAACCATTCTTCCTCCGCCGATTTCTTCCATTCCCTCTATACGGCCACGGCGTCCGTTAATATCGCCGATAACGTCGCCAAGGTAATCTTCAGGAGTAGTAACTTCAACTCTCATAATAGGTTCAAGCAATACTGGGTCTGCTTTTTGCATAGCATCCTTGAATGCTAATGAACCTGCAACGTGGAATGCCATTTCTGATGAGTCAACTTCATGATATGAACCATCATAAACAACAGCTCTGATACCAAGTACAGGGAATCCTGCAAGTATGCCGGCTTTTGCTGCTTCTTCGATACCTGCACCAACAGCTGGGATGTATTCTTTTGGAATAGATCCGCCAACAACTTCTGAAACAAATTCGTAAGTTTGTTCAGCGTTAGCATCCATCGGCTCGAAACGAACTTTACAATGTCCATATTGTCCACGACCACCAGATTGTTTAGCATATTTGCTATCAACATCCACAGTCTTTGTAAATGTCTCTTTGTATGCAACCTGAGGAGCTCCGACATTCGCTTCTACCTTGAATTCACGAAGTAAACGATCAACAATGATCTCAAGGTGAAGTTCACCCATGCCGGCGATAATCGTCTGACCCGTTTCTTCATTAGTGTAGGCGCGGAATGTTGGATCCTCCTCTGCCAGTTTTGCAAGAGCTTCGCTCATTTTACCCTGTCCTGCTTTGGTTTTAGGTTCAATTGCTACCTCTATAACCGGCTCTGGGAATTCCATTGACTCCAAAATTACCGGATGTTGTTCATCGCAGATTGTATCACCCGTAGTTGTTTGCTTAAAGCCAACAACTGCGGCAATATCACCAGAATATACCCTATCGAGTTCTTCTCTCTTGTTAGCATGCATCTGCAGTATACGTCCTGCACGCTCTTTTTTGTCTTTGGTTGCATTAAGAATATATGAACCTGCATTCATTGAACCTGAATATACTCTGATATAAGCAAGTTTTCCCACAAAGGGATCAGTCATAATCTTAAATGCTAATGCTGAAAATGGTTCTTCGTCTGAAGAATGTCTTACAACCGGATTTCCTTTAATGTCCGTTCCTTCAATTGGAGGAATGTCAGTAGGGGCCGGCATGTATGCAACTATAGCATCAAGTAGTTTCTGAATACCTTTGTTTCGATATGCAGTACCACAGCATACCGGTACAATGGTGCAATCACATGTACCTTTTCTAAGAACTGCTTTAAGTTCTTCGTCTGTTGGGATTTCGTCCTCAAGGAATTTGAGTGTTAAATCCTCGTCTAATTCGCAAATCTTTTCAACCATCTCCTGACGATAAAGTTCAGCTTCATCTTTCATGTCTTCAGGAATTTCTGTGATTGAAATATCATCGCCTTTTTCATCATTATAAATATATGCTTGCATTTCGAACAAATCGATAACGCCCTTAAATCCTTCCTCTTTACCAATTGGTAATTGGATAGGAACAGCATTCTTTCCTAAACGTGTTTTAATCATATCAACAGCATTATAGAAATCAGCTCCCATGATATCCATCTTGTTGATGAATGCCATACGAGGAACATTATACTTGTCCGCTTGTCTCCATACATTTTCTGACTGTGGCTCAACGCCACCTTTTGCGCAGAATACACCTACAGCTCCATCAAGCACTCTAAGTGAACGCTCAACTTCAACTGTAAAGTCAACATGTCCCGGTGTATCAATAATATTGATACGATGCTCAAGAGCACCTGGTGCCTGTTTGTTCTCCTTTTGTGGAGTCCAATGACATGTAGTGGCTGCGGAAGTAATAGTAATACCTCTCTCCTGTTCCTGCTCCATCCAGTCCATGGTCGCAGTACCTTCGTGAGTATCCCCAATTTTATAATTCACGCCGGTATAATAAAGTATGCGCTCTGTAAGAGTGGTCTTACCAGCATCGATATGTGCCATAATACCAATATTACGTGTACGCTCAAGTGGATATTCTCTTCCAGCCAAGGTGATTCCTCCTTATTAAAATCTGTAATGTGCGAAAGCTTTGTTAGCTTCTGCCATTCTATGCATGTCTTCTTTTCTCTTAACTGATGCACCTGTTTCGTTAGCTGCATCTAAAATTTCGTTAGCCAATCTTTCTTCCATAGTTTTCTCTGAACGAGCTCTTGAGAAAGTTGTAAGCCAACGAAGGCCTAAAGCTTGACGTCTTTCAGGACGAACTTCGATAGGTACTTGATAAGTAGCACCACCGATTCTTCTAGCTTTAACCTCTAATTGAGGCATAACGTTATTAAGTGCAGTTTCAAAAATTTCAAGTGCAGGTTTTCCTTCTTTCGCTTCAATTTTTGCAAATGCACCGTAAACGATTTTTTGCGCTACGCCCTTCTTACCATCAAGCATAATTTGATTGATAAGTTTTGTTACTATTGTGCTATTGTATAGCGGATCCGCTAATACTTCTCTTTTAGGTGTATGTCCTTTACGTGGCACGTTTCTTCCCTCCTTAATCATAAACTTTGAAAGTTCACGTGTGACTTCGTTGCTATCGCAACTCTCGTCCCACTGAAAACATTCGCACTGCGTGCTCATGTTTTCCTGTCTGTCCAATGTCTTAATCCTCAAGGATGCAAGCATCCTTTCGGCTTAAGCCGCTGTCCAGAACTTTCTGAACAAATTAATTCATCGGTACTCACATATGTGTCGGTGCCGGGGACATTATTAGATTTAAAGAATAATAGTCTTCCGACAACCATCTTCAATTGTAAGTGATTTTAACCTTATTTTTGTTTAGGTCTCTTAGCACCATACTTAGATCTAGCTTGACGTCTATCTGCTACGCCAGCTGTATCAAGTGTGCCTCTGATAACGTGGTATCTTGTACCTGGTAAGTCTTTAACACGACCACCACGGATTAATACAACACTATGCTCCTGAAGGTTGTGACCTTCGCCAGGAATATAAGATGTAACTTCGATACCATTTGAAAGACGAACTCTCGCAATTTTTCTAAGAGCTGAATTAGGCTTCTTAGGTGTTGCTGTCTTTACTGCTGTACAAACGCCACGCTTTTGTGGTGATGCTGTATCAGTTGTCTTCTTACGAAGAGAGTTATAGTTCTTCTGAAGAGCTGGTGCAGTAGATTTCTTAACTGATGTTTGTCTTCCTTTTCTAACTAATTGGTTAAATGTCGGCATATTATTCTCCTTTCTTTAGAAGTTATAACGCGCATAAAAACACCCACGCATTTTTACGCGTGCCTAATGATTATAGGAAAAACAGCCTAATAAGTCAACAATTTTTTTGGTTTTTCATTTGATTATTTTTACCTTTTTGTGTTATATTCTTTTTGTGCATGTTTCGCACGTTTTGTAAGTTCTTGTTTCATTTCTTAGTTATGAAATTCAAAAAAATAATCGACATAATGTTGCAAATATTTTTTCCTATTCGTTGCCCTGTTTGCGATGAAATTTTGCCTTTTGAACTTTTTAAGTTACCAACGTTTCCTTATATTTGCGATACATGTTACGCAAAACTTAACTACAATACTGGGGATAGATGTTTTATATGTTCAAAGCCCGTAGATTCTAGCGACAAAACTTTTTGCAATGATTGTCTATCTACAAAAAGATATTTCGACGCTGGAATGGGTATGCTCATCCATGACGGCAGCGCAAGAAATATTATCTATGGCCTTAAGTTTGCAAGACGAAAAGATAATGCTAAATTTATTGGATATGAGATGGCTAGATGTTTAGCTAGAATTATTTTAAAATGGAAAGCTGATGCACTTATACCTATTCCATTGCACAAAAACAAAGAACGAAGTCGAGGGTTTAACCAATCTGAACTTATTGCTCTTGAACTTAGCAAATATTTGCGGAAATTATATGACTTTAACATTTTGGTAGATTCTTCATTATTGCTTAGGTCAAGAAACACTGCACCACAAAAAAAATTAAATGCTAAGCAGCGTCTTAAAAATGTCAACAATGCATTTACAGTGTCTGAAACTTATAAATATAAAAGTGTGATTTTATTAGATGATATTATGACTTCGGGAGCAACTCTTAATGAGGCTTCGAGAATTTTAAAAGCTGCTGGTATAAAGAGAGTTTATTTTTTAACGACGAGCATAGTTGGCTAATTACCAAACTTTTCCGTTTAGCTCCAATAGCCTATCTAAAAGTCCTGAGTATCTTTTTGTGTTTCTAATATTACCAATCATTTTATATACTGCTTCACTAGTTCCAACGATGCATACGCATGATTTGGCCCTTGTCACAGCTGTATAAAGAATGTTTCTATTCATAAGCATCTCAGGTCCAGAAATGAGTGGTAGTATAATTGCAGGATATTCACTTCCTTGTGCTTTATGAATTGTTGTTGCATAAGCAAGTACTAGTTCGTCTAATTGTTCAAAATCATAAATAACATATCTTCCATCATCGAAATGGACTTCGACTAGTCTCGTATATTCATTAATTTTTTCTATTACGCCAATGTCTCCATTAAATACACCTGTGCCCTTGTCATATACAAATCCGCCTGTGGTTCGCATCTCCCAATCAAGCGAATAATTATTTTTTATATGCATAACCTTATCGCCTTCTCGGAAAATTTCGTTTCCAGATATTATTTCAGTTTTTGATTTATCTGCAGGGTTTAAGTTTTCTTGTAAAAATTTATTTAAGTGCTCAATACCAAGCGTGCCTTTTTTTGTCGGTGCAAGAACTTGGATTTCCCTAATATCAGTTTTAACATAACTAGGAAGTTTATCTTTAACAAGTCCTAACACTGCGCTTAAAACTGCGTTTGGGTTTTCTCTTTTAATAAAAATAAAATCTTTGCTGTTTGTCTTAAGTTCTATATTTTCGCCTTTATTGATTTTGTGTGCATTAACAACTATATCGCTTTCTTCAGCTTGCCTGAATATTTTAGAAAGTTTAACCGTTTTAAAACATTCGCTATCAATTAAATCTTTTAATACATTTCCAGCACCAACACTAGGAAGTTGATCCACATCACCAACTAAAATTAGTCTCGTTCCCGGTGAAATAGCTCTTAAAAGCGCATTCATTAAAAAGATATCTACCATAGAAACTTCATCAACAATAATTACATCCGCTTCTAATGGATAATCTTCATTTCGCTGAAACCTTGCACCTGCTGATGTATCTTCTATATCGCTTGCTAGTTCTAAAAGTCTATGAAGAGTTTTTGCTTCCCAACCAGTTGCTTCAGTCATTCTCTTTGCTGCCCTACCCGTTGGAGCTGCTAAAACTATTTCTTTATAATCTTCTTCAAAATATTTTATTATTGTATTTATAGTAGTCGTTTTTCCTGTACCCGGACCACCTGTCATAATTAATACACCTGAATTAACTGCTTCCTTAACAGCATTTTTTTGTTTCTCATCCAAGATAATATTTGATTCAGATTCTATTTTTTCTATCCGTGCCTCGATTTTTTCTTCAGATATATTGCCTTTAAGATTAATATCTTTAAGCATCTTTGCAATATTTGCTTCAGTATAATAGTATAATGAATAATAAATCTGGCGGGACATGTCCCCTAATACCTCATCAGACCTAGTGCTTTTAATAATAATTCTTTTTTCAATTGCAAGGTCCATTAAATTTCTATTTATATCTTCTTCGGTAATTTCATAAGGTCCATCTGAAGCAAAAGGCATTAAAGTTTGCAATGTTCTTGCCTTTAATATATCTTCTGGCAAATAAACATTTCCTTCTTGAGCCCCTTGAGTCAGTTCGTAAATAATACAACTTTTAATTCTAAAATCCGAGTCTGGAGTTATTCCAGCCCTGAACGCTATCTCATCTGCTTTTTTAAAACCTACGCCGGTAATATCATCTGCAAGTTTATACGGATTTTCACGGATAATATCATAAATAGCATTTTGATATTGCTTATATATCTTAACAGCTAGAACATTCGAAATGCCTAAGTTTCCAAGAAAGATCATTGCTTTTCTTATGTCCTTCTTTTCTTCTTGCTGTGCGGCAATCTCCTGTGCTTTTTTCATTGATATGCCTTTTATCTGGGCTAAACGTTCTGGCTCTTCGTCCATAATCTTTAGCGTTTCTTCGCCAAACTTATCAACGATTTTTTTCGCCATTACAGGTCCTATACCCTTTATCGCGCCACTACCTAAATATCTTTCAATAGCAACCACGTTTTCCGGCATAATACTCTCATAAGATTCTATTTTAAATTGTTCACCGTAAGAAGGATGCATAACAAACTCTCCGGTAAACTCCATGTATTCACCTTCGTTTATATAATTAAAAACGCCTACGCAGACACTTTCGCACCCGTTCTCGGATGCTTCTAGCACTGTATAGCCGTTTTCTTCATTTCTATATATTATTTTGTCTACAAACGCTTTAAACTTTTCCACGTTGAAATTATACCACAATTAAAAAAAAGGCACATCTCTAGAAGAGATATGCCTTTGATTTATATTATTATTTCTTACTTAAATAACCATCCTAAAATACTGTCAATGTTAGGACCTAATGCTTCAAATACCTTTATAAAAACAGGTACGAATACTAATGAAACGATTGTCATAAGTTTAATAAGAATGTTAATTGAAGGACCTGATGTATCTTTGAAAGGATCGCCAACTGTATCACCAACAACTGCTGCCGCATGTGCAGGTGAACCTTTTCCACCGTGTTTTCCACCTTCAATATATTTCTTAGCATTATCCCATGCCCCACCAGCATTACTCATGAAGATAGCCATAAGAACACCAGTTACAAGTGAACCAGCTAAAAGTCCGCCAAGGCCTTGAACACCAAGTAAGAAACCTACAACGATAGGCGCTACAATAGCGATAACAGCTGGAACAATCATCTGCTTAAGAGCTGCGTTTGTTGAAATAGATACGCATGTCTTATAATCAGGTTTAGCCTTACCTTCAAGAAGACCAGGGATTTCTCTGAACTGACGACGTACTTCTTCAATCATCTTGTTAGCTGCTTTAGAAACTGATGACATTGTAAGCGCTGAGAAAATAAATGTTAACATACCACCAATTAAAAGACCGATTACTACGTATGGATCTTTTATATCAATGAAAAGGAGTTTTCCTGGTCTAGCAACATCAACTTTGTCAGTAAAACTACTAAAGAGTGCAAGTGCTGTAAGAGCTGCACTACCAATAGCAAATCCTTTACCGATAGCTGCTGTTGTATTACCAACTGAATCTAATTTATCTGTGATGTTACGAACATCTTCAGGAAGTCCTGCCATTTCTGCAATACCACCGGCATTATCAGCAATTGGGCCATAAGCATCAACTGCAACTGTAATACCAGTAGTTGAAAGCATACCAACTGCTGCCAAAGCAATTCCGAATACACCCATTAATATATATGATACGAAAATACCAACACAAATAAGGACGATTGGAAGAACAGTTGATCTCATACCAACTGAAAGACCTGAAATAATTGTTGTAGCTGAACCTGTTTCAGACTGTTTAGCAATTTCTTTAACGCTTCCATATTTATCAGATGTGTAAACTTCTGTAAGTGTACCGATTAATAAACCAACAACAATACCAGCAAGGGTTGCTATAGCTGGCTTGATATCACCTAAGAAGAATATTGCGAATACGAATGCGCAAATAACAACTACTGCTGCAGAAACATATGTACCAATATTTAATGCAACCTGTGGGTTAGCGCCTTCTTTAGTACGTACAAATAATGTACCAATAATAGAAGCGATAAGACCAACTGCGCAAATAAGCATTGGGAATAATACTTTCGCACTAAATGCTGCTTCAGGACCATTGCCTGCAGCGACAACACCTAATGTGATAGCTGAAATAAATGAACCAACATATGATTCAAAAAGGTCAGCACCCATACCAGCAACATCACCTACATTGTCACCTACGTTATCAGCGATAACAGCAGGGTTACGAGGATCATCTTCTGGGATACCAGCTTCAACTTTACCAACTAAGTCAGCACCAACGTCAGCAGCTTTAGTATAAATACCGCCACCAACACGTGCAAATAAAGCGATTGAAGAAGCACCGAGTGAGAAGCCAAACAATACGTCAACATCACCTGTAATAAAGTAAATAGCACTTGCGCCTAAGCATCCAAGACCAGCAACGCACATACCCATAACTGCACCACCCTTGAAAGCTACGCCTAAAGCGCCATTCATTCCTTTTGTTCTAGCAGCGTTAGCTGTACGAACATTTGCTTGTGTTGCTACTGTCATTCCGAAGAATCCAGCAAGCACTGAGAAAAGAGCACCTACTAAGAAGCAGAGAGCTGTTACCCAGCCAATAGCAAATCCAAGAATAAGTCCTAATACTAATACGAAAATACCAAGGATTTTATATTCCGCAAACAAAAATGCTCTAGCACCTTCAGCAATAGCTGAAGCGATTTGTTTCATCTTATCTGTGCCAGCATCATTCTTGCAAACGATGAAAGCTAATACGGCTGCATAAATTAATGCAAGTACGCCCGCACCGATTCCGCACCACATTAATGGGCTTAAGTCATTCATGTCAATTTCTCCTTTTTATTTTGTTTTGATTTTTATATTAAATGTATAACATTACTATTTTAAACAAATAATCTATTTAGTCAATATAATTTTAAGTTTTTTTTATAAATTATCCAGGATTGTCTTTTATTTTTGTGTTCAGATAGAGCAAACCAAACATTAAGTTTTTTAATGCAAAAAGCCACTCGGAATTTTCCAAGTGGCTTTGTAACCATTTGACATATCTAACTACTTAAGCCATTTTGTTAACAGCTTTAGCAAGTCTAGAAACTTTACGGCTTACCATATTTTTGTGGTATACACCCTTTGTTTCAGCTTTGTCTAAATTAGTAGTAGCAAGCTTTAAAGCTTCACTAGCTGCTGCCTTATCACCAG
Source organism: Lachnospiraceae bacterium (assembly GCA_045598285.1). Classification (GTDB taxonomy): domain Bacteria; phylum Bacillota; class Clostridia; order Lachnospirales; family Lachnospiraceae; genus RGIG5612. The sequence goes on along the minus strand of JAZLLU010000036.1, from coordinate 75,992 downwards.
CTTCAATAGCAGCATAAACTTTCTTAATAGAAGTTTTTACTTCTGAACGGATAGCTTTATTTCTATCTGCTTTTTTCTGGTTTACTAAGATTCTTTTCTTTGCTGATTTAATATTAGCCATTTTAATCCTCCACATTTTGCGGTTACTTTTCGCTTAGCGCTCCGAGAGAGTGTTGGAACTTTCTAAGCTCTCCTCTTACAGGTATGCGGACTTAACCTGCAAGCCTAGTTATTTTACGGCAAGAACTACCTCTTGTCAATACAAAAGGAAACAACTTTTTGCGCTACCTACACGAAGAAATACTTTTCGCGCTACCTATAAAATGGGAACAACTTTTTAATCTCCATCAAGCATAAAAGTATGTTGGCAATGATTATTTTTCTTTTAATAATAAAAATTGCACAAAATTTGGAGATATACCCCTTTTCAAAAAAGTATAAATATTAATGTATCTATTCAGTCAAGTTTATTCAACATATATCGATGAAATGTTTAATAAATGCGTCTGTTTTTTGTTTATTTATTCTTTAATACTTAATGCACTAAATTCAAACTATTTCTCAGGGGTATATCTCCAAATTTTGTGCAAAAAATAATTATTTTTTTAAAGTGTTTTGGAAACTGTCTAAAAGTCTGTCAAATAAAAAAGGAAACGGGGGTTCTCGTTTCCTTTTCTGAGTGCTTTTGGCACCGTGGTTTTACAATGCGGATAACAGGACTTGAACCTGCATGAGTGTTACCTCACATGGACCTGAACCATGCGCGTCTGCCAATTCCGCCATATCCGCTTAGCGCCTAAATTGTAAATCTTTTAGGCATTATATTTGTTATTGTCCAAAAAATTGTTTAATTCCTACTACCAATCCGTCTGCAATCTCACTTAGTTTTTCGTTTGAATGATCAGATGCAGAATTTCCAAGTTCAATCTCGACTGCTGGAATTGTGCTATATGATGTCAATGTTAAATCGGCTGCTACGAATCCTTCTTCGTAAATTTTTATATTCTTTGCTTTTAATCCCTCAATCAAACTTGAACCTAAGCCATCACAATTTCCCCAATTCCATCTTACTGGTTGCATTCTCTTTAGTTGTTCTGGTACCGATACAAAATAACAACCCTTATCATAGTCAAGGCCATCGCCGTCCCAATGAATAGAAATATGAATATTTGCTACGTTATTGCACAAAACTGTTCTTGCAACATTATCAAGTTGAACATCTTCTTTGTCTCTTATCATCAAAACATCAAATCCTTCTTCCAAAAGTTTATTTCTAAGGATTTTAGCTTCTTGCAAATTCACATCCGCTTCCATCGTTCCATCGCTGAAAGTCATTCCCGTTGAAACCGCAACTGCGAATACTGCACCAGCTCCGTTTTCATCGCCCATTACCTTTCCAGAATAATCTGGATGACAAGGAGTTTTTATATCTTCTCCACCTTTTGTTCCATGTCCCGCATTAATTCCAACAACAATTCCATTTCCATTTTCAGCATGATATAAAACTGCTTGTCCAGAAGTTATTTCTGCTAGAAAAGCATATTGCCAGTCCTGATTTATACTTACTAATTCAGACTGAACTGTAGGAGTATCCGCACCATGAAATTCTTCAATGGTAGTTTCTTTTTCTGGCTCTTTTTTATTACACCCAGCAACTAATGTGACCGAAAATAACAAAGTAATAATTAAAGCTAATATTTTTTTCATGTATCGCTCCAAAAATATATATTTACTAGATTATACTATATTTGTGAATCTTTTCAAAAAAAATCCCTTGAGCATTTAAGATCAAGGGATTTTGAAGTTTTTGTAAAACAAAATTATTTTGCTGTACCTGTTGCGCCTTCTTCTTTTAACTTAGCGATAAGGTCATCAGCTTCTGCCTTTGTAATGCCTTCTTTGATAACTGAAGGAGCTCCATCAACAAGGTCTTTAGCTTCTTTAAGTCCGAGTCCTGTGTAGTCACGAACGATTTTGATAACTTTAACTTTGTTAGGGCCAACTTCTGTTAACTCTACGTCAAATTCTGTTTTCTCTTCAGCTGCTTCTGCACCGCCTGCTGCACCTGCTGCTACAACAACACCTGCTGCTGCGCTAACGCCGAATTCTTCTTCACATGCTTTTACTAATTCATTTAATTCTAATACAGTTAATTCTTTAATTGCTGCAATAAATTCTTCTGTAGTTAATTTTGCCATTTTATTTTCCTCCTATAAAATAGTTTGGCCTACGGCCTGTAATTTTCTTTTTTTTTGAAACTCTTAAGCTTCTGCTGGAGCTTCTTCTGCTTTAGCTTCTTCTGCTGGAGCTTCTTCTGCTTTAGCTTCCTCTACTGGAACTTCTTCTGTTTTAGCTTCCTCTACTGGAGCTTCTTCTGCTGGAGCTTCTTCTGCTTTAGCTTCCTCTACTGGAGCTTCTTCTGCTTTAGCTTCTTCTGCTTTAGCTTCCTCTACTGGAGCTTCTTCTGCTGGAGCTTCTTCTGCTTTAGCTTCCTCTACTGGAGCTTCCTCTTTAGCACATGCTGCGCCACCACCATTTTCAGCAATTTGATTAAGAACGCGAGCAAGGTTAGCAATTGGAGATTGCATGCTTCCAAATAATCTTCCAAGTAATTCTTCTCTTCCAGGGATATTAGCGATTGCTACGATATCTGTTGGTCCATAGTAATTACCTTCAACTACGCCGGCTTTAAGCTCTAATGCTGGAGCATTCTTAGCGAACTTGTTGATTATTCTAGCTGGTGCTGTTGCATCTTCTTTTGAAATTGCAATAGCTGTTGGTCCCTCTAAGTGCTGTGCTAAGTCTTCAAATTCAGTGTCTTTGATTGCAAAGTTAATCATTGTGTTCTTGTAAACTTTGTAAACTATATTGTTTTCTCTTAACTCTTTACGAAGAGCTGTATCTTGTTCAACAGTAAGTCCACGATAATCAACAAGAACTGCTGCTTGCGCACCATCTAATTGGCTTGCAATTTCCTGAATGATAGGCTGTTTCAATTCGACTTTTGCCATTTTCTTTCCTCCTTTTAGATTTTTTTGCCAAAACTGAGGATATAAAAATCCCTCTATGCCTAGACATAGAGGGAGTTAGAGTTTAATCTCGTTTTCCTCGGTAGGTTGCGTGCGTTACGAGTTTCCTCACCTACTGTCTTCGGCAACTATAAAAATTTAACATAAGCAATATGCTATGTCAAGTTTTACTATTTAATTAGTTAGTTAATTTAGCTACGTTAATCTTAACGCCAGGTCCCATTGTTGAAGCTACTGTGATTGACTTAAGGTATGTTCCTTTAAGTGCTGCTGGACGAGCCTTAATAATAGCATCAAGAAGTGCCTGGAAGTTATCTTGTAACTGTTCTGTTGTAAAACTAGCTTTTCCAACTGGTACATGAACAATATTAGCTTTATCTAATCTGTACTCAATTTTACCAGCTTTGATATCTTGAATAGCTTTTGCAACATCCATTGTGACTGTACCAGCTTTAGGGTTTGGCATTAATCCTTTAGGTCCTAAAACTTTACCTAAACGACCAACAACACCCATCATGTCTGGAGTTGCTACAACAACATCATACTCAAACCAGTTTTCGTTTTGAATCTTAGGAATTAATTCCTCAGCGCCTACAAAATCAGCACCAGCTTCTTGTGCTTCTTTTTCTTTTTCGCCTTTAGCAAAAACTAAAACTCTAACAGTTTTTCCTGTGCCGTGTGGCAAAACTACAGCACCACGAATTTGCTGATCTGCGTGACGTCCATCACAACCAGTTCTAATATGAACTTCTACTGTCTCATCGAATTTTGCTGTTGCACCTTTTTTAACAAGGTCTAAAGCTTCAGCAACATCGTATTGAGTCATTCTATCAATATTTTTAGCTGCTTCTAAATATTTCTTTCCGTGTTTCATCTTAAGACCTCCTATTCTTCTACTAATACGCCCATGCTACGGCATGTGCCAGCAATCATACTCATTGCTGCCTCAACTGATGCTGCATTTAAGTCTTGCATCTTTGTTTCAGCAATCTGCTGTAAATCAGCCTTAGTAATAGTTGCAACTTTCTTTCTGTTTGGTTCGCCTGAACCTGATTGAATTTTGCAAGCTTTCTTAATAAGAACTGCAGCAGGAGGAGTCTTTGTGATGAATGTGAAACTTCTGTCTGCGTATACAGTAATTACAACTGGGATAATCATTCCCGGTTGATCTGCTGTTCTAGCATTAAATTCTTTTGTGAATTGAACGATGTTAAGACCATACTGTCCAAGAGCTGGTCCAACAGGTGGTGCAGGAGTAGCTTTTCCTGCTTCGATTTGCAATTTGATGTAACCATCGATTTTCTTTGCCATGATTATATCTCCCTTTCTGATATATTTCCCGGCGCCAAGGTTCACGCCGGAATCTTAAATTTTATTTTTACAGATTAATTCTGTAATTAACTACATTTTTTTGATGTCCATGAAACTAATATCAACAGGTGTTTCACGGCCAAACATATCAACATTAATTGTTACTGTTTGTTTGCTTTCGTTAACTGCAACAACCTTTCCAATTGTGCCTTCCCAAACGCCCGAAATAGCTGTAATAAGATCGCCAACTGCAAAGCTGATAACAATTTTTTCGCCTGTAGCAATAAGTGGTTTCATTTCTTCTTCAGATAATGGGACCGGTTTGCTTCCAGGACCTACGAACCCAGTAACACCTCTAGTGTTACGAACAACGTACCAAGTACTATCGTTCATAATCATATTGATAAGAACATATCCAGGAAATTGTTTTTTTTGAACTTGCTTTCTAGCACCGTTCTTAATTTCAATAACATCCTGCATAGGAACTATTATTTGAAAAATCTGATCTTGGAGATGTCTATTTTCAATAGTCTTCTCTATATTTGCTTTTACTTTATTCTCATAACCAGAATAGGTATGTACCACATACCAATTTCCGCCTTCTGCCATTTGTTAACTCCTTTTAAGCAATCAAACTAAGAAGAGCTTGTACGCCCATATCTAACAATTTGACTAATATACCTAAAATAATAGTAACCACAACAATAAGGATTGTCTTTCTAGCAGCATCCTCTTTTGTAGGCCAGATTATTTTCTTAAATTCAATTTTAAGATTCTTGAAAAAAGAAACTTTCTCTTTTTTCTCAACTGTATTCTCTGACATAATTACTATTTTGTCTCCTTATGCATAGTATGCTTTTTGCAAAATCTACAATACTTCATTGTTTCCATACGATCTGGATGGTTCTTTTTATCCTTTGTTGTATCATAGTTTCTTTGTTTACATTCTGTGCAAGCTAATGTAATTCTTGTTCTCATTTTTTCCTCCAAAAACGCCAAGTTGCGCTATAAAGTTTTCGCCACTATAAAGCATATCGCTTTCGATATGCACACGCCGAGTGCGGTCGCGTAAGCAACAGCAACACTTAGCGCGAGTGTGCATCCTTGCGGAGCTTTTTTTAGTGAAAAAATAGAAGTATTTTCTTATTCACTAAAAAAGGGCCTTCGCCCTCGCTGGAATAATATATCATAATTAATATATTATCGTCAACACTTTTTTAGCTTAAATACCCATCTGGGTTATGGCTTTGCCAGTTCCATGAATCTTCGCACATCTTTTTCAAATCTCTAGTGGCTTTCCAACCTAATTCTTCAAAAGCTAAGCTAGAATCTGCGTAACATGTATCGATATCTCCTGCTCTTCTAGGGCCAATAACATAAGGAATATCTTTGCTGGCAGCTTTTCCAAAAGCTTCAATAATTTCGAGCACACTGTATCCGTTACCGGTTCCTAAGTTATAAACCTTAAGGCCAATATGTTCTTTTTCTATTTTTTCAAGCGCTTTTATATGGCCAAGTGCCAAGTCAACTACATGTATGTAATCTCTAACACCTGTTCCATCAGGTGTGTCGTAATCATTTCCAAAAACATTAACTTTTTCAAGTTTTCCAACAGCAACTTTCGCTACATAAGGTAACAGGTTGTTAGGAATTCCTGCAGGGTCTTCTCCAATAAGGCCGCTCTCATGTGCCCCAATAGGATTAAAGTATCTAAGAAGAACAATGTTCCAATCTTGATCCGAAACATACACATCTTCTAATATTTGTTCAATCATTAGTTTTGTTCTGCCATATGGGTTTGTTGCTGATGTAGGAAAATCTTCTTTAATAGGAACCCTTTCAGGTTTTCCATAAACAGTTGCTGATGAAGAAAATACGATATTCTTGCAACCAAACTTTTTCATAACATGAAGAAGCGTTAGAGTGCCACCAATATTATTATCATAATATTTCATTGGAATTTCTACTGATTCACCAACAGCTTTCAAGCCGGCAAAATGAATAACTGCTTCAGGATTTTCTTTCGCAAAGACTTTTTCTAATGCCACATCATCTCTAATATCTGCATTGTAAAACAAAGCTTTCTTAGAAGTAATTTGTTCTACTCTATTTAATGATTCCTCCGAAGAGTTAGAAAGGTTGTCTACTACAACAACCTCAAATCCTGCATTTAATAATTCTAATACTGTGTGACTCCCTATATAGCCAGTTCCGCCTGTAACTAAAACTCTCATACTGCCTCTTAGTTTTCTTGTTTATTTTTAATTGTTGCTGTGATTGTTATCATCGAATTATCCGCATCAACTACTATGCCATTAGGTAAATATTTCGAAACATCTACTGTAATGGAAACATCTTTATCCTTTCCTTCTATGGACAATAATCCTGAAGGAAGAATGATTTCATTTATGTTATCCAATATTTCTTTAGCACCTCTTATAGCGATACTATTTTTCGAATAAGTAACTCCTGTGTATTCCATATCTTTGTCAGGCGTACCTTGCGGCGTGATTGAAATACCCACTACTTTTGAAAGTGATGTTTTTATACTAACGGCTACAGTTGATTCGTTTAATGTTATATCGCTACTTTGCTGTATTTCTTCACCTTGTGCATTTATTATTGCAAGATTGCAATTAAGAACTATGTCACCTGTCACATCTTTTGCATTAACATAAGCAACCGCTTTTTCAGCTGTCTTAAGTATCGATTTAGGGGCTCTAAGAGTTACCTGTGTTGGAGATGTTGATATATTTTCCACTAAAACATTGTTTGCAGGAACACCGTTAACTATTCCTTCAACAGGTATATTTTTTTCGCCCATATCTTCTATATTTATAATCATACTTGTCGTTCTTACCGTAATATTAACCGATCCAGAATAGCGAGCAGAATCTCCTGCAAATTCAACCGTGATAGGAACAGCATTAGTGATTGAAAGCTCTGAAAAATCTGCCGTAGCAACAAAATCGCTAGCATTTAAGGTTGACACTATACTTCTGTTTCCAGAAATTGTTATTGTTGCAGTTTCCCCGTTTTCAATTGTATATACTCTAGAGCCATCTAAAACCTTTTCCTCATGGAGAATATTTACCGGAATATTTGTAATAGTTCTATTTATTGTTGGGTCATTAATATTTACAATTACGAGCCACAAGACAAATGCAAAGGCCAACGCACCAATTTTGTAGCCAATGTTATGAACAACCCATTTCTTAAGGAACTCTTTAATTTTGTTCATCTTTGTCCTGGACTCCTTTCTTAATTTTTTCTACAATCTTTGAGCTTGCTGGTCTTTGAGCATCTAAAAGTTTTTCCTTGAGTTCTGTAACCTCAAGGTCTTCATAGAGTTGTCCACCCAAAGCAACTGCTATCTCGCCAGTTTCCTCAGAAACTATTATTGTAAATGCATCACAAGTTTCGCTTAATCCTAAAGCTGCGCGATGTCTTGTTCCATATTTTTTATTTAATGAATAATTAGATGACAAAGGTAGATAGCATGTTGCGGCAACGATTCTATCATTCCTTATGAGTACAGCTCCGTCATGGAGCGGAGTTTTATATTCAAAAATATTTTCTAAAAGTTGACTTGAAACTGTAGCATCTATTTCGATTCCTGAATTTTCATATTCACCAAGACCTACTCCAGCTTCAATACATATAAGCGCACCTATTTTATTTCTAGAAAGATTTGATATTGCTCTTAAAATTTCATCTAAAGTATGATCAGAAAACCTGATGTTTTTTCCTTTATCTCCTGAAAATAGTCCTCTGAAAATTTTTCTTTGTCCTATTTGCTCTAATGCTCTTCTAAGTTCTGGTTGAAAAATAATAAACAAACCGATGATGCCAACGCTAAGAGTTCTAGATGCAATCCACACAATTGTGTTAAAATTGAAAATTGCTGCAAGCAATATGATTATCAAGATGATAATAATTCCCTTAAAAAGTGCCCATGCTCTAGTTTTCTTAAACCATATCATCAAGTAATAAAACAATATCGCAATTAAAACTATCTCTATAGCATCAATTACTGTAAAAGATGTTAAAGATAAATACTTATGAAAATATGAAACAATATTATCCCAAAAACTCAAGATTCTTTCCTCTTATTAATCTTTTTAACATTAACAATTTCTTTTTCAAATGTTGCCTTCGGAACAGCCCTTACATAATATTGATATTCATCATCTTCAAATTCTATCATTTCGGTTCTAGAATAATCTAAAGGATGATAAAACATATTAACTACATAAACTATTATTCCTGATCCTATTCCACCTAATATGAATCCGAGAAGATTGCCAGTGGTAATTGTTCCAAAAATCAATTCAGCTGCAATTGTTAAAATAATAAACAATCCCGTTCCTGATCCAATCGCAATTTCCGAAGAATAATCCACGCTAATCTTTTTAAGAAAATGCACTAACATAAATACTGCGAACATTGTTATGACCATATACAAAAATTGATAATTAGAGAATACTCCTTCAAGGAGCATTTGTCCTTTTTCAAGTTCGCTTATTCCTGTCGTTGAACTAAGTACTGTTGCATTAACATCTACAAATTCTATCAGGTAGAAAAATACTGTTCCAAACAAAACTGTAATTGACGAAATTGCAGGTGCGATAATCGCAAGCAACAATGGTATTACTAATTCTAACTTTATCATAAAAAGTATCGGCGTTAAAATTAAAACAATTCCATACTCTGGTGAATATCTGTAAAACAGAAGATACATTATTGCCAAAATTATGGCAACTACCAATCCAACTGCAAGAGATATATTAAACATTTGCACCACGACGTAAACTACTAATACCAATACAAAAAATCTAAATGGCGCAAATGCACCCAACACGGATATTAATAGAATAACCCAAAAGTTTGTCAAAAATGTGTTGTATCCTACATAAATTCTAAGAATCAACAAACTTACGAATAAAAGCACAAATCTAAAAACATAAGCAACAATGCTTCTATGTGCATAATAAAATTCTTCTATTCTACTTATAATGCCAGTTATTTTTTTCATTTTATTAAAATCTTATGATTCCTTTTTACTTTCTTCATCATATATTTTTTCTAGTCTCTTAAGATACAAACCATATGTCCTTAAATTCCCTCTAAAATTCTCATACTTATGGTTAAACATATATTGTGAGAAGAAACAATAAAGTGCTACGAAAACAACTATTGCCACAACAATAATTATTATCGCAAGAACACCTCCTGTTTTATCAGCAAGCGCACTCACCCAATTACTTTTTAAAATGAATATCAATGTAACAATAAGCACTGCACAAACAAAACCTAGCGGAGCACTTCTTAACATATTAGTGCTTGCATAGTCTTGCTTAAAATATTTATTTAATCTAATTGTTTGCTTTCCTTCGCCATGCTCATAAAGAGCAGCTTTGCTCATAAGCTCAACTTTTTTATTGTTTATCATTTAGCTCAAATTATTCCTAAAAGTTTATTAGTGCATCCATATGTAGACCCAATAATTGGGTCCAATAACGCAATTTAACTAAATAATTATACATTCTTAGATTAAGTATCGTCAAGAAAATCGCCTATTTTCTGTAGTCATTGTAGATATTTTCTGCGATTATTTGAGCAAAAATTTCATATCCTTCTGGGGTAAAATGAATTCCGTCTTTTACGAAGAAATCATTAAGATTTGTAATTTTAGAAAGTACTATATTGGGATCTATTAGTTTCTCACCATTTTCTTTGGCAACTTTTCTAATATAGTCGTTAGTTTTATTAATAAGTTCTGTATATTGGCTGTCTTGGCATTCTGGATAAAGCACAAGATAAAGCTCAGACCCTGTCTTTTTTATTTCATCAATATTAGACTCTATTATTCCTTTGTATGGTTGATTTTGAAAAACATTATTTATGCCATAAAGCATAATAACAATATCGGCATCCCCCGAAAGCCTTTTATAACTATCTGACAAAATCCAATCTCCTGGAATGCCTAAATTATTTACATCGATATTCTTTACTTTATAAGTTTTTCCATCGGAATTAAACTTCTCCAAAAGTTTTTCTTCTAACTTTCCTGGGTATGTTATACTGCACTGATCATAAGTTATTCCATTAGAACTATAGGTTATTGAGTCTCCAAAACAATCAATTTTTACAGTTTCTTTTTCTGCGAAATAATTTGTAACGTTATCTTTTATCCTTGTTTCTATTATGCAGTTATTCATTGTCTCTTTATCTCTAACAACATCAATAGCAATTGCCGCGGCAATAGCTACTATCGCTAAAACGCACGCGGCAATTATTATTTTTTTATTTTGTTTGTCTTTAAACAACTTTGTCATTTATGCTTCCCAGCCTGTGTGGTCTGTGTGGAGCAAATGATGTGAAACTTCTGAGCAAGGCTCTTTTAAGAATTCTTTATAAAGAGTTTGTACATCCGGATTTTCATGTGAAAATCTTAAAGTATTCTTTGCATCATAATCGTAAAGAATTTTTGCTCTATCGCTAGCCCACTCTTCATTGAAATGGATTGGTTGTCCGCCACCACCAACGCAGCCACCAGGGCAAGCCATAACTTCTACAAAATCATATTCTACTTCTTTATCTTCAATTGCTTGAATTAGTTTTCTAGTATTTCCTAAACCGTTTACGACAGCAGCTTTTACTATGTTTCCATCTACATTGTACTCTGCTTCAACCCAAGGTTTTGTAGAACCTGCTGCTCTAACGGCCTTAAAGGTTTCATCTGCATCTGCATTTTTACCTGTTAATACAAAGTAACATGTACGAAGAGCTGCTTCCATAACACCACCCGTTGAACCAAAGATTACTGCCGCTCCAGTTCCTGTTCCAAGTGGTGAATCGAAATCTTCTTCAGGAATTTTTTCAACATCGATATGAAGTTCTTTTATCATACCGCAAAGTTCTCTTGTTGTTATTGAAAGGTCAACATCCTTAACGCCTTCCTTAGCATCATTTATATTAGGAATTTCTGTTTCTGCTTTTTTAGCTGAGCAAGGCATAACCGAAACGCAGAAAATCTTTTCAGGTTCTACGCCAATCTTACTTGCGAAATAAGATTTTGTAACAGCACCAAACATCTGTTGAGGTGACTTAGCTGTTGAAAGATTTGGAACTAAATGCGGATATTGTTTCTTTAAGAAACGAACCCATCCTGGACAACACGATGTAAACATAGGCCAACTATATTTATCCTTGTTTGTGAATCTATGTAAGAATTCAGTTCCCTCTTCCATAATTGTAAGATCAGCAGTGAAGTTTGTATCAAAAGCATAATCAAAGCCAATCTTCTTAAGAACTGCTGCCAAACGTTTTTCTGTTGCAACTTCAGGGCTAAGTCCTAAAGGTTCTCCCCATGCCGATCTAACTGCTGGCGCAATTTGAACCACGCAAATCTTTTCAGGGTCAAGCAATGCTCCCTTTGAACCAAGAAGTAATTTCACATCTTTTCTAACACTAAGTGCATTAGTAGGGCAATGCGTTACACATTGACCGCAAAATACACAATTAGATTCTTTAAGTGGTTTGTGTTCTTTCACTCCAACACTAGTATGAATTCCAGAACCAACCATATCCCAAACATTTACTGTTTGTACTTTTTCACATTCAGCAAGGCATCTATAACATCTAATGCACTTGCTTTCATCTCTAATAATTGGAACATCTTTAGGCCATTCAATTTCTAAATAGTCTTGTTGGAATTTTTCCATTTTAGTAACACCAAGTTCAGTAGCAACTTTTTGAAGTTGGCATGTTTCATTACGAACACATGTAGGGCACTCAACTTTATGTTGACTAAGTAAAAGCTCAACACTAGTGCGTCTAGCTTCTAAAACTTTTTGAGTATTTGTATATATTTCCATACCCTCTTCACAAACATTATCACATGCTGCAAAGAGTTGATTCATGCCCTTTATTTCAACAAGGCATACTCTACATGCACCAATTTTGTTTGCATCTTTTAAGTAACACAAAGTTGGAATTTTTACGCCTACTTTTGCTGCAGCATCTAAGATGCTAGTTCCTTCTTCTACCTGTACAGGAATGTCGTTAATAATTACATTTACCATGTTTTTCGACCTCCTTTGATTATTCCGCAATTATAGTGATCACATCTTAGACATCTACTAGATTCTTGGCACGCTTCTTTTTCTGTCATTTGATTTTCCATTAATTCAAAGTCGTATTTTCTTTCTCCAGCAAGTCTTTCTGTCATATTAGCACGTCCACAATATTCTCTATCTTTAAGATCAACATCAGGAATCTCAACATGATTATGAACTGTGTGATGATATCCTAAATATTCGTCTATGTTTGCAGCAGCAACTTTACCAGCAGCAATAGCGGCTATTGCGGTCTTAGGCCCTGTAACACAATCACCACCCGCAAATACGCCAGGAATCAAATCGATACTCGTTACATTATCAGCTTTAATAAGGCCTCTCTCTATAGGAATTCCAGCCTCGTCAAATCCTGAAGTGTCAGTTCCTTGACCAATTGCTTTTATAATAATATCGCACTCAATGCGTTTATCTGGGTCTCCTGATGGCACTGGTTTCATTCGTCCGTTCTCAATTTTTCCTGCCATATTAGGAGTTACCCAAATAGCAACTGCATTTTCATCTGCACCTTTTTCGATTTTAAGCGGTGCTTGAAGATCCATAAGATTTGCGCCCTCTGCAATGGCTCCTTCAATTTCATCTGGAAGTGCTGTCATATCTTCTCTACGTCTTCTATAAATTATTGAAACTGATTCAGCGCCGCATCTAATAGCACTTCTAGTACAATCCATAGCAACGTTTCCACCACCAACTACGCAAACCTTTTTGCCAGTAAAGTCAATCTTTTCGTCATCTCCAAGCTTTCCAAGATATTCAACTGCTGAAATAACATTAGGAGCATCTTCTCCTTCGATTCCAATATCTTTTGCTTGGTGAGCTCCGATTGAAAAATAAATTGCATCATATTGCTCACGCAGTTTGTCGATTGTATATTCGCCAACACCTACATTGGTATTAAGTTTGGTTTCAATTCCTGTTGAAAGAATTGCATCAATATCTTTATCAAGATATGTGCGTGGAAGACGATACGCAGGAATTCCATAAATAAGCATTCCTCCAAGTCTTTTCTTTCTTTCAAAAACTGTAACTTGGTGTCCCATAAGTTGTAAATAAAACGCAACCGTAAGTCCTGATGGGCCACCACCTACAACGGCAATTTTTTTGCCTGTCTCAGGGTTTCTTGTCGGCAAAGTTACCTTTTGTGTGTTTTCAACCGCCGTTCTTTTTAATCCTCTAATATTAACAGGCGCATCCAAAAGAGTTCTTCTACATCTATTCTCACAAGGATGTTCACAAATAAGTGCACAAACAACAGGAAATGGATTATCGTTTAAGATAACTTGAACTGCTTCGTTATATCTTTTTTCACCAACCAAAGCAATATATCCTGGAATGTTTACATGTGCTGGACATGCTGCGACACATGGAATAGAATCCGTACGTTCCGCAAGACAATAATGGTTATTTACATGTGATTTATAATCATCTTCACAACCCTTCATTGCCTTAAGTACCATCTTTGCAGCCTCTGCGCCAATTGCACAATCAGCTGATACAGAAATATTTTTTGCAAGATTTTCTATTTTTTCTAGTGTCTCTTCTGTTGCTGTCCCATTTAGAACCATTTCATTTAATTTGCTAAGCTGGTTAAGGCCGACGCGACATGCTGTGCATTTTCCGCAGCTTTGTGTCATATATAGTCTTAAAAATGCAGAAACCATATCTATTGGGCATGTATCTGTTGGGTTAAAAATCAAGTGTCTTTCCATATAATTGTAGATACCATCAAGAGTTGATTCTACACCGCTTGCATCTTTTAAAGTAAGTCTACTCACTGTTTTACCTCTCTTATAGAATAAATATTCGCGCAAATACAAAATTACGCAACCTTCATTATATTGTAGTGCATTTTTTGCTATTTTGATAGTATTTTTTTAAGTCAATATATGTTAAAATCGTTGTATCTGAAAATAAATTTATAGAGAGGAATAAAAATGAACAACATTAACAAAACAACGCTTCATCCATATAGCAGAAGCGTATCTATCATTGGTGTTGGCTGTACACCTTTTATGCGTACACTCGATAATCCTGAAACTGTTGGATATTCAGAAGGCGAATTCTTCGGTTATGCAGCTTATAAGGCAATGGAAGATGCCGGAGTTACTCCTAAGGACGTTGACTATTTCTTCCATGGACAGGCTAACCCATTTTATGGCTCAAACTACATCACACCTAACATTCAAATTTCAGAATGGTTTGGTATGAGAGGTAAAGGCTCAGTTCACCACTCAGAAGCTTGCTGTACAGGTTATCTTGCTTTAGAGCAAGCTGTTAATGCTGTAGCTTCTGGAAAATACAACGTAGTATTATCTGGTTGTGTTGAATTTGGTGATTGTATTGCTCTTCCTGATTGTCCTGCACATATCAGAAAGAAATTTGAAGATGCTGATTTCTTCGAGTCACTTAAATGGATTTATGACAGAGCCTATACTCGTCCACTTATGTGTGGTCCTAACATCCATCAAGATGATGCTGCTGCATGGTATAAATCAACATACCATCTTACAGACGAAGAGTTAGATGATACATTAATCCATATGGCTCTTAACTCAAGATATAACGCAGTTAAGAATCCTCTTTCATACTCAAAGAAAACTTATGAGGAAATTGCTAAAGAAAATGGTTTTGATGATGTTATGGAATATATGAAATCATTCTATAATCCTAAGATGAGTGGTTACCTTAGAGCTTCAGGTCTTGAGCTTAAATGCGACGGCGCTGCTGCCTTTATCGTTTGCCCAACTGAGATGGCTTCACAATTTACAGACAAAAAGCCTATCGAAGTTTTAGGTATTGGTAATGCTACTCGTGAAGCAACACAGCCTCACGTTGAACTTTACGGAACAATGGAAGCTACTCGCCAGGTATATGAACTTACAGGTGTTAAACCTGATGAGATTGACTTACTTTTGGCTAATGACTTCTTTATCACGTCTCAGCTACTTGCTGCAGAAGTTAGCGGATACCTTCCAGAAGGTGAAGGATGGAAATACTTCATCGAAGGCCGTACAAAATTTGATGGTGATAAACCTATCAACACAAATGGTGGAAGATGTTCATTCGGACATGCTCATGCTGCTTCAGGTGTTGCTGATATTTACGAAGCTGTTAAACAGATGCGTGGAGAAATGGGTGAAACTCAAGTTAAGAAAACTCCTAAGACAACATTCCTTAGAGGTTTCGGTGGAGCTCAAAACCTTGCATCAATAATTCTTCGTACTAAAGAATAAGGAGGTCTACCATGTCAGTTAAATTAGAAAAAGTTATAAAAACATATTATGAAGGTCTTGCAGATGGCAAAATCTTAGCACGTAAATGCACAAAATGTAGTGCTTATGAATGGCCTCCTGTATTAGGTTGTAATACTTGTGGTTCTCCTGAAATGGAGTGGGTTGAAATTAGTGGAAAGGCAAAATTAATTGACTTTGTACTTCCTTCACCTATTACTATGAAACCTGAAATGAATGACATCAAGCCTTACGTTTTAGCTATCGTTCAATTAGAAGAAGGCCCTGCTGCCAACGTTATGGTTCGTGGAATTAAAAAGAAACAAGCAGAAGCTGCTAGAGCGGCCCTTCCACTTGATGTTCATGCAACGATTATTCCTCGTCATGTCGTAGAAGGCGAAGTAGAATATGATTACCACACAGTAATCTTCGACTTAGATAATCCAATCGAATAATAATCATAAAAATTGAGGCTTCAATTTGAAGCCTCTTTTTTATTTAATTTTTTATCATTCTCTTGACAATAAATACTAATATGTTACTATCGTATCGAGAAATGGGTTTTTTGTCCGGTAGGTTCTTATGAGCCGAGGGGGTGCCTGTTTCTTTTTTATTAAACTTTTTAATTTGCTAGTTTATTGTTTTAAAAAACATTCTTATGCAAAAATAAAAAGCCCTCAAGTGTGCTTGCGTTTTTGCAGAGGCCTGAGGGAATTGTTAACGATAATATAACAAATATATCCGGATAGTTCAATGTCAGATTTCTTATTTTCTATACTATTTTTATTGACACAATTCTTTTACCTATTGTATAGTATATATAGCTCATCTACTAGTTGTAGAAAGAGTTCCTAATTGCGTTCCATTTGATGGAGCGCTTTTTGCTTTTATTGATTATTTTTATATGCATTATCATCTAATAGATTTTTTCAATAAATTTTTTTGCAAGTGAGATGACTTCTTCACCACACTCATTAAGCATATGTGTTCCGCTTTTGATAACATTTAACTCGCTATTAGGATATTTAGAATTTAATTCTTCCGCGTATGAAAGCGGAATTCTTTCATCTTGCTCACCAATAATTATGCAAACCTGACCAGGAAAGTTCTTTGCAAGTTCATTATAATTATAGTTTTTAAGTTGAAGGAAATATTCTTTTCTAAGAACAAAGTCCTCATTATATACGATGCGATCCGGAAGATTATCAAAATCGATTTTCATTCCGAAGGATACGCCTCTCTCTTTCATTGTATAAAGAACTGTCGCTGGCGCTAGTAAAATAAGATGTTTAATAATGTCTGGATGTTCTGATGCTTTTATTATCGCAATATTTGCGCCCATAGAATGTCCAAGCATAATAATATCAGACACAAAGTCTAATCCCTTAACATAGTTAATTGCTGCTTCGGCATCTTCTGCGCCTTTAGATAAAAGATATCTTTCAAACTCGCCATCGCTTCTTCCATGACCATAAAAATCGAATCTAAAAGTTGCAATTTTCTTTTCTCCAAGCATCTTCATAATTTCGAAATAAGGATATTGGCCTGTGCTCATCTTTATTCCGTGCATCATTATGACAATTGGCATCTTTTCTCCTTCTTCATGGGCCGGAGCATTTAAGATGCCAAATACTTTTTCACCATTTACTTCTAGATATATTTTTTCTTTTATTTCTGAAATCATATTTATTGTGCGTCAATGTATTTACATGCCGCAATAGCAGCAATGGCTCCATCGCCTACCGCTGTTGTAAGTTGACGAACGCTCTTCTTTCTAGCATCACCAGCAACAAAAATACCTGGTGTTTTTGTAAGAGCATCTTCTTTTGAATCAAAATATCCATTCTCGTCAAGGTCTACTAAATTGGCAAATGGATCGTTTTGAGGTTTTTGTCCAATTGCAACAAAAACTCCTTTAACATTTATTTCTTGAACTAACCCGGTAATATTATCCCTTATATAAATTCCCGAAACAAATCCATTATCAACAATAAAATTATCCACTACATGATTTGTAATTATTTCAATCTTTGGATTATCCATCGCTTTTTTTACTAACGAAGCCTCCGCTCTAAATTCATCTCGTCTGTGAATAAGCGTAACATGTGAGCTAGTTGAAGCAAGGAAGATTGCGTCTTGAAGTGCTGTATCTCCACCACCAACTACTGCAACTTCTTCACCTGTATAAAATGCGCCGTCGCAAACTGCACAATAAGAAATTCCAGCACCTATTAATTCTTCTTCTCCGTAGATTCCAAGTTTTTTGTGTTCTGCGCCTGTTGCTAAAACAACCGTCTTGGTAATCTCATCACCTATAGGTGTTTTCAAAATAAATCCACCATAACTAGGCTCTATTTGGGTAATTTCAGTCATTTTTATTTCAACGCCAAGATTCCTTACCTGCTCAGATAATTGTTCTGAAAACAATGATCCTGGCATATGTGGAATTGCTGGATAATTTTCTACCAATGGAGAATAAAGAATTTGTCCACCAATATTTTCTTTTTCATATATTTTTACATTTTTTCCTGCTCTAGCAGCATAAAGTGCAGCTGTAAGGCCTGCCGGGCCAGCCCCGATTACAATAATGTCGTTCATATTTTCCTCTTCTCTATTTAGAAAATTTAAGGGCCTGATTTTCACAGGCCCTTTTTTATAATTTATTGTTTCTTAAGCCTGACTAATAAATTGTCTGATTTCTCCAAGTCCGACTCTCTTGCCCTGCTCATCTCCTTCAATAACTAATGTTGGAGCTTGTCTAATTTCATATTGCATTGCCAATTCAGGATTTTCTTCAGCAAGAATCTTTTCATATGCTATTCCTGCTTCATCAAGAAGTGCTTCTGCTTGACGACAATTTGGACAAGTCTTTGTAGCAAACAACAACAAATTTGTCTTTGTAAGATTTTCAGCAGCCACGCTTTCAACTAAAACTTCATCTTGTGGTCCAAGTATTAATTCAGGCTCGTCAAACTCTCTAACCTTACTTCTTAATGTTTCCTCTAAATCATAAGGTTCTTCTGCCAGAGTAGTTGTCTCTAGTGTGTCCTCTGCACAAGGTTCTTCTGCTAATGGTTCTTCTTCTAATGGTTCTTCTACTAATGTTTCTTCTACTAATGTTTCTTCTTCAACAATTTCCTCAACTGGTGAATCTTCTTTTGTAATATTGATTCCCATATCGATTGGAGCAATATTTCTTAGTTTTTCTTCAGCGAGTGCTGTCCCAGGATTTTTAGTAGAAGCAATCTCGATATCATATACTTTTCTATCCTTGAACTCTTGTGACTTGCCATCGTTCCAGTTTTGAACAGGACGATAGTAACCTGTAATACGAGAGTAAACTTCTGTCTTCTCACCACAAATTGGACACTCGTATTGTTCACCAACAAGATATCCATGTTCTCTACAAATTGAATATGTAGGTGACATTGTGTAATAAGGAAGTTTATAATTTTCAGCAATCTTTCTAACTAAGTTAGCAGCTGCTTTCCAATCAGGAAGTTTTTCTCCTAAGAATGCATGGAAAACTGTTCCTGATGTATATAATGTTTGAAGCTGATCTTGTACATCCAAAGCTGAGAATACATCTTCTGTATATCCAACTGGAAGGTGAGATGAGTTTGTGTAGTAAGGTGTACCATTTTCGTTTGCTGTGATAATATTTGGGAATTCCTCTTTATCATGTTTCGCAAAACGATAAGTAGTTGACTCAGCAGGTGTAGCTTCAAGATTATATAAATCACCATATTCTTCTTGGTAATCGCTAAGACGTTCTCTCATATGATTTAATACATCAATAGCAAAAGCTTGAGTCTTTTCACTTGTTAAGTCTTCGCCTAACCACTTAGCATTAAGTCCAACTTCGTTCATACCAATAAGACCGATTGTTGAGAAGTGGTTATTAAATGTTCCTAAGTATCTCTTTGTATATGGATACAATCCGTTATCAAGAAGTTTTGTGATAACTGTACGTTTTGTCTTTAAGCTTCTAGCTGAAATATCCATTAATTTATCCAAACGCTCATAGAAGTCTTTTTCATCTGTTGCAAGATAAGCAATTCTAGGAAGGTTAATTGTAACAACACCAACACTACCTGTAGATTCGCCAGAACCAAAGAATCCGCCAGATTTTTTACGGAGTTCTCTAAGGTCAAGACGAAGACGGCAACACATGCTTCGAACGTCTGAAGGTTCCATATCTGAATTTATATAATTTGAAAAGTAAGGTGTACCGTATTTAGCTGTCATCTCAAATAAGAGTTTATTGTTTTCTGTCTCATCCCAGTTGAAGTCTCTAGTAATTGAATATGTAGGAATTGGATATTGGAATCCTCTTCCGTTTGCATCGCCTTCAATCATTATTTCGATGAAAGCTTTATTAACCATATCCATTTCAGCTTGACAATCGCCATAAGTGAAATCCATTTCCTTGCCACCAACTAACGCAGGAAGATTAGCAAGGTCTTTAGGTACAACCCAGTCTAATGTAATGTTTGTAAAAGGTGCTTGCGTACCCCAACGCGAAGGAGTGTTAACACCATAAATGAATGACTGGATACATTGTTTAACTTCTTTTTGTGTAAGATTATCAACCTTTACAAAAGGTGCAAGATAAGTATCAAATGATGAGAAAGCTTGAGCGCCAGCCCATTCATTTTGCATAATGCCAAGGAAATTAACCATCTGATTACACAATGTAGAAAGATGTGATGCTGGAGCAGATGTAATCTTTCCAGGAACTCCACCAAGACCTTCTTGGATAAGTTGCTTTAAGCTCCAACCAGCGCAATAACCTGTAAGCATACTAAGATCATGAATATGAATAGCTGCACTTCTATGAGCCTGGGCAATTTCATCATCATAAATCTCACTAAGCCAATAGTTAGCAGTAATTGCACCAGAGTTAGAAAGAATCAAACCACCAACACTGTAAGTAACTGTTGAGTTTTCTTTAACTCTCCAGTCATTAATTTTAAGATAGTCATCAACTAAGTCCTTATAGTTAAGCATAGCAGCTTTAACATTACGAACTTTTTCACGTTGTTTACGATAAAGGATATAAGATTTAGCAACATCAGCATAACCAGCTTCAGAAAGAATTTCTTCTGCGCTATCTTGAATGTCTTCTACGCTTATAACTCCATCTTTAACTTTTTCTTCGAATCTCGCTGTAACGCGAAGAGCAAGCATATCGATAACTGATGGATGATATTGCTTTCCACATGCCTCGAAAGCTTTAGTAAGAGCGGCGCTAATCTTAGAGATATTAAATTCAACTTCTGCGCCATCACGTTTTAATACACGGTACATATTTCCCTCCCAAATGTCTCTTTTTTTTTCTATATTTTTCTTATTTTTTGTGTGAACATTTTTGATTATATAGGAAATATTTTAAATGTCAAGATATTGTATGAATTTTTAATAATTTCTTAAAAAAATACTATATCTTGTGTTTTGAGCGTGCCCTAATTTTGTCATAAAAAACAAAAAAAATGGCGCTTTTTAGTAAATTTATACAAAACATTCCGTTGTTTTAGCTTATATAATTCTTTTTCTTTTATTTCAACAAGAAATGGTTCTTCATCTATATTAACAAGAGCTGTAATCTCAACCCTCTTTTCATAGCTGGCAATTTGATACTTGGATTATATAAAACAAGATGCACCCGTTTTGGTGCATCTTTCATAAAGTTTTTTATAATTCCCATATTATTTTCAAAAGTACTGTTAACATCTTATTTTGATAACTCGGTCTCAATATCTTCAATAGAAGGAAGAGATGATTTATAGTTTTCTGGCAAGAACGAATTAATGTCATATGAAGAAATACCCATTGGTTGGCTACTTGATTCCAACGCATATTGCGCCTTAATATTGTCTTTTGACTTACATATAATCAACCCTAATGTAGGCTCATCATTCTTACCTTTTAAATTATGATTTATCGTAACCATATATGTTCCAAGTTGTCCCATATCTCTTACATCAAATTCTTCAATTTTAACTTCCACAACGACATAGCAGTGTAATTTAATGTTATAAAACAACATATCAACATACTCTTCTGTTTTTCCAATTGGCAACCTTACTTCTCTACCCACAAAAGCAAAGCCATTTCCTAATTCGAGTAAAAATTTTTCAATATTATCCATCAAAGCATCCTTTAACTCTTTTTCATTATATTTTTCACTAATGGTTAGAAAATCAAAATTATATGGATCTTTCGTAATGGCCTGGGCAAGATCACTCTTATTTGAAGGAAGTGTGATTGCAAAATTATTTATGGCATTCCCTTGTCTTTCAAATAAGTCTGTATCAAGAAAATTTAAAAGCACCGCTCTCGACCAATAATTTTCTATCGTCTTTCTTACATAAAATAATGCTTTGTCTTTATTGTTCCTACATTTATCCAAAATTACCTTTATGTGTCCCCATGGAATGAAAAATACAATATCTTCATTTAATTGCGCACCAACTTGATGCGCATTTATTGCATTAGGAAACAATTGATAAAATTGAGTCATGTATTGAAGATTTCTTTGTGAAAAAGACTTAATATTTGGGAATTTCTCTGATAAATCCTTGCTGACTTGATAATAAAAATGACTACCCCATGCATACTTATCTTTTTTATTTTTTAAGTCTTTTCCTAAAGACCAAAAAAATCTAAGCATTTCATCGTTAACTTTTATTGATGCCTTAATTTGGCACTGTCGAAATCTTTCGGATATTTCTGTTATCCATTCTATATAATCAGTATTTGTTTTTATTAATTCTGTCATATATTACACTCTCCATGCTTTTTATAAATGTCCAATCAAAACTCTACTAATAAAAAAACTGAAAGGCATATAAAACCTTAGATTCGCAATAACACATTCGTGTTAGTTTATAAATAATTATGAAAATCTTCGCAGAAGCGCGAAAAGATTATAGATTGATTTTATAAGAAACGCTTTCCTTTTGCAAGAAAAATTGAAATTATGAAACCGATAGTGTAAACGTTGAATTTACCTAATGGCTGCTGTATTATAATAGCCGTCAATAAATATGTTCTGAAATTCTAAGAGTTCTTTTATTGATTCCGATTAAAAAATGATTAAGTGAATAAGGTGTTTAGACACTTCTGTGTCTTAACATATGAGCTACCATATTCGGTAGGCGGTTAGCCCTCTCCCAAGGGGATGCACACTCTCTAATCTTAAAAAGAAAGGAGGGAGGCTTATGTCAGCATATGAAATATTAATGATTGTCTTAACAATTATAGTATTGATACTATCTCTCATAAAAAATTAACCGCCAGCTGGCACTGGCGATTACACTAAGTAATGCTTGGGCTAACCGTCTATCGGTAGCTCCTTTTTATAATTACATTTTACATAATTTTCCATTAAATGCAAGTGGTGAAACCTAACATGTCCCCAATTTGTCCCATACATATTTTGTATTCTGATTATTAAAAAACATATGCCTCCAATTAGGCATATGTGAACAACAAAAAAAGAATGATCCCACGTTTACCCGTACACCCAGCAAACTGATCGCCAGGAGGTCATTCCTTTCTTACCTAGATACTATAATATTCCATAATGTTTGTCAAACTTCTTTTATAAAATTTACAATTTGCATAAGTTTTATTTATCCAAAAACTCTTTTACAATACCTAAAGCTTCGGCGCCTACGTCTGGAACGAAGACTGGATAGCAGTGAAACATGTCCTCTCCTAGTACAAGTTCTACCTCACAGCCATTAGCTAAAAGTTTGTCGTAAGATTTTTTTACGTCAGGATAAAGAAGCTCTTTTGTGCCAGTAAATAGAAGTGTTTTGATGTTTGATTTCATGTCGCCAAAGATTACGTTTATTTTTGAATCTGTGCCGAGATCATCACCAATCCACATTCTGCCACACATATAAAGTCCATAAAGATCTAACAATGGATCAACGTCTCTTAAATCCCATTGTTCTTTATTCTCTCCTGAGCAGTCAACCCATGGTGAATAAAATACACGCGCTACTGGAAGCCCCGGCATATTATTTTCGAATAAATATTCTGAGTAAGCAAACGCAAGGCCGCCACCTGCCGAATCGCCCATGAAGATAATATCTTTTCCTTCTTCTGCTTTTAAGATTTCTGGGTAAAGTTTATTCAAGAAATCATAAGCGTCTTTACATGAACATTTTGGTGCTAACGGATAATCCGGAACATATACTCTTGCGTTTAATGCTTTTGAGATTTCAACTATGTAAGCGTAATGCTCTTTCCCTGCTGAAAATACGTATGCACCGCCGTGAAGGTCAAAGATAACCTTTTCATAATTTTCGCTTGGTTCTACATAATAAGTTGTAAATCCATCGATTGTATTAAACTCTTTATATGTTTTTTCGAATGTTTCTTTATAGTCGCCATAATCAAGTGGGCCGTTTCCATCCCTCTTTAAAAGAAAATCATTAAGAATCGTGTTAAATAATGGCTTTTGCATAGAGCATTTTGCTCCATCTTTAAGCATAGCCTGTTCAATCATTTTTGCTATTTCGCTTTGTTTTTGAATAATCATATCCTTCTCCTTTTATCTTATATATTCTTTTATTATATTCCCTGATTCTCTCAAAAGAGTTCTTTTTACTATATTCTTTTCAAAATCAATTGTAAATTCTATTATGCTTATAGGGTCTAGCGTAGGTTTGCCATATATCTTGTTATTATCTATTGATATTATTAACTCTTTAGGCCAGCCAGTTTTTTTGTGCAATTTTCTAACTTCCCGCGCTGAATTTTCACGCAATCTAAAACATGAAGATGGATTAGTAGTAGACGTTATTACCTGAAGACTGTTTTCATTTTCTGTAAAATCACAGTTCCCATAGTCGGAAGATATTATTTGAAATACTCTCTCTTTCGGTTTATAGGAAAATAGATTTTCAATGTAACGCTCAGCAGATTGAACATCAATAGCATTATTTTTCAAAAAATTGATTCGCTCAACAATAGACGGTAAAAACTGCTGATATGATTCCCTAATATCATATTTATCATCAATAATATCAAGCACTTTTTCAAAATCATATGAAATCATTCGATTGGTATCAACATGATTTTTCAAAATATACTGATTTTCCAGTGCATTTTGTAATACTAAAATTATTGTTTCAGTAATTATATCTTGATTGTCCTCCTCATAATTTTTCTTTAACAATTGTTCAATCAGACGATACTTAGTGTCGACGACATATTCAAAGTCAAACATTCCATCTACTTTTTCACGTATGGTATAGTAATCAAAAATATCTATCAGGACATTGACCCTTGCAAGGTAATGATCATATGCAAGCATTTGGGCATATTCATCTGTCATATTTCTGACTCGGGTTTTCACGAATCGGCTAAATGCAATTTCGTCTGTAGTGGCCTTGCGGGACGCAGAGTTTACCACTGTTTCCGTCGATGTTTTTGTCTTTTTTTCAACATCGTTTGTTCCACAGTAATTTAGTCTTAAGAATCGTTCAACAAACAATGGCATAAGTTTTTTTGCATATTCATATTTATTGTATTCTTCAATTATGTTTGCAGGCGGGACAATATAATTGATTATTCCCTCTTCTAATTCTTCCCCATCCGGTTCTTCCTCTTGCTCTACTATGCGATACACATCGATCATTTTTTTATATTCTGACGCGCCTAAACAGAAAGCCTCAATAATGGCTTTCCGATCTTCAATAAAACGATCTGTTGAATCAAGATTCACATTGTAAATTGTGCCTATTTTTTCCCGATTTCTGTTAATTTCCAGAATTTCCGGATTTATGAACCAACAGTTTACTGTTTCTGTTGAATCAGCTTTTATGGTTAAAGTGAGTATTTTTTCACTTAACCAGGACTCTGGTTCCAAAGTAATTATGATTTCATCATCTTGTATTCTCCACTTGAGAGAATCATTCTCTAACTCGATAGATTGAATATCAGGATATTTTTCATATCCTACATATAGAGTAAGTACATCTTTTAGAATTCCATATTTAAAAAAGTAATTATTATTCTTCTTTTCAGTTGAATACTCTAACGGTACACAAGATAACTCTCTATCATCTTTTTCAAACATATCAAAGAAATAATCAAATTCATTGGCGCTCCCTTTTTCAAGAATGTCACATTCGACATTTCCTCCCAATTCATGTGTTTCTAATAAAGCTGCCTTAGTGCAGTTAGCGCTCCCATACAAAATATATGATTCATCAGCAGTCACAAACCTGATTACTTTTCCATGATAGAAAGATTTAGAGCCACCATAAAAACCAGTAAAACCAATTACCTGCTCTTCAGGAAGTATATCCATCAACTTATCAAGATGTACCCGACAAGAATTATTTTGAATATAAGTCCTGACTATGGCTTTGGGGAAAATCATTTGTATCTCTTTTAATGCACTCAACACATTGTCATAATAAGGAACTGCTATATCAATGTATTTGACATCTTCAATAAAATCCTGGAGTTGGTTAATGATTGGAGTTTCAAAATTATGGATCAACCTACATTCTTGACTTGGTTCTGGTTTTTTTTGAAGATACTTATAATTATTCGCCTTCTCAAAGAGAACCTCATCAAGACCATAAGACAGATTGTTTATGCTCTTAAAAAATTGATATGCATCATAAATCAGCCCTATATTTTCCGGATGGTTTTCGTCTAATACATAATAGTTAAATATTTCATTATTCTGGTAATATCCCGAAACGGTAAGATTTGCGCTGGCGACAAACATCGCAGCTCCAGCTGGCCCAAGCAGCAAAATCAGTTTAGGGTGAAATGAACTTTTTATCCTTATCGGATTTACCACATATTTTTGGCCCATTGATGTAAATTCAACTCTAGAAAAAGCTTTTGATAGTTCTTCCGAATCAACAAATACAGAAACATTTTTTATTTCATTTGAATACAGTATGCTTAAAACTGAACGCTCGAAAAATTCGACATCAAAATTAAACGTCGTCATAAATGCGATCTCGTATCCTTTACACTCGTTCAGTTTATCAAGTAGCCATTCATACATTGATTTACACCATACCCAAATCTTTCATGACCTGCATCAACTGAATCAGCCTGATTCCTTGAAAATTAGGAGAAGGCATTATTCCTTTTGAAGAAAATAGCCCGTCATTATATTCAAAGTAATATCCATCCCTACCTTGGACCATTTTGTTAAAAGCAACCCATTGGTGTCTTTTTATTATCCAGTTAGCCATGATATAAGAAACGAATTCATGTACGGGACAATCACGATATCTTTCGACTAGCGAAATGAGTGTATTTATTGATATTTCTTCATCTCCAATTTTAAGCAAATGATCATCTAAGTCTTTTCTGTTCAAAAACCAGTTGTACATAGATATAAGGATTTTTATTCCGTTTTCAACATTCTTTGAGATATTTTTAGATTCACGGTATCCTTGACTGATTAAATCTTCCCTTTCAGGAAATGAAAATTTGCATTCATTTATATACTTGCATAGTTTTTCATTTATATCCCAACTCCATACAGCCTCGTTGATTGCCGTGTTTATCCAATCTTCTATTGTGAGTGGTTTCACCAAAACCCCAACCAGATATTTCCAGATAAGTTCAATACCAACAACAAGATACTGTCTTCCCATAACACATTCCCAGCCCTGGACTACTTGTCTTAATTCATCTGGATATGGCTTTTTATTTCCACTAGGAGAATAATACTCAAATAATATTTCGCGCATCCGCTTAGCATTAGGACTGTCCAATCCATGTTCTTTCACAAGGAACTTAATATAATCAGCTGATGCAATCAGATTTGTATTATCAAACAGAATGGTCCTCTTGGGATCAAAAAGACTATTCCGAAGAATGGATTTGCATTCGTCAAACGATTTCAAATCTAAAGATACTATTTTCCCCAATTCTTCAAGAACATCCCTAGGGATTGCTGTATCTTTCAATCTGTACTCTTTAAAATATCTCGTGTCCTTGATTACTTTTTCAAAAGCTAATGCAAGAGGCTTGCCTTCTTCTTCGGTAAGTCTGGGGAATTTAAACTCATTACCTTCAGCGTCACGATCTGTAATATAGCCAAGGGTTAAACAACCAGCATTGTAATACTGCATTCCACCATATCGTGTCTTGAAATAATTTCGATTGTAAGCATAGGGCCCTTTTTTATTATTTGAAATATCATTTCCTGTATTATCAATCCCTACTAGATTCTGTCGGTCGGACCCTTCATTCAGTAGGTTTCCTAGAACAAAGTAATAGTCGTTTTTCTTCAGAAAATCCTTATCAAAATAATCAACGTTCCATTTATCTTTATCCACTCCAGAATTTTGATAAAAATCATAATAATTCCAGACCATAAAAATCCAATAAAACGCACGTGGAGTTACCGTATTAACCAGTGGGCAAAGTTCGGCCTGTAAGCTAGCTCCTGCGCCTTCTATTCCTAAATTATCACGTGTTGTAAATCTTCTATCCTTTTTATAGTTTATCTTTGGACCTTTTGACATATCAATTATATGAAATACTTATATTATATTTCTTGTTTTGTATATATTCCTTTTTGCTTTCTACAATTCTATTGTTTGTCTTCTTTTTCAATGTATTCTTTGATTAGAGAAATAAATCTATCTCCACATTTGATGTACATCTTTTCTCCACAACCAGCTAGATTCACGAAATCCTCTTTGTTAGTAGGCTTATATGTTGCCATGCTGACAAGTGCTCTTCGAGTAACCATCACTTCAATAGGTGGAATATATGGTTGACCCGGTTCTATCCAACCAGCCTTATATAAATATTTAGATAGTATTCTCAAAAGATTTAGGTCTGTAATGATGTTTTCCTCTTCATCACAGATAGCATCGTACGAGATAATATGTCCTTTATCCTGTTTAATTTCCGTAAGTGGTCCACCTTGCTCATACAAATATACTGTTTTGTAGTTTATCGTCGGTTTGGTACTAACAACGTAAGGAACTTTGCTATTTCCTTTTTCTCCTACTTGAAATGTATGCGTATAAACGACATCCCAATCAGGCGTAACTATAGTATAGGTATCAGCTTCTTCTGCGCCAATTTCATCCCTATGAGCTTTCATTTTTGATTTTAGGTATGTAATGCTTTTTGCCACATTTATTGGTACGTCTTTATACAACAATGCATATTGGTCTTTTTGGGGATAAGGAATATCATATTTGTACATTATGTTTATCTATCTCCTTATAAATCATTATTACTTTGATTTGGTCAATTCTTAATTATTTCATATGAAATCCGAACTTATAAGTTCTCATATAATAATTATCTAATCCCTACATTCTCTACATGTGGCGCAACTATTTCAGAAAACTTTTTTAATTTCTCTTCATCGAATCCATGCAGACCTTCAAAAACAACAGTGTCTCGATCCACAAAGTTTTGGATATAATAATTCTTTGCGCCTTTAATCCAACTTGCTATCCCTTCAAAAGAGCTTTCATCATGAAGTTCTTTTAAGACTGTTGTTCTAAATTCATAATCTATATTTGAGTTTAATAAAAAGTTTATACTTTCATCTACATTTGTTATATCAAACTGTTCAAGCCCTATTGTCTGAGCATATCTTTCTTTTGAATTTTTAACATCCATTGCGACATATGAAACAAGCCCTTCGTTAACAAGTTCTTTTAATACCTCTGGATGATTCCCGTTTGTATCAAGTTTAACTGGATAACCTAATTCTTTAATAGAAATCAAAAGTTCTTTTATATCTTTTCGAAGAAGCGGCTCACCACCCGTGATTGCTACGCCTTCTAAAACGCCTTGACGTTTCCTTAAAAAATCGAGAAGTTCTCCTTCTTCCATAATCACTTCGGCTTGCCCAGTAATAAGTTCCGAATTATGACAAAATGGACATCTAAAATCACAGCCTGCTAAAAAAACTGTGCAAGCAACCTTTCCCGGATAATCTAACAATGTCATTTTTTGAAGTCCATGAATTTTCATTTTGCTATCTCCAACAACTCTCTTTTTCTTTCTATCATTTCATCCACGCGCTCGATATAATTTTTAATATCGCTAACGTTTTCACATCTAAGAATAGTCGTTTCTTGTCTATTTTGTCTATACGGATTTGGGATTCGTTTATCTAAAACTATTTTGGTGGATGCCCCTGCCCCTACAGCAATTATACTTTGGAGTTCCTCCATAATCAAAACATTATATAAACATTCTTTATTTTCTTTGGCATATCCAACATTTTCAAAATTTCCCGCAATATTTTTTTGACGATATAAATAATATGGCTCCATTTCCATATCTTTTGCAACTTGTGCTGCTTTTTCTATCATCTCTTGCACTAAGCTAAAATCTGTTATACTTAGCTTCTTACCAAATTTATTTTCAATTCCAATTTTAGAAAACCGTTTTACTGCCAAAGAATGAACCGTCAGACTTTCTGGATTCAACTCATTTATTTGTGTTAATGTATCTTCTACATCTTTTAAGTCTTCACCTTCTAATCCCATAATTAAATCCATATTTATATTATCGAATTTAAGTTCTCTGGCTATCTTAAATTTTTCTATTACATCTTCTACGCTATGTGCTCTGCCTATTGCATCAAGAGTTTTTTGTTGCATAGACTGAGGATTAATAGAAATTCTATTAACTCCAAATTTTTTAAGAATTTCTAATTTTTCTTTTGTGATACTATCTGGTCTTCCTGCCTCAACAGTAAATTCCTGAGCTGCGCATTTAAGAACAAATTTATCAAAGATATAATAAATCAAATCTTCTAATTGTTTTTCATTTAAGGATGTTGGTGTTCCACCGCCAACGTAAATTGCTGTTGGAAGTTTAGGCCTATCATCTTTATCAATCATCATTTTCGATATAGCATCCAATTCTTTTTTTAATGCTTTAAGATACAAATCAACTTGGTCTTTATAACTTAAAATACTGCCACTTGAAAAAGAACAATATTTGCAAATGCTCGGGCAAAAAGGAATTCCAATATAAAGCGCATACGGCTTTTCGTATGCATTTACCCAAGGTTTTGATACAAGTTTTTTCTCTTTAATTGCTATATCAAAAGCAAGCTTAGCCTTTTCTTCACTAACAAACTTATTTTCATAAAGCCATTTTGCAAAACTTTGCTTTTGTTCTTCTATACTAGAAAAATTTTCCTTGGGATTTTCTTCTATCCATTTCCATGCGATTTTAGTTGGTCTAATTCCTGTAAGCATGCCCCAAGGCATATCCATTTTGCTTCTTTCTTTTAATTCTAAATAAATATCACGAAGTTCCTTACCAGCTTGATCTTGAACAACTTCAATTTCTTCATTCGGGTAAAACGCTTTTGCGATATGGTAAGCGCTATATTCATCTTGTTTGTTTAAGACTTTAATCAACACTCTTTAAATGATGTCCTCTCGTAAATTTATCTTCTAATGTTATTTGTTCATGTTTCGCTGCCTTAAGCGCTATTTCAATAATTTTCTTTGTTTCTTTAGCAGTTTCAATTGTAAAGTCTAAAAGAATATTTTCAAAATCTACGTTTTCTATTTTGTCTAACATATTTGTTGGCTGTCCATTATAAACAATGTCGTAGCAATATCCGCACTCGCTGGAAATATAAAACTCATTATTTTTATCATCCTTAAATTTAAGAAGCGGCTTTAAGCATCCCCAATAATTTCTATTCATGCATTGGTTTGTTATCATTAATTGCTGATAACCGTAAGCTTTATAAAACAAATTTTCTTTAGGAACTTCTTTTATGCTTTCAAGTTCTTTATCTGAAAGTTCATCACTTAAGACAAAGTTCATACTTGGATATAATTCTCTGTAAAATTTATATGCTTCGTCGTTGTATGCATAAAGAAATGAATCTGCTATAAGTTTGCCTTTAAAATTCATTTCCTTAACCATAGCAAGTTCATCAATATTTTTTATTAATAGTCCGATTTCATTTTCTTTAGCCTTATTTATATCTGCTTCAACTTGTTTTAATTTGTTTTCTCTGGCAACATCAGGTAGGCTTAAGAAAAATTCTTTATCCATTCTATCGCACATTAAAGAAAAAACCGCATTCGAACCAATAATGGTATTAATCCCATCAAAACTAATCACCACATTAAATTGTTCTTTAGTTTTTACTCTCGCAATAATATTTTTCATTTTGCCTTATTTATTTTATCTTCCTTAAAATTTTCTACAGCTTTTCTTCTTAGCTCATTAAATGCGCTCATTTGAACGAATGCATTATCGCTAATTTCACATTCTATATTTTCAAATTTGATATTTGTTCCTGTGCTCTTATACATTTTTTGTATAAGTGTTTCTTTTTCAGTTGGTGCATTTTTCGCTTTTTCAACAATATTTCCAATTGTTTTAATGCCTTCGATTGTTATTTCAATAGGGCTTCCTACAATTGCTTTTATATGCGCACTAACTTTTATATTTTTTTCTGGCTTAATTATTTCTTCTTCAATTTCGCTTAGCAATCTATTATTTCTTGTTCTAAAAATTTCCATCCCTGGATTTATTTTTTTGAATTCTTTTCCATTTAAGATTATGCTTTGACCTGCATTGGCATTTTGATTGCTAGTTAATTCAACGCCTGCATCTATTATTTCTAAAACATCTTTTTCATTTAAGTCTTTTTCTAATTTTATCGTTACATGTGGCGGCGCAACTTTTTCAACTGTTCCAATTTTTAATCCTTGGTGATTTGGTCTTTTTGTGGCTAGCATATCAAGGCCTTTTTCTTCAAAGTAATATCCTTTACTAAATCCGCCACGGTTGTATATATCTTGCATCTCTTCAACCATTAATGCTATTTCTTTTTCATCCCATTTACATTCAAGATACATATTCCTTGCTTTTACATAAGCTGCCACCGTTGCTGCAACATATGAAGGATTTTTCATTCTGCCTTCAATCTTAAAAGATTCAATACCTGCATCAATTAGGTTTGGCAAAATTTCTAGTGTACACATGTCCTTAAGACTCATTACATATTCTTTTACAACCAAACTTTTGTCGGTTCTTTCTACATCAGATACTTCGTAGCATTGTCTGCAAGGCTGTGCACATCGACCTCTATTTCCACTTCTTCCGCCTGCAAATGAACTAAATAAACATTTTCCAGAATATGCAAAGCACATCGCTCCATGAACGAAACTTTCTATTTCAATGTCTACTTTTTCTTTTATTGATTTGATTTCAGAAAGTGAAAGTTCTCTGGCAGGAACTATCCTTGAAAACCCAAGTTCCTTTAAGAACTTTGCTCCGTAAGAAGATGTGATGCTCATTTGCGTGCTGGCATGAAGTTTAATATCTGGGAACTTTTCTCTTAAAACTTTTGCAACGCCAACATCTTGTACTATTACTGCATCTAATCCATTTTCATAAAATGGTTTAATATATTGTGCTACCGCCTCAATTTCTAAAGGTTTAAGCAAAGTATTAACTGCCAAATAAAGCTTCTTATCAAATAGATGACAATATTTTATTCCCTTGATTAACGTTTCTTCATCAAAGTTCCCCGCAAAAGCTCGCGCACTAAATAAACTTCCGCCCACATAAACTGCGTCGGCGCCCGCTTTTATCGCTGCTTCGAGCGCTTTATATGTACCTGCTGGTGCTAAGATTTCAGGTTTCATTATTGAACCTTTTTCCCCTCATCAAAAATCTCTTTATAGATTTCTTTTATTGCTTCTTTGTGTTCTAAATTGCTGTTATCTATTTTTGACAAGATTGCATCTTCTCTATTTTGATCTAATACTTCGAGATTGTTTTCTTTTTTATAATCTCCAATTTCCTTACAAAGTTTAAGACGCTTATCTAAAAGTGTTTCAATCTTTTTATCTATTTTATCTATTTTATTTCTGTATTTTTTTAATTCCATTTTTCTCCTTTGTTCCTGGCTCTTGCAGGACATCTTTCATACTTCGCAAGTCACCTCTCCTAAAAGGGTCTCTCCTGCTCGCGCGAGGAGCTTTCTAGTTATATTATTAATATCCTACTGCAAGGCCTAAAAGCAATAGTGCACATGTTAACAAAAAGTTTAGGCCTTGGAATTTCCATGAATATTTTGCCCATTTTCCATAACTAACGTCTGCTAACGATAAACTAATAAGAAGCGCGGGGTTAGTTGGATAAAATACATTTGAAAATCCGTCACCAAAAGCATAGGCAACTATACAAAGCTGAGGGCTCAATCCAAAAACTTGAGCTAAAGGAACAATTAGTGGAATAAGCAAAAATGCTTTTGCCGAGCCCGATGGAATAAAGAAGTTCATAACTAGGCAAATGATGTAAATAAATAAAATCAATACTGCCTTTGGCATAACACTTGAAGCATTCACAGCTCCATGAAGAATTGTATCTAATATTTTAGATTCAACCAAAATGTATTTTATCGAACTTGCCATTAAAATCATTATTACAGAAGGTGCAATTGATAATAGACCTTCAACGAACCATTTGGCGAGTTTCTTTAATCCACTTTTTGTAATTAATGTTGCAGCTATGCCTCCGATTAAAAACGCACCTGCCATAATAAACAATGTATAATCTTGTATCGCTTTTATAAAAGACGAAGATAAAACAGCTACTATGCCAATACCTATAATAATTATAAATGTGAAAAAGCCTTTATCCATGTTTGGATTTATTTCAAACGTTCTAGTCTTAAAATCAGTAACAGGTTTTTCTATTTTCTTTGCATAAAATCTTACACAAACAAAAAGGAGTACATAAATTAATGCAAACGATACAAGTCTTAACCATATTCCGCTAAACATAGGAAGCCCTGCAAGGCTTTGTGCAACACCTACAGTGAATGGATTGCTAACACCTGCTGCAAATCCACATCCAACTGCAAGTAAGCTCATTGCAATTCCGGTTAGTGCATCCCACCCAAGTCCAATTGAAAGTGCAGTAATAATAGGAACTAATGGAACAACTTCTTCAAAGGAGCCAACGAGTGAACCCATAGCCATCATAAAGAACATTAAGATTGCCATTAATTTATATCTTACAGCGCCAAACTTATGAATGATTTTATCTATCATATAGCTTAGAAGTCCACATGAATTAAGTGCTGCAAAAACTCCACCAATGATAAGCAAAAAAGCTATAACAGCAATAATTGTTATACTATCTTCTCCTCCTAAAACTAAGAAAGGAGAAAGAATCCATTTCCAAAATGGAATTCCTCCCTGCGCATACTTAAAACCAGTCGTTGTATCAATTATTGTTCTTCCACTATCATCTACTATTCTTCCGTACTCTCCGCCTGGAATAACGAAAGTTAAAATATATGTTACTACCATTAAAATGAAGATAATAACAATAGCTAAAATAAATGATTTTGCCGAAATATTAAGGCCTTTGTTTTCGTTTTGTTGTTTAGTCATATTGGGCTCCTTATTTGCAATTTTTCATTAAAAATTTATAAAAATCCACTGCCGGTGTAAGACAAGCTATATTTACATTTTCATTTAATCCATGAATACTTTCAAGTTGTTGTTCGTCAATCAAGAACGGAACAAATCTATAACAGTTTTCGCAAATATCTGTAAAGAATCTGCAATCTGATGCACCTGTCATTATATAAGGCACTACTTCAACATCCTGGAATACATTTGCAACTGCTTCTTCAATATTCTTAAAAGCATCTGCTTTTGGATTACTTAATTTTGATTCCACACCCTCATCAATAAATTCAACTTCTATGTTGTATCGTTTTGCTAAATCCATAATAGCTTTTATGCTACCTTCTTTTCCTTGATGATGTGAAGCTCTCATATTTCCTACGACATATGCTTCTTGCGGTAAAACGTTCGTTCCTTCCGACCCATTTGCCATCGTAAATGCAATAGTTGTTCTAAGAAGAGCTGTTGCCGTTGCGCTCATAGACGGCATAACCAATTTTATAATTGGCTCAAACGCTTTTGGATTATTAAGTGCCCTGCTTTTGCTTCCGCTCATGTATGGCGCCATTCGTTTAAACATTTCTTCTATTACTGGAGAAATCTCTTTTGGAAATATTAATCCCAAATCAGCAATAGCCATAAATTTCCCTAGTCTAACTAGCGGTGAATTTTTAGGTGGAGTCGAAGCATGTCCACCATTACTTTTCGCAATAAACTTCATTTCAACAGTTGCTTTTTCTCCTAATCCTACCATCGCAAATGTTCCATCTGCTCCGCCGATAGGATCATACATTATCATTCCACCTTCATCTAAAATCATATAAAGGTTTACACCTCTACTTTTTAGCACGTCGGAAATTATTTTTGCGCCTGTTCCATCAGTTTCTTCGTTACATGAAGATTCAAAATAAATTGTGCGTTCTGGAACAAATCCTTCCTTTGCCAATTCATCAGCAGCTTCTAACATGCAACAAAGGCCTCCTTTAGTATCAAGCGTTCCTCTGCCCCAAAGTTTTTCATCTGCAATCTCGCCTTCAAAAGGTTTATGCGCCCAAGTTCCTGTCGCCTCAACAACGTCATGGTGATTCATGAACATAATAGGCTCTAAAGTTTTATCTTTTCCTTCCCATGTCAAAAGAAGACTTTGTTCAAAGGTTTCTTCTTTTACAACAGAAAATATATTTGGAAAAAGTTCTCTTAATAGGTCTTGAAAATCTTTATATTTAGATTTATCACTTTCATAAAAAGACGAAATCGTTTCTTTTCTTATCATCTGCGCTAAATCTTTAGTATATTTGCTTGTACGTTCGTCCATATATCCTCCTAAATAATATAGCTTTCAATTTCTCCAAAAAGGTGCTCTGGAACTTCCACTTCTATTATTGTTCCCTCTGCGTCATATTCCTCTTTAATAATTCTCGCCTGCTTGTGTAATTTATTTAATAAATCACCTTTTGAAAACGGAAGTTTAATATTAAGTACTTTATTCCCCGCATAAATCTTATCGGTTATCATTTTTAACAATTCATCTAATCCAACTTTATTTTCAGCCGAAATCCAAATTTCATCATCTTTTATTTTCGGCAAATTGTCTTTCACTTCATCTATCAAATCTGCTTTGTTCATTACATAAATTCTAGGAATCTCATCCGCTGATAATTCTTTTAAGGTTTCTTCTGTAACTTTTTTATGTTGTCTATAATATTCATCCGAGGCGTCTAATACAACTAAAATAAGGTTTGCATGTATCGCTTCTTCTAAGGTTGATCTAAAAGCTTTTATTAATTGATGCGGAAGTTTTTCAATAAATCCAACCGTGTCAGAAAGCAAAAAATCTTTATTTCCTTCAACATAAATATGCCTTATTGAAGTATCCAGTGTAGCAAAAAGCATATCTTTTTGAAAAACTTTTTTATCTTCTTCGCTTTTATTAAGCTCAAGCATCTTATTTAGAAGTGTACTCTTACCCGCATTCGTATATCCTACAAGTGCAACACGCGGAAGATTTCCTTTCATTCTTCCTTGCCTTTGAGTTGCTCTGGTTTTGCTTATTGCTTCAAGTTCCTTGGAAAGTTCTGCCATTCTTTGCTTTATTTGTCTTCTATCTAATTCAAGTTGAGTCTCACCAATACCTTTATTAGACTTACTTCCACTTCCTCCGCTTTGACGTCCTAAGTGTTGCCACATACCCGAAAGCCTAGGGAGCATGTATTGAAGGTAAGCCGATTCAACCTGCAATCTAGCTTCTTTAGTTTTTGCTCTTCTAGAGAAAATCTCTAAGATAAGCGTTGTTCTATCCCAAACTTTTGCACTAACTTCCTTTTGTATATTTTTTAGTTGTGCCGGCGAAAGATTCCCTTCGAAGATACAATACGTTACTCCTAGGTTGCTCGCTTCTTCGGAAAGTTCTTTAACCTTTCCGCTTCCTAAATATGTGCCCGCTTCAGGATGCGGAAGTTTTTGACTAATAGAAGATACAACTTCTATATTACATGCATCAATAAGAAGGAGCATTTCTTCCATGCTATGGGAGAAATCCTCCGTTTGGTCAGTTTCCAGACCAACTAAAATAGCTGTTGGCCTTTCGTTAGATATAACTGAATTTTCAAAATCTTTCATGAGATAAATTATAGCAATAAAAAAAGCCCCTAGCAATGCTTAGGGCTTTAATCGTTTTTATTAAGCTATCAAAATTGCAGTTTTGATTATTTATTTTGCAGTTACCATATTATTTAGACCAACTGCATTTTCTTCTATTAAAGTTATTAAATTAAATATTGTTCTTTCTTTTTTATCTTCAAGAAATTTTGTTAATTGTGATATTAAATCTCTTGCATTCTTTTGTATGCTTTTTGGGTCATTTTCAAAATAATAATTTTGAAGTCTTCCGCCTTCTCTATAAGTTTCATTTTCAAGCCCTAAGAAAAGTTTAGCAATATTCTCTTTATACTCTCCGAAAGCTGCAATAATACCTATTGCATCAGCAATGATTTCATCTCTTATTGCATTTTTATGCTCCGGATATAATCTTTGACAAATAAAATGAGTGAGTTCGTGATACTTTCTTATTATAATAGAAGCTTTTTTCCACTCATCTTTTGTGAAGTGCATATTATCTTCATCTTTTAATGCTTTGTTTATGGTTTCAGAATCAACTGCACTATACTCACCACTGCTAAGTACGATTAAAGAATCTTGGAAGTTTTCCGGCTCGCTTACAAACATACTAAACTCAAGTCCCCAAAAAGCTCCGCCACCTTCTTTATATTCCTTTTCATGTTTATGAATCTTTTCCCAATTAATAAGACCACTAATTGTAGATGCGCCCATAGAATTTGGTATATATGTTGGTTCGCATCTATGAGCAAGTTTTTGAATCACCTTTTCAAAATCTTTTCTATCATCCATATATAAGATATTCGCTTCGCCGGCAGGAGTTTCTTCTGTTTCCAAACTATCATATCTATTATCAGAAAAATCATTTTTGAAATTAACAAAAGGTAAACCACGAAGCACAGCCTTTTCATATTCAGGCGTGTCTTTAGTTCCTTCCTTGATTGGCAAACCAATTTGCGGATATCTTTCTAAAATTGTATTAAAAACTTTTTGATCCATAATTAGTCCCTTTTAGTCGTGGTGTATATAATATATAATCTTTACTTTTTATGCAATATGTTTATTAAACTTTTTTTAATGACGATTTTTTTGTCAAATTTTCTCTTGATTTTATTTTTTTAGGTGTTATAATATTCAACATTGTTATTCATTTTATACAGTATTTTTGTATATTTTAATTATTTTTATGCATTATTTGTGAATATTTTATGCATATATCAAGAAGGAGACTACGATGAAAAAATTAAGTGTACTTATTTTAAGTTCTGTTCTTGTAACTGCTATTGCTTTTTCTTTAACTGCATGTGGCGGTTCCAAAGGAAAAATAACAAAAGATGATAAGATCTTAACTATGGCTACCGAAGCAACTTTCCCTCCATATGAATTTAAGGAGGGCGATGACTTTGCCGGTATTGACGTTGAAATCGCTAAAGCTATTGCCGACAAACTTGGTATGGAATTAAAAATTGAAGACGTTGCCTTCGATTCTATCATAGCTGGTGTAAGTACTGGAAAATATGATATCGGACTTGCTGGGCTTACTGTTACAGATGAGCGTAAACAAAGTGTTAACTTCTCTGATACATATGCTACTGGTGTTCAGGCTATTATCGTAAAAGAGGGTTCCCCTATTAAAGGTCCTGATGATCTTGTAAATGCTAATCTTATCGGTGTTCAAATAAGTACAACTGGTGATATTTACTGTGCTGATGATTTCGGCGAGGAGCATGTCAAAGAATACAACACTGGTGTTGATGCTGTTCAAGATTTAATAAAAGGAACAATTGACTGTGTAGTAATAGATAAAGAACCTGCTAAGCAATATGTTGCAGCTAATCCTGGACTAGTAGTTTTAGATACTGCTTACACAGAAGAAGAATATGCTGCTGCTATTAGCAAAGACAACGAAGGACTTCTTAAAACTGTAAACGATGTTTTAGCAGAACTTAAAGCTGACGGTACATTAGACAAAATCGTCGCAAAATATATTAAATAATTATGGATTTTGTTTCCCAATTTCAAATTTGCTTTATAGAAGATAATAGATGGCAATGGATACTAGAGGGTTTAAAAAACACTCTAGTCATTACCATCTTTGCTCTTCTAATAGGAATTGTTTTAGGTGTTGTCATAGCTGCCGTTCGCTCAACATATGACAAAAACGGTGCCGCCATGAAGAAAAAAGGTGGTGTTGGTTATGTAATCCTAAAAATTGCTAATGCTATTTGTAATCTATTTGTCACCATTATTCGAGGAACACCTGTCGTAATTCAACTCCTCATTATGTATTTTGTTATACTCATAAATGTTCAAAATGGTTTGGTTGTTGCTATCATCGCTTTTGGTATCAACTCTGGTGCGTACGTTTCTGAAATATTTAGAAGTGGCATTATGTCAATAGATTCTGGTCAATTTGAAGCTGGTCGCTCTTTAGGTTTTAATTATACGCAAACTATGTTTCATATAATTTTGCCACAAGCCATTAAAGTTATTCTTCCTATGCTCTTTAACGAGCTTATAGTTTTAATAAAAGAAACTTCTGTTGCGGGATATGTTGGAATTATGGATCTAACTAGGGCTGGCGACAAAATAAGAGGTAGGACGTTCGTTGCTTTTATGCCATTAATCGCAGTAGCGCTTATTTACCTTATCGTGGTAGTTGTTCTTACATGGCTACTTAAACTTTTAGAAAAGAGGTTAAGAAAGAATGAACGATAACGCTTTGATTAAAGTTTGTAAACTTAAAAAGCACTATAATGTTGATGGCAGAACTATTAAAGCTTTAGACGGAATAGATATTGAAATAAATAAAGGCGATGTTGTTGTTATAGTAGGTCCTTCTGGAAGTGGCAAGTCTACCTTCCTTCGCTCTCTTAACCTTTTAGAACAGCCCGACGAAGGACAAATCTTTTTTGATGGCGAAGATATCAACTCTAAAGATGCCGACATAAATAAACATAGACAAAAGATGGGAATGGTTTTTCAACATTTCAATCTATTCCCTCATAAAAATATCTTGGATAATATTATTCTTGCACCAACAAAACTTAAAGGTCAAAAAAAGCAAGAAGCTAGCCAAAAAGCCCTTGAACTTTTAGGTGTTATTCAGCTAGAAGACAAAGCCTACACATTCCCTTCTATGCTCTCTGGTGGTCAAAAGCAACGTATTGCTATTGCTAGAGCTCTTGCTATGGAACCAGAGGTATTACTTTTTGATGAGCCTACCTCTGCTCTCGATCCTGAGATGGTTGGTGAGGTTTTAGATATCATGAAAAAACTCGCCAAAGACGGAATGACTATGGTCGTAGTAACTCACGAGATGGGATTTGCAAAAGAAGTTGCTAGCCGAGTTATCTTTATGGATCAAGGTCAAATACTCGAAGAAAATAATCCTAAAGATTTCTTTGAAAATCCTAAAAACGAACGTCTTCAAGACTTCCTATCAAAAGTATTGATATAAAAAAGTTTTCGGCTCCACCCATCTAATAAATTTACTTATTAACTATAATTTCAGTTCTTCATGCGAAGAGCTTTTTGGTTTCTTTCACAAAATCGTCACGAATGTATATTATACTACTATCTACTCTTCCTTGAGAGTTTCTATTTTGGAAGAGTCCCTCTTGGCACATCTTAGCCACAAATTCTTCTTCCACATTACATGCTGCGCTGGAAGAGTAATTTCTAACAATTTTTTATCTATTTTTCTTCTTCCACATTACATGCTCCGCCGGAAGAGTAATTTCTAACAATTTTTTATCTATTTTTCTTCTTCCACATTACATGCTCCGCTGGAAGAGTAATTTCTAACAATTTTTTATCCATTTTTCTTCTTCCACATTACATGCTCCGCTGGAAGAGTAATTCTAGGCTTTTATCTGCCACAAATTCTTCTTCCACATTACATGCTCCGCTGGAAGAGTAATTTCTAACAATTTTTTATCTATTTTTCTTCTTCCACATTACATGCTCCGCCGGAAGAATAGTCGCAAAAAGAAAGGATTAAATATGAATTTAATAAATCACTTAAAATTAAAGCAAACTGAATTAAACAAAGAAATTATTGCACTTGAAAAATTTATCAGCACTTTGCCAAGTGGCAAACTTATTTCTCGCAAACAAAATGGTAGTTACTATTATTCAAAAAAATTATTTGCGGAATCACTTCCTACCCAAAATGCCGAATCGATTTTGCCTCATAAGAATAATCGGCAAAAATGTACTGAAATTTATCTTTCTAAAGATAGTGAGGAAGTGAAGGTGCTGGCAAAGGGGGAATATGCAGTTAGGAGATTAAAGGATGCAAAGCATGAATTAAATGCCGTAAAACAGTATCTGAAAATTTTGGAAGGCACACCATCTGCAGAGGACTTTCTTGAAAAGCATCC
Organism: Lachnospiraceae bacterium; assembly: GCA_045598285.1. Taxonomy (GTDB): domain Bacteria; phylum Bacillota; class Clostridia; order Lachnospirales; family Lachnospiraceae; genus RGIG5612. Next base: position 33,844 of record JAZLLU010000036.1, on the reverse strand, counting down.
CGGCATTAAGGAACTCATTGTGCCTTCTTTGAAAAATTCTAAAGAAGAATTAGAAAAATGGCGGACTATGGATTACTACAAAAATCCATATAGGCCTGAAGGATTAAAGGTTCCTACTATTATTCCCAATCTTAAGGTTAGAAGTAAAAGCGAGGCTGATATTATTTCAAGATTAGTGCACTTTGGAGTTCCGTTTCATTATGAAGAAGGTTTTTTCGTGGGTGGTAAGTGGCGTTATCCAGATATAACATGTAAATCTTTAAGTAGCCCCTATGAAAAATTTTATTGGGAACATCTTGGAGGGCTAAGCAATTTTATGTATTTTGAAGAAAATATAAAAAAATTAAAGGAGTTTTATTCATGTGGTCTTATTCCATGGAAAAATTTAATCATTACCACAGAAACCGATGATAAACCTTTAGACATAAATTGGGTTGATGAAATAATCAAATACTACTTAATATAATCTGTTTTACTCCCTTAAAGGTTAATGAAAAATCAACTTACAAAAAACCGGGAAGTTAATCCCGGTTTTAATCTGTTTATAAAGATGTTAAGTAGTTTTTCTTCTTTGACTATGTGTCAAACAACTACGTCCTACATTGATATTATAATTTAAAGAGTTCTTTTGCTTCTTGACGTTTTTCTTCTGTCCAAGTGCCTGCTGCACGATTTTCATTACGAATTTGTTTGTAAACTTGAATACGTGTTTCTATACAAATAAGGAACAAGTATGTAAGAACCCAAGCAAAGATAAATGGGAAATCATCAAGGCGTGGTTCTGGAATAAATATTAATTGTCTAATTGCATAAATCAAAAGAATAATAGCCATAATGCCACAACATTGATTTAAGAGTAATGAAGAACTTTTTCCAGCATGGTCTGTTTGTTGAACAAGGTGTCCAATAAAAATAATTATTGCCAAAACTAATGTGATTGAATCTATTATTATAAAAAACAAATCACCTTGAATGAGATATGTCCAAAATATTTCAAGGTTACTATTGCAAAGGAGTAAAAGTAATGCTCCGATCAAAGCTTTTTGCACATTTGTTTCGCCTGATGTATACGCAATAAGTAATCCAACAATAAGTGCAATATAGAATATTGCATCGCTAGCAATACTATAATTGAAGCCATTTACTAAGCATCCAACTCCCCAAAGAGCCCAGAAACAAATTGATACTAATGCAAATACAAGTATTGCTGTTTTGCTAATAAAAAATTTTTTCAGTCCTTTTTTCATTGTTTTTTCTCCTTAAAGAATGTTCCTTTAACCATTAAATCTTTTACATCAGTAGCTACCATATGGTAGTCTTCTGTCATAGTTATTGCTTTCTTTGCGCAAAAGTCTGCACATGTTCCGCAAAAAGTGCAACTTGTAAGATTAAATGTAAAAGTAATGTTTTGTCCATTTTCCACTTCTTCAACAGTTTTGTCAATAGCAGCTGGAGAACAAACTCTCATACAAAGTCCACAAGCAACACACTTTGTAGGGTCGTATTCTATACGTCCTCTATAATTCGGTTTAGCATCTACATTAACTTGTGGAAAAAGAACGGTGCTAGGTTTTGAGAATAAATTCTTAATTGCAATTGGTAAAAATGGAAATTTCATTATTTATTCTCGCCTCCTTTCTTGCTAGTCATAGCAAGTCTTTTTTCTTTTAATATTTGAGTTGCTTTGTAAAGACCTTCTATAACTGCTTCGGGTTTAGGTGTGCAACCCGCTACTGCAACATCAACATGCACATATTTTTCAAGTGGACCCTCGATTGAATAACTGCCCTTAAATACATTTCCAGACTGTGGGCAAGATCCAATTGAAACTACAACCTTTGGTTCTGGAACTTGTTCTAATGTTCTTACGAGTCTATCTTTTGATTGGCTCGTAATTGGTCCAGAAACAACAACTATATCTGCGTGTCTAGGTGTTCCAGCAAGCCTAAAACCAAATCTTTCAGCATCATATCTAGGTGTAAGAACTGCTACCAATTCAATATCGCATCCGTTACATGAGCCGGTGTTAATATGATAGATCCAAGGAGATTTAGCTGTTGAATTAGCAATTAATTTCTTAAACATATTTTCTACCTCCTATAGACCAATAAATACTAGGATAAGACTTATTAAAGCTAATCCTGAAACTACAATCCAGTAAAATTTAAATAAATGTTCAACTTTAAGTCTAGCTGTTATCGCATGAATTAAGGTCATACAAAGAATTGTAAGTCCTGCGCATATAACAAGTTCAATTAAAACATTCAATACAATTATTCCAGTGTTGATTCCACCAAGGAATAAGTTTGTAAAGAGTGCTGTCATAATAAACATCTTAATTGCTGTGTTGAGTTTGAATATTCCTAAAGGAGCTCCACTATATTCAACAACAGCACCTTCACAAATTTCAGTTTCTGCTTCAGCAACATCAAAAGGTTGTGTTCCAACCTCTGCTGGAATTATAAGAAGGAATGCGATTGCTGCCGGAATTAATGCCGGATGAGCAATAAGACATCCATTTGCGTTTTGGAAAAGTATAATGTTTTCCATTGAAAAACTTAAAGCACCACCACCAACTACTCTCGCAATAGCTATAAATACCATAATTAGTGGAAGCTCATAAGCCATCATAGTTACCATTTCACGAGAAATACCTACTCCCGCATAAGGTGAACCTGATGCACTACCACCAACTATCATTGCAACTGCTGGAATAGTTAACAAGTACAAAATAACTATTAAATCGGCTGAACCTGTGAAGGCAAAGAATCCTAGTGTTGGAATAAATGTACTAAGTGTAACTAAACTTGCCAGCCCTGCTAGTGGTGCAATTAAATAAACCGCTTTGTTCGCAGCATTAGGAACAATTGTTTCTTTTCCCATAAGCTTAAAGAAATCATAAAACGGTTGCAAAATTGGCGGGCCTACTCTCTTTTGCATTCTTGCTAAAATCTTTCTATCAATTCCAGCAAGTAAAAGGCCAACTACAAAAACGAAAAGAAAGCCCGGGAATATTAAAATATAAAACAAAATTAAAAGTGTTTGAAGTATGTACATATCGGACCTCCTTTCTATAGAAATGTGACAAACATAACAATTACTACTATTGCTGTTGTAACAACAAGCCAAATAGCATAATTATTTAAATTGCCATCATGTGCTGTATCCATAAACTTAAAGTAACCCTTAAAGTTTTTCTTAAAGCCCCAGAAAAGATCACTACCACTTACATGGCTATGTTCACTCTTTTCTCCGCCAAAGAACGTTGCGTATTTTCCATCTTGTTCTTCTTTTGCTTCAAGCACAGGGCCTCTCGAATTTTGGCTTGTAAGAACTACGATGAAAACTGCTACTAAAATTATTATAAAAAGAAGTAGCCAAAGTATTGGATTCCAGAATCCAAACTCTGCTGCTTGAATAGGTTTGTTTGTTACTCCTGCCTTTGCAGCATAATCTAATCCCATCATTTTATCTATGTATTTTGAAATATTAAGTGTTGCATTCGTAGCTGGTACAAGCAAGTACTCGCTAATTGGCGAATATGCAACACCAGTAATCAAACAAAGTACTGACATAATCCACATAGGAATTCTCATTGAAAGAGGAACTTCTTTAGCATCTTTACATTTCTCTCCAAGTTGTCCAAAGAATACTGCCTGTGTAACTTTAATGAAAGAAGCTAATGTCATAACCGAAACAACAACTCCTACAACGGTTGCAACAATGAACAAAAAGTTATTACTTTCAATGCCCTTTTGATAAGCTGCTTGATATATCATCCACTTTGATCCAAATCCATTAAACGGTGGTAATCCGGAAATCGAGAATGCACCAATCAAGAAACAAATCGTTGTCTTTGGCATCTTCTTTGAAAGACCTCCTAGTTTATCAAGGTCAGTAGTTCCAACAGAATAAAGAACTGCTCCAGCACAAAGGAATAATAATCCTTTGAACAATGTATGGTTCATTGCATGGAAAAGTCCACTTTGAATACCAAGTGATGTTCCTAAACCGATTGCCATAATTACATAACCAATTTGAGAAATACTATGGTAAGCTAAAAGTCTCTTAAAGTCATGTTGTGCAAGTGCCATCGTTACACCTACAAACATTGTTATCATTCCAAATACCACCAAGATAATTTGAAGAGCTTTTGAATCTACAGCGGCAAACACAATGAACATTACTCTTATCATGCCATAAACACCGGCTTTATTAACCATTCCTGCAAACATCATTGAAATAGATGTTGGTGCAGTCGTATAAGTATCTGCTGCCGGAGTATGGAATGGAACAATATAAGATTTAACGCCAAAACCTATAAATATAAGTGAAAGCGCCATAACCGTTGTTGTTGAAAGTCCACCTGAAAGTATTGATGAAAGTTGGGCCATATTTAATGTATGGCACTCAAGGTATACAAGTGCGATGCCCGCTAAAATAAAACTTGATCCAACTGAACCAATAACCAAATACTTAAATGCTGATTCAAGTGCACCCTTTTTATAGTTTCTAAACGCTGTCAAAGCTACGCATGAGAATGTCATGATTTCAATCATAACAAACATATTGAAGATATCACCTGTCATTACAAGACCTAAAACAGATGCCGTAAGCATAAGCGATAAGGTATAGTAATGGCCTAAGTGGTCATCTTCCTCTGTATATCTAAATGAAAAGATGCATGACATAAGGGATGTAAATGCAACGAGGAGTGCAAAGAAGAAACTTAATGCATCAACCTCATATCCAATACCAATTGCATATCCTGCAACCGGGGTCCATCCACCCATCCAATAAGAAATAACTTCACCATACATCAATATAGGAATAGCTAGATATGCTATAAGCACAAAAGCTCCACCTGTAAAGAAAATAGCTAAGATATTTCTAACTATTTTATTATTCTTTCCGAAAATCTCTAGTAAGAAAGCTCCGAGGAACAATCCCATTACGGCGATTACCGGAAAATGTTCATAGAATATCATCCGCGAATCCTCCTTACTTCATCTACATTAATTGTTTGATACTTCTGGAAAATCTTAATTATAAGTGAAAGTGCCATAGCATCAACGCATGCACCAATAACTATCGATGTAAGCGTCAAAGCTTGTGGTACAGGGTCTACGAAGTATGTACTTGTAACCCCATTAAGTAAATCCGAAAGTGTAAAAATAGGTGCTGTACCATGCTCATTAAATCCTACGCTTACAATAAATAGGTTTATACCGTAATCGATGCAACTAAGTCCGATTACCATCTTTATCAAATTCTTTTGTGTACATAGAGCATATAGTCCCAAACAAATAAGGATTAATGATGCCAAATAGTTAACTATTATCATTCGTCATCCTCCTCATCTATGAAACCTTCCTCCTGTCTTGTGCCTACTCCTGGCGCCAAAAGGCCTAGAAGTAACAAGATAAGGAAGCCCATGCCCGTAAGCACCTTAATACCAACTGCATACCCCATGAATGTGATATTTCCAGCACTAATTAAGTTTCCTACTTCACCATCATCAAAAAATACATTCTTTGCAAAAACAGCTCCGGCAAAAATTCCAACAAATCCTAAAAGAACATATAGAATTGAACCGATTGATTCTATCACGCTTAAATATCTAAACTTAACTGCGTCTGAAGCTGTCTTATATCCATAACCTAAGTATAAGAATATTGCTGTGCTCGCAACCATAACACCACCTTGGAATCCTCCACCAGGGCTTATAGTTCCAAATAAAATAATATAAACACCAAACAAAAGTGCGAATGGGAGGATTCTGTCTACGCCACATTTAACAATTATCTGACGTTCTTCAATACCATCTTTGAACTTCATGACTTATCCTCCTTCTTTGCTGCTCTTCTTTTATGTGTGGCTAAAATTATAAATGTTCCTGCTATAGCTGTAACAAGAATAAACGCCTCACCTAATGTATCGTAACCACGATAGTCAAATACAACAGCTGCAACATTATTAGCTGCCATTGTCTTTTCAAGGTTTTCATTAATGATAATATCTGCAATGCCTTGTGCATCCTTGTTATTATAATCCGTAGCATCATTGATAAGATCAATTACATTTGTTTCGCCTTCATAAGGTATATTATCATTTCTATATGCATATAAAGCTGCAAATACTCCTGCAACAAAGATAACTAGGATGCTTACTAAAACAATAATTTTTTTAATCACTTTTCTTCATCCTCCTTCTTTGTTGTTTTTCGTATTGCAATGATAAATAACACAGTTGTAAGAACTGCGCCAACTGCTGCCTCTGCAATCGCAACATCAGGTGCTTGCAATAACATAAAAGTCAATGCAATAGTTGTACCTGTAACGCCCAGTGCAATTGCACTAGTAAGAAGCTTCTTGGAAAAGATTGCGAAGCATGCAGCAACAATAACAATTACTAAAACAATTGTATGTAATGAAAAAATAGCACTACTCATCTTCTAAATCCTCCCCATATTTGTCGCAGACAGTTTTGTCTGTCGGTTTAACTTTGTGCCTATAGCCTGCTCTTGCCAAAGCATGTGATGCTATAGGGTTTGTTACTAAATAAAATACAAGTAACACGGCCATCTTTATTGCCATGTCTGCATCATGCAAATAAATTGCAGCATATAAAATTCCGCCAATTAAAACACCTATTACTCCGAGTGTTGCAATATTCGTGCTAGATTGCATTCTTGTAAATAAATCTGGCATACGAATTATTCCAACAACACCAGCAAGGGCGAACAATATGCTGATAACGACTAAGATATCAATAACAATTCTCATAGTTTGCCCTCCAAATATTTTGAAATAATAAGTGTTCCAATAAATCCAAAAATAGCAGTGATAAATGCAACATCTACATAGATACTTCTTCCTGAATACATCGCGAACAAAATCATCGCCATATCAACTACGATATCTATGGAATCTGCAGCCACCACTCTATCTGCTGCCGTAGGTCCTTTGATCAGTCTATAGACAAGGACCAAAGCCATTGTTGCAAAACAAATTGCAAAGAAAATAAACTCGTTCAATCCCAAATCCTCCTGATCCATTTTTCCATTGTACCCTTTATAGCTTCTGCCGCTTCTTTAGGGTCTTGACTTTCTACATTAATCCAATGGATGTAGTAATAAGTTTTTCCTTCTTGAGAAACTATATCCATTGTCATTGTTCCCGGTGTTAAAGTTATTGAGTTAGCAAGCATAGCCTGGCCATATTCGCTAACAACTTCCGAAGGAATTTTAACAAACCCCGGTTTGATTTTTAGCTTTGGATTTAGTGCAATCAAAGCCATATTTACGTTCGCTTTAATGAGTTCCCACATAAAAACAATTATGCAATAATACAGCAATGTGAAAAATCTCTTTGGCTTAAACAGATGCCATGGATTCTTGTGGATGAAAAATCTTGCGCAAAACAATGCCACAAGAACACAGACAACAACACCGGCAATTAGTATTTCGATATTAGGTGCACCCTTGAAGATATCGATAACCTGACCGGTTAAGACAAGCCACAATAAATAGCTGATTATAAAAGTCGCTATAAATGCGGGAAATGTTGTCTTTCTCACTTCGCTCCTCCTTCTATTATTAAAACCTTTAGTTATTTTTATTCTACTTTTAAGTTATCTACAAAATATTCCCGTCCAGTAATTATCTTAAAATTTTCCGAATTGCATTTAGGACATGTGCTGGACCCTTTTTCAATTTTGCCTTCAAAGTTACACTCATTGCAATGAACCGAAATCGGAATTTTTTCAAAAATAAGTTTTGCATCTTCAGCAATGGTGCCTTTACTTATTATGCCAAAATATTCTTCTATGCACTCTGGCATAACCCCTGAAAGCTCACCGATTTTAAGTCTAATCTCTAAAATCTTTTTTGCCCCAGATTCTAATGCTGCTGGCAATGCCGCTTCCATTATGCCCTCCGTAATAGCTAGTTCGTGCATAAATCTCCTATCTATCCATGCATGAGAAACATGGGTCAATACTAGCTATAATAAGTCCTGCATCAGCAACCGAATTTCCTTTAAGCATAGTTGGAACTGTTGGTGCATTCTTGAACGTCGGAACATGGATACTTACGCGGGCAGGACAATCTCCGCCTTTAGATACAACCTTATAGCAAAGTTGTCCTCGTGGCGCTTCATGTCTAACCATAGTTTCACCTTCAGGAATCTTAAAGAATCTATTTCCTAAATTGATTGGTCCTTCAGGAAGTGTATCGAGTGCCTGACGAATAATTTTTATACTTTCAAAATTTTCTAAAACTCTTACAACAACTCTAGAGAAAACATCACATGTACCAAATACAGCGATATCAAAATCAAAATCATCATAGCTGCTATAAGGAGCATTTTTTCTAACATCAACAGGAACAGCGGAAGCACGTGCTTGTGGACCAACTGCACCGATTCTTTTTGAATCTTCAGTTGTTAAGATACCTACTCCTTTTGTTCTAAGCGCAACTGTTTTATCTGAAAGAAGGATATCTTTTAATTTTTCATTTGATTTTTCAATTTTATCAAGCATCTGCAAAACGCGAATTCTCGTTTCATCAGAAATATCTCTTCTAGCTCCGCCAATTCCTACCATTCCGTAGTTAACACGGTTACCAGAAATTTCTTCTAAGATATCCATAATTGCTTCTCTATCATCCCAGGTATGCATAAATAAACTGTCATGTCCAATAAGGTGCAAAGCAATTCCCAGCCACAAATAATGTGAATGAAGTCTTTCTAACTCAGCAACTATAACCCGAATATATTGACCTCTTTTAGGAACTTCTAATTGACCTAAATTTTCAGTTGCCATAGCAAAGCTAAAAGCATGTGAATGTGAACAAATACCACAAACTCTTTCAACCATTACAAGTGTTTGAATATAGTTTTTTTGCTGAGCAAGTTTTTCGATACCTCTGTGGTTATATCCAATAAACACTTCGGCATCTTTTATTTCTTCTCCCTCAACATTTAATCTTGCATGGACCGGCTCTTCGAGCGCTGGATGGTATGGTCCGATTGGTACTATATAGCTCATTTGTTTTCCTCTCCGTTATGAGTAATATCAATTAATTTTTCCATTGGTGTTACTAAAATCTGGCCCTGACCACTAAGCATTGTTTCTGGCATAAAAAGACGCTTACTTGTATCAACGCCTTCAAACGTGATATCCATAAGCTCCATAATTTCTCTTTCTGGCCACTCAGCCGCAAGGTCATAAATATGTGAAATCGTAGGAAGTGTATTGCACCCAACAACTGTATAAGATTCGATATTAGGATCAACTTCATATTCGTAAGAAACGTTTGCTTTTCCTTCATCATCTAAAAAAGCATGAATCATAGCAAGCGCTCTTTTCTCTTCTCTCATCTTCATAGCTGTAGGAACAATTTCTTCTGGAGTAATAAAAATTTTGTTATACCCCTGCATATCTAATTCTCCTTTTTCCCTTATTATTAAACGTATATATTTACTATAAAACACATATAAAAAATAGGTATGTATTTTTTAAAATACATACCGTAATTATACCATAATATTCAACTTTTTATATGCAAAATGTCTAATAATTAACAGATTCTCGGGAGTTGTGCACCTGATAATTTGCTTAATATTCTGGTGCCCTCAATCTTGGTTTTTACATAAACTTTTCCTGGGTATTTTTTATTTACAGTTCCAATTATTTTTGCATCTTCTGAGCCCCTTGTTTTTTTAATCAACTCTAAAGCTTTTTGAGCTTTTTGGGGCGAGACTATTGCAATTAATCTTCCTTCACATGCTGCGTAAAGTGGGTCGAGTCCTAATATGTCACATGCTGCGGCAACCTTTGGATTTATTGGTATCTTAGCTTCGCTAAGTTCAATTGAAAATTCACTACCTTCTACAAATTCGCAAAGCGTTGTAGCAAGTCCTCCTCTAGTAGGGTCTCGCATTACTCTTAAATCTTTTTTCAGGCTCATTAAGTTTTGTGCTATTTTATCTACGCTCATGCAATCCGATAAAACTTCGCCCTTAATAAGATTTTGATTCCTTGCAGTCATTATAGAAATTCCGTGATCTCCTACACTACCTGAAACTATTACCACATCACCATCTTTTATATTTTTAGCACTTAGTCCAGAGAGCTTTTCAAAACCTATTCCAGCAGTATTTATATAAAGTCCGTCGCCTTTTCCTTTTTCTACAACCTTTGTATCTCCTGTTACAATTTTAACTCCAACACTATCGGCTGTTTCTTTAATTGACTTAACAATTTTTTCTAAATCTTCAAAAGGAAATCCTTCTTCTATGATAAAAGCAAGGCTTAGATACTTTGGAATGGCACCACTAACAGATAAATCATTTACCGTCCCACAAACGCAAAGTTTTCCTATATCTCCACCCGGGAAGAAATAAGGATTTACAACAAAGCTGTCTGTTGAAAAAACTATTTTTTTATTTCCATCTAAAGACGCTGCATCAGGTAAGTCATTTAGCGCATCATTATTGAAGTTTGGCACTACCAAACTTTCAATAAGTTCTGACGTTTTTGCTCCACCACTTCCATAATCCAAAGTAATAATCTTATCCATACTTCCCTCTTATAATTGATACTTATATGCTGCGGCACATGCACCCTCAGAAGAAACCATACACGGTCCCTCTGGATCTGTCGGCGTGCAAAGAGTTCCGAAAGCTGGGCAATCTTTAGGTGTTGCCTTCCCGCATATAATATCTTCGCATCTACAAAGCGATGATTGTTTTACATCTTTTATCTCTATGCCAAATTTTTTTGTCGCATCATATTCAGCATACTCTTCTTTTATCTTTAAACCACTTTTTGGAATTTCTCCAAGACCTCTCCAAAGACAATCTTGGGGTTCAAAAATTTCTTTTAAGGTCTGCATCGCACTTAAGTTTCCTTCTTTGCGAACAATTTTTTCATAAGCGTTTTCTATTTTTGCTTCACCATTTTTTATTTGGCTAAGAAGCATCTTTATCGCATCTAAAATTTCTTTAGGTTCAAAACCAGCAACAACGCTAGGAATTTTATATTCGTTAGCAAGGAATTCAAATCCATCTGTTCCTATTATTACCGCTACATGTCCCGGACACAAAAACCCTTGCACATTAAACTCTGAATCTTTTATAAGTGTTCTTAGCGCTGGTTCAACAAGTTTAAGAAGCGATAAAACATAAAAGTTTTTTAAGCCTTCTTCTTTAGCGATTTTTATCGCTGCTGCCGTGCCCGGTGCCGTTGTTTCAAAACCGATTCCTAAAAACACAATATCCTTTTCAGGATTTTCTTTTGCAAGTTTTACAGCATCGAAACTAGAATAAACAATTTCAACTTTTGCTCCAAGCGACATCCTTCTAGCAAGATTATCTCCCTTAGTAGAACCTGGAACTTTTATCATATCGCCGTAAGTTGCAATTATGACGTTTTCATTTTCTGACAATTTTAATATCTCATCAATTGCTCCAGTAGGCGTTACGCAGACAGGACAACCCGGACCTGAAATAAGGTTCACTCCATCTGGAAGAACATTCTTTATTCCCGCTTTTGCAATTGACATAGTGTGCGTCCCGCACACTTCCATAATATTAATACTCATATCTTTTTTTAAATTACATTAGACTTGCAATCTTATCCATTGACTCACCTTGATTAATACTCATATCTTTTTAAATTACATTAGACCGTTCTTTCTGCATTTGCAATGTCCATTTTTTGCACATTGCTAGACCTATGTTCGATTTTGCCGTATTTTTCATAGTTTTGTACCCATAGTTTTTTCAAAGTAATATTTACTTCTTTTTTAAGCAACAAACAGGTTTGAAATGTTTATTAAAATGGACTTTTCTTAATAAAAAAATTAACTATTTTTTCCAAGGGGTACAAAACTACCTTTATTTCGGCAAAATTTTTTTATCAATCCTATTATTTATATGATACTTCATATATTAGATACTTTATTTTTGTTCTACTAGTCTTTGGTACATTTTCATAAGTTCTGCAACGCACTCAGCTTCTGACATTTTTATATCAAAACCATACGCTTTCATGACTGCTTTATCATTTTCTGTATGTGCTTTTCTAAGTTCTGCCGGCATAGTAAGCGGATCATAAAGGTCTGCAAGGCTACTATCTGGATATAATGCGCGGGCATCTAAAATTCCCTGTGCAGTTTGTTCTATCTTTATCTTTTGTTCATCCGTCGGCATAGGCCATGGGAAAGTATTATAAACAATAGTATTCGAATAGCGATAATCGCTTTTTAATCTTCCACATACTGTTCGCATCCAAGACATATGTACATTTGATGTTAAAATACCAAAAACATATTTTGTCGCATTAGGTAACGCAAAATTAGCATCGCTGCATATTGAATCTTTTTTTAGGTATCCAATCGGAATATATCGTCTTTTTTCTGACGATACACGTGGAATCAATAAGTAATCTGAATCTGGTTGCCTAATTTCCGTAAATAAAGTTGGGTAATCTGCCCATTTATTGGTCGCTACCTTTGTACTCGCCAATCTCATTTGTCTAACTTTTTCAACCCGATTAACAATTTCTGGAATTTTAGCGATTTTAGAAGGATCAGCTTTGACAAGCCACAAACAATACCTTTTTTTATTATTTAAAAAGTCTTCTGAACCAATATACTGTTTAATTAGTTCTTCTACATATGGATATTTTTTCAATATATCCTCTCGCTCCTTCTCAGAAAGTAGCAAGTTACCTCCATCCGTTGGTTGACTGCCTTTGACCATTTCCGGAACCTTTTCTATTGGCTTTTTAATTTTATCAATAAACACATTTGGAGCATCAATTAAATACGCATTTATATTTTTACACGAAATTTGTGTCCCATCTGAGTAGATTTTCTTTTTATTGTCGTCTATATATGAAAATCCAACTATTACACAATGAACGTGTGCTTTTGAATTTGCTTCATTATCCCAAATAAACGTTCTAAATGCATAATTTATATGAATTCCTTTGTTAAATAAATCTCTCCATACAGCTACTACCTGTTCTCCCTGTGTTATGGAGTTTGTTGATACAAAGGCTGCTTTTATCAATGTATTTTTCATATACTCCGAAGCCTTAATATACCAACCGGCTACATAATCAATATTATTTGCATTCGGTGAAAGTTTTTTTAAATCTTCCTTCTGTTCTGTTCTTTGAAATGCATATCCTACAAACGGTGGGTTGCCCATTATGTAATTTAGCTGGCTTGCTGGACAAACCGTATTCCAGTCTATTCGTAAAGCATTAGCCTCTACTATGTTGGCATTAGTTTTAAGCGGAAGAAAATCAAGAGTAAAATGTACAATATCTTCCGTTTCTTTCATCATCTGGCTCTCTGCAATCCAAAGTGCTGTTTTTGCAACTGTAACAGCAAAGTCATTTATCTCAATGCCATAAAACTGTGATATAGAAACTTTTATTGGATTTGCATAATTACCAAAAGTCATTTGGCCTCCTGTCAGAAGGTTTATGACATCGTTTTCTATTCTTCTAATAGATATATAAGTTTCTGTAAGGAAATTTCCACTTCCACAAGCTGGATCCATAAACTTAAGACAAGCCAATTTTTCTTGAAAAGCTTGCAACTTTTGATTTCGTGTTTTGACAATATCAATAGCTTTTATTTCTTCAAATTCATTTTTTATATCATCCAAAAACAATGGATCAATAACTTTATGTATGTTTTCTATAGATGTGTAATGCATTCCTCCTGAACGTCTAGTCTCAGGATTCAAGGTTGATTCAAACACAGCTCCAAATATGGTTGGTGAAATACCTGACCAGTCAAAATTCTCACTAGATTTATTTAACAAAAGGTCTAATAAGTTGTCAGTAAAAGGCGGGATCTCTATATCTTCATCCGTAAAAAGGCCTCCGTTTACATATGGAAATTGTGCAAGGATTGGGCGGTCCTGTGCGAGGTATTTATCTCTTTCTTCTGGCTTTTGATTTAAAACTTTGAATAATTCAACTAACGCCCTTCTTGAATCTTTCGCACTCCATTGCTCCATATAATCATGAAACAAATTCTTTTTACCAAATATTCCCGCATCTTCCGCATACAAACAAAATACGATTCTTACGCAAAGTTTATTAAGGCTCTTTAGTGTTTCTTCACTTTCAGGATTTGCATATTGCTTTAACAGTTCCTCATAAAGAACACCTACTATTTCTCCAGCCTTTAAGGAAAGCTCCATTTCCTCATTTATTTTCTTTGTTTCTTTTCGAATAAGAAACTCAAACATTGAATATTTTGATTGAAGGTCTTTTAAGGTAAGTTTAAGTGGCTGAGGATTTTGTTGTTCCATGTCATAAATCCAAAATTCAGCAAAATTAGAAAGAACAATCCAACGCGCTTTTTCGCTATGGCCTAGTCCATTATCATATTCTTTTGCCTGTTCAAATGGCGTTTTTCCATCATGTCCTGCCTGCGGTTTTGCAAGATTTATATCCAAAGACTTTTGTTCGATTAAAACATTAGTCTCTGGAATATATGCATCAATTCTTTTCGTATGTCCATCAGATACGGTTACTTTCTTTTGAAAATTTATTCTATCCGTAACATGTTCAACACCAAGTGCTTGAAGAAAATCAATCCAAAAGGAACGGTCGTCCTCATCTTCTTTTCCTCGACCATTCCACTTATTTATAAATTGTCTTATAGCTTCGCGCTTTTCTTGTTCTGTCATACTAAACATACCTCTATTTCAGAATATTCTTATCCGTTTCTTCCAATGCCTGTTTGTCACTGGCATTTTTTTGTGAAATTACAGACTGTCCAAGTTGTTCCTCAATATCTGTTCTAGCATTCTTTGCAACTTTTCCTCCTCTTATTGCAACCGCTTTATTTTCACCAAATGTTTCTGGTTGCTCCTGTTTAGAAATTGCAGTTGTTGTTACTTCCGCAAGCATATTGAGGACCAACTCAATATTGGTCATATTATCACGAAGATTTTCTTTTTTTAGTCCTTTCAATCGTTTATATTCTTTAACATTTAAATCACTCCATGCCTTTGTCATTTCATTTGTTAAAATGGCATAATCTTTCTCGGTTGTAATTCCACGTTCTTTCCATTCATCTGTTAATTCTTTACGCATTTCTATTGTCTGAAGACGCTGGTTAATCCAACCTTCTGTATAACCTTTTGCGCGATAGTAATCAGCTCCCCTTAAAATTGCTTTTTCTGGATCTGCTATTTCATTAAGACGCTCGGCTCCAACATTAGCGAGCCATTGTTTAAATGGTTCCGCCTTTTTGGATGGAATAGACTGAATAATTCGAAGTAACTGCTCGGTGTTGGCAACATCAGTATTACGCATTTTGCCATCTAACGACCGCATTTTCAACTGGTGACAATTTGTCACCAGTTCATTTCCTTCTTCTTTTAAGCGCTGTTTTAACTTGTTCCAATATTTCCTTCCATCAACGCTCTCAGTCAGTACTCCCACCACATCAACTACTGAAAAATACCATTCCTCTTCATCAGCATTCCACGCTGTTCTTATTTTTTTCTCTTCAAATAATTTTATTTTTGTCTTTTCTTCTACTTTCATTGTTTTCTTCATCCTATTTCTTTTTCACATACTTGAAGCTTTTATAGTTACTCATATAGCTTTCTTATTTCTTCTTCAACTTCTTTACATGCTTCGATGTCTAGTTGCGCTTGCGCTTCATCCATTTTTTCAATCGCAAAGCCAGCATGAATAAGAACGTAATCTCCGACTTTAGGATCTTTTACAAAGTCAAGCCGTGCTTCACGCTCAATTCCTTCTCTTTCGCATATACAATTTAGTCCATTAATTTCTTTAATTCTAAGAGGTACTGCTAGGCACATAATTATTTCCTCATTGCTATCATTACCTGGCCAAGAGCTAGGCTTTCATCGTTTGTTGAAACTCTCTTGTGGTGAAATGGTTCAAAGCCTTCTTCTTTTAATCTGTCAGTTAATCGTTTGAGCATATATTGATTTTGCATCGTTCCACCAGATAATACAATCTTATTAATATTTTCTTTTTGTCTTATCTTTTTAGAAATTTCTACAGCCATATCAACAACTGTATTCATAAATTTCAATGCTTTTATATTTTGACTTGCCTCGTCATTAATAATTTGATTTATCATCTTAGTATAATCAAAATATATTTTATCTGTTTCTATAATATCATAATCGTAAACTTCATCAGTAAATTCTTTTGCTCTTAGCGCGCATGCTTCTAACAAAACTGCTGCCTGGCCCTCATACGTAGCTTCATCTTTTATTCCAATCAAATAAGCTACGCCGTCAAAAAGTCTTCCCATGCTAGTGCATGTAGGCGAATTGATATTTGCATCCATCATAGTGATTAGCTGTTCGAGATTTTCTTTAAGTTTAGCATCTTTAATTTTTTTTGTGTCTGCGTTGCTAGTTTTAAGAAGAGATACTGCACATCTGTATATTTCTTTTGTTGCCTTGTCTCCTCCCGGAAGCTTAAAAGGCAAAATTGTGCCTTTCCTTTCGAATCCTTCATAATCGCCAACAAAAAATTCGGCTCCCCAAATAGTGTTATCTGTTCCTAGTCCTGTACCATCCCAAATAATACCTATAACTTTTTCATCTAAGTTATTGTCGGCCATACATGAAGCCATGTGTGCGAAGTGGTGTTGAACTTCAACTATTTTTATTTTGTTCTCCTTTGCCCTTTGCTTTGCATAGATGCTAGACAAATAATCCAGATGCAAATCACATGCGATAACTTCAGGCTTTATACTAAACATTTTTTCAAAATGTTTTATTTGGTTTTCATAATGCTCAAGTGTTTCTATATTTTTTAAATCACCTATATGAGCAGACGGAAAAACATATGAATTTTTTGATAATGCAAAGGTTGCCTTTTGTTCTGCGCCGCATGCTAAGACGTTTTTTACTTCCTTTGAATTTTCTATTAATTCTTTTAAGATAATTGGAAATGGAACAAATCCTCTAGAACGACGTGCAAAATATTCTTTACCTTCAAATACCCAGCAAAGACTATCATCGCACCTAGTTTCAATGTCTCTATTGTTAAGCAAAAATCCATCCGCGACATTTTTTAATTTTTCAAGAGTTTCTTCATTTTTATAAATAATTGGAAGATCCGAAATATTTGCACTTGTCATAACTAGTCTTTTCGGGCAATCTTCAAAAACTAAAAAATGCACCGGTGTATAAGGAAGCATAACTCCAATATAGTTATTCTCACTTATATGCATATAGCTATTTAAATCTTTTTTCTTTAGGAGCACTATTGCTCTTTGGTGACTCGTTAATATTTTTTCTTCATCATCAGATATTTCACAAATTTCTTTTGCGGCTTCTATATCTTTAACCATTAAAGCAAAAGGTTTTTCATCTCTATGTTTTCTTTTTCTTAATTCATTTACTAATCTTTCGTTGTTGGCGTTACATGCAAGATGTATTCCGCCAAGGCCTTTAATAGCAATAATCTTTTCATCTTTCAAGAATTGCTGCGCTATTTTTATTGCATCATCTTTCTTAGCTATGATACTTTGGCTATCGTTTTCAACGAAGAAAACTTCTGGCCCGCATTTCTCGCATGCAACGGGTTGGGCATGATAACGTCTATCTACTATGTCTTTATATTCCTTTTCGCAAGTTTGGCACATAGGAAATTTTTGCATCGTTGTTTTATCTCTATCGTAAGGAATATCTTTTATGATAGTAAATCTCGGGCCGCAATTAGTGCAGTTAATAAAAGGATATCTAAAACGTCTATCCTTAGAATCAAACATCTCACGAATACAATCGTCGCAAACGCAAACATCAGGAGATATTAGAGTATCTCTTGAATCCTCTGCTTTGCTTTTAATAATTTCAAATTCTGTATAATTTTTTAGTTCTGTAAATTTTTCGAATGTGACAGTTTCTATTAAAGAAAGCTTAGGTGACTTTGTGCGAAGTTCTTCTATGAATAAATCGACTCTTTCTTCGGTTCCTTCTATTTCTATTTCAGCGCCCGAAGAAGTATTACGAATCCAACCTAAAAGCGAATGGTCTGTAATTTGCTTGTGAATAAACGGCCTAAACCCAACGCCTTGCACTATTCCATTAACATGAATATTCGCCCTAATTTTTGACATTTTTTTAGCATCCTTAAAACATCAATAGTTATCCATATTATATATCAAATCCAATTCAAATAGAAATTCTAAATTGACAAGACATGAAATTATGCCTATAATTTTATTAGTAGTTATCTACTTAAATGTTTGTTGCTACTCGATATGCAACTAAAATAAGGTCGAGTTCAAATGTGTGTCGCTACTCGATATGCGACTCATAAAAGGTCGAGTTCAAATGTTAACGATATACAAAAAAGGCTGGCACGTTTGTGTCAGCCTTTTGAACTATTTAAATTTTAATATACTTTTGATTTTTGCTTGTTGGTTTGTCTGGTAATGTCATTTTTACAAAACCTTTTTTCAACGCAGGCTCAAGATAATTTTTTCGAAATGATGCTCTTGATTTTAATCCTACCTTTTCCATTATTTCGAATGCAGAATATTCTACTTCATAATCCATGCTTTCAAGCATTTTAGATACATATTCAGAAATTCCTTCTTTATCATTTTTAAGTTGTAAGGAAAATTCATCAATCGTTTGCTTAATCATCTTAAGCATAAACTCAATAAACACATTTGAATTACCATTTATATGACATTGCGCAATTGCATCATAATATTTATCTTGAAATTTTTCTATTTGGCTTTCCAAAGGAATATATTCAAAAATACTGTGCCATCTATACAAAAAAGCTGTATGCCATAGTCGTGCCATTCGACCGTTTCCATCAGCAAACGGATGGATGAAAACAAATTCGTAGTGAAAAACCGCAGACATAATAAGCGGATGAACTTTTCCTTCATTTGCCTTTGACCATTTCATTAAATTTACAATCAAATCCTTAACCGCTTTTGGCGGAGGTGCTACAAAAATGCATTTGTCTCCAGAGAAAACGCCTTCATTTCCTTTTCTGAAAACTCCTGATTCACTGATAATTCCTTCAGTCATAATGCCATGAATTTTTTTTAAGTCCTTTATGCTATACGGATTAATTTTTTCTATCTCTTCGTATGCTTGATAAGCATTTTTAACTTCAAGTATTTCTATGCTGTTTCCGCTAACTTTTCGTCCATTAATAACATCTCTAACATCTGATAATTCAAGCGAATTTGCCTCAATCTTTAACGAAGAATGAATTGATCTGATTCTATTATTTTTTCGAAGATGAGGTTTTGTATCTAAATTTTTGTGTATAGAAATTTCTCCAACCTTTTCAGAAATATCCGAAACAAGTTTAAGCATTGTATTTGTTAGTTCGAATGGCGGCTCATATCCCATATATATCTCCTCTTCATCTTGTATGTTATCTTGTATGTTATCTTATATGCTCAAATTTGTAAATACCTTATATCTTACACTTAAAAAGGCTGGCACATATGTGTCAGCCCTTTGTTGATTCTTTTATTATCTAGTGATTATTCTTGAATAAATTCGATTGACTCGCGGCTTGCACCAATCTTGAGTGCTGCGATGAATCCTGATCTAGTACATTGATCTACTTTGCCAGGTTTAATAGCATCACCTACTACATAAACTGGTTTGTCTCCACAAGCTTCTTTAAGTGCTGCATAATCAATGCTCTTCATGCCGAGTGCGTAAAGAACTGTATCAGCTTCAAGAGTTTGAACGCCGTCAGCGTTTTCAATCTTAACTGAGTTAGGAGCGATTTCAAGACATTTTGTATTCTCGAACCACTTCATGCCGTTCTTTTCCATTTCCCAAACGAGGCCTTCTCTATACATACCGAATGACTCGTTTGCTACTCTAGGAAGCATTTCAACAACAGTTACTTCATGGCCAGTCTTTTGAAGATGAAGTCCAGCTTCGCAACCAACAAGTCCGCCACCAATCATAACAACTTTCTTACCTGGTGTGCATGTTCCGTCGTAAACTCCCATTGCCTGAGTAGCATTCTCAATACCAGGAATTGGTGGGCAAGATGGTTGTGAACCAGTTGCAATAATAACTTCATCAGGATTGAACTCTTTAATAAACTCAGGAGTTGCTTCTGTGTTAAGAAGAACTTTTGCATTTGTAAGTGAGAGTTCATAAATTAATGTATCTTTGAAGTTTCTAAGGTCTGGCTTATCAACATCAACATCTGTGAAGTATAAAAGTCCACCAAGTTTATCGCTTTTTTCAACGAGTGTTACATCATGGCCTCTTTGTGAAGCGCTAAGAGCAGCCTGAACACCAGCGATACCGCCACCAATTACCAAGAGTTTTTGTGGTCCTCTTTCTGGATCTGGAAGTAAATCTAAATCGAATGGAAGGTGAGCTGTTGGGTTGATAGTACAATGTCCAACATATACAGCAAGTTCTTCACTCTTGAATGGAAGATCTGTATATCCTTCTTCTGGTGAACCAGGGAAACAATAGTAGCATCTTAAGCATCTGTGAATTTCTTTTTCTTTGCCACATGCACATTTGTTAACAAAATCTGGATCAGCAAGCATCTGACGTCCAAAGATTGCAAAGTCAATTTTGCCATCTGCTATAGCTTGTTCAACCATCTCTGGGCTGTTGATTCCACCAACTGCACCAACAGGAAGTTTAGTATATTTCTTAACAATTGCAGCTGCAGGGATATTAAGTCCATGTTCTTGGAACATGCAAGATTCTGTTCCAGATTTAACTGACTCTTCATAAATACCAGCTGTGATATGGACTGATGAAATAAGGTCTTCAACCATTTGGATAAATTCACCAGTTTCTTCAGGTGTAATTCCACCTTCTTGGCGATCAGTTCCGTCGATTCTAAGTTCAACGATAAAGTCTGGTCCAACTGCATCTCTAACAGCTTTGAGAATTTGTTTAGGGAATTTAGCACGGTTTTCTAGTGATCCGCCATACTCATCTGTTCTTTGGTTAATGAGTGGGCTTAAAAATTGTGTGAATAAGAATCCGTGTCCGCCATGAATTAAAACGCCGTCGAAACCAGCTTTTTGCATATAAACTGCTGCAACAGCAAAGTCATTAGCGATTCTAGCCATATCGTCTTCGTTCATAGCTCTGCATTTAATTCCAGCATAGTTAACTGATTCACATGGTCCGATTGCTTCTTGGCCTGGTCCAAAAGGAACTTTTTCTCTTCCTGGATGCGCAAGTTCAGCAAGTGCAACAGCACCTTGAGCCTGAATTCTTGCAGCATATGTTTGATATGCTTTGAAAGTTTCAGGATCTTCTTCTGGCTTAGCAAAATCAAAAGGTCTAAAACCTGGGATACGATCAGCATCAACAAAGTTAACGTCTGTTTCACCAATTACTACGCATCCGTTGCCACCTTTAGCAGGAGCTTCAACTTTTCTATAAGCTACTTCTGCAGCCATAGGATCTTGAGCTACTAATGCGAAAGCCATAGGTGAACTTTCAACGCGAGTTCTGTAAACTTTATTGCCCACTTTTAAAGGGCTTAACATGTTTTTAAATTCCATTATCTCTCCTCCTTGAGTAGTGAATTAAACATACTTTCTTACAATAATATTACCATTTTAGGCCATCTTTTTAAATAAAAACTTTAGTTATTTTATTAGATTATTATATTCTTCTTCTGTTAAGTTATGATGGTAGAAGAGGCTATAGAAGGTTTTTGCCTCATCATAAAGGTCGTATGTTGCCTCGCCAGGATATAATATTTTTGCCATCCAACTCATTCCTAAAAGCCTTTGTACTGATGGCGGAAATCCCATCCAATTATAAGGTCCTTCTGGAACTTCATAGTATTTACCATTTTTCACGGCACTTATCTGGCTCCAAATTTTATCCGTTCCCATTTCATCATAGATTGTATTAGGAGATACCAAAATCACATCCGGGTTCCACATTAAGATTTGCTCCATATCGACTTCATTACCCGTGCCTTTGCTAGTTGGATTGTCTACCTTAGCAACGTTGGTAGAAAGTAAATCTATTATCTCGCTGTGATAACTATCATTTGCTATTACATTAAGACCTTCTTCTCCAACTATATATAAAAGTCTTGCCTTTGAATTTTCCGATTCTTTCTTCTTTGCAATCTCTTCTGTACGTGAATATATTTTCTCGCAATATGCTGCTAATTCTTCAGCTTCATCTTGCATTTCTAAAAGTTCCCCCAACATACGATAGGTCTTGCCTGCATCTCTTGTACTATATGCTATATGCACACACGGAAGTTTTGTTTGCTCTTGAATTGCTTCTAAATCTTCTTTAATGGCATCTCCTTGGTCACCAACATCTATAACTAGCTCGGCACCACTCATCATAAGTGTTTCTAAATTCAAATCGCCCTTGCCACCTTGAAGCTGGCCGATACATGGTAAGGATAAATACTTTTTATCAATATACCCTTTCGCCGTATCTTCCCACTTTGTTGCCGTTCCTACTAATTTGTCTGGTGCAAGTGCAAAAACAATTATTTGTGCAAATGGCCCCGTTACCGCAATCTTTTCAGGATTTTTTGGCACAATTATTTCTCGGCCTAGCGAGTCGGTGAAAACTTTTGTTTCATTGCTATGCGATTTATTTGCTTGACATCCTGTGGTCAGGCACATCGCAATTATTAATATTATTGGAAAAATTTTTATTTTACGAATTTTGGACAAATTATTTTCCCTTCTTCTGTTTCAATTAATTTTGCATCAATTTTATATAGTTCTTTTATTAATTCTTCACCTAAAATTTCGTTCGTACCTTCGGCTTTTATTTTGTTATCTTTTATTGCTATGATTTTATTTGCATACCAAAGTGCATGTTGCGGTGTATGGGTGGAAACAAAGATGCAATATCCTTCTTTCGCAAGGTTGCTTAGTTGTTCCATTATTAATGTTTGATTTCCATAATCAAGTGCGCTTGTCGGCTCGTCCATAAGCAATGTCTTCGAGCCTTGGGCTAGCGCTCTAGCAATAAGAACTAATTGTTGTTCACCACCTGAAAGTCTTGTAAAAAACTTATTTGTTTTTTCTGCAAGTCCTACTCTTTCAATAGCTTCTTCGGCCTTTTGAATCTCAGTTTTTCCCGGAACTGCTAATGGCGACAATGTATGATCTGTACCCATCATAACCATATCTCTTACACTGTAGTCAAAGGTTACTCCATGTATTTGCGGGATGTATGCAACTTTGTGAGCCATTTCTCTTTCTGTTAGTTGCTTTGTTGATGTTCCGTCAATTTTTATCTCACCACTATATTTTTTAAGCATCCCTAATATGCACTTAAACATAGTCGTCTTTCCTGACCCGTTTGCGCCCAGCAATGTACATAAACAACTGTCAGGAATACTAAACTCAATGCCCTCTAGTACTTTTCTTTTTCCATATGAAAATGTTAGGTCTTTTACTTCAATACTCATTACAATGTTTTATCTCTCTTAATTAATAAATAAATGAAGAATGGCGCACCAACGAAAGCTGTTAATATTCCGATTGGTATTTCTGTTGCCAATAAGTTTCGGCTTATATCATCAACAAGTAGCAAAAAGATTGCGCCTGTAAGCATTGACGCTGGAATTAATTTTCTGTAATCATGTCCTACTATTTTTCTTGTTAAGTGTGGAATTACAAGCCCTACCCAACCTATAACTCCACTCACAGCTATGCTCGCTGCCGTTACAAGTGTTGCTGCAAGAATTACAATAAGTCTTAATCTTTTTGTGTTAATTCCTAGCGTTCTAGCCTCTTCATCACCAAGTGTCAAAATATTTATTTTCCATCTTAACAGCAATAATACAACGCACCCTATCACCATTGCTGCAATTACCACAACATTGAAGTCGCTTAATTTTACGCCTGACAAACTTCCCATAAGCCAATATGTGATTGCTGGAAGTTCATTATTTGTATCCGCTACTAATTTGATATAACTTGTTCCTGCCGCAAAGAATGAACTAATCATTATTCCAGCTAAAATTAGGTTTACGATTTTATTTCCTGGTGCTCTTTGCGCAATAATAAAAACTATTACAACCGTAAAAATACTTAAAAGAAATGCACTAATAGTCATCCATCTTGAACCAAGCCCTAAAATTATCCCTAATGCTGCACCAAAAGCTGCACCATTAGATGCTCCCAAAATTTCCGGTGACGCCATAGGGTTTTGAAAGACACCTTGGTAAGCTGCACCGGCACATGAAAGGCAACATCCAACTAGGCAAGCCATAATAATTCTTGGAAGCCTTATGTTTACTAAAACTTGAATCATTTGGGTGCTTACTTCAAACCTATATCTTCCTAAAAAGAATGATGCCACAAATACGACTACCAAAATAATTGCTAGTATCGGTATCGTGATATGAAATTTTTGTTTATCTTTGTTTTCCATAATCAAAAAGCCGTTCCAAAAAGGAACGGCAATAAAGCTTTAAGCATTTATAGTTTCCTTTTCAATACAGAAGGTTTAATTGTTTCCTCTTAAGCCCCGTGTCGCTTTCGCGGCAGGCATATTTTCCATGACTTTCGTTTTAGGAAAATACGCTCGAAAACTTCTTATTAAGTTATATAGATGCTACCATGTCTTTACTATTTTTTCAAGTTCAGCAAACACCTCTTCCCTATTGTCTGGCGTTACATGAACAAAAATAGCATCTTCTCTATCTTTATAATTTCTAACTTTATTTATATATTCGTTATCATATTTTTCTTTAATTGTAGCGATTACATAGTTTTCGCTTTCTATCGTTTCACAAACTTTACTAGTAAAAGGCTTTACTTCAGATTCAAAAAATCCAACTTCATCCATCACCACAATATCGTCTTTGCCAATGTTCGATAAAAGACTTACTCCAAGTTTTTCAAAAGTTTCTTTATTTATTTTTCTTTCTTTTCCATCGCTGCTGCCTATACAATTTTCGTTTGTCTTTTTTCTGTTTTCGATATTTTCGTTTGCTGGATACATATAAATCTTAAAGACACCTGTATTCTCATCTGCTTTGTCCGCTAATGTATAGTATCCCTTAATATTATTGTCTGCCGACAACTCGTCAATTAGTCTTTTTACCAAATATGTTTTTCCTGCTTGGCGCTCGCCACCTATTAATATATTTCTGATTTGTTTCATTTTTCTACCTTCATCTTGCTCATTTATATCTATATTATTTTCTTTGATTTTTTTAGTATACCACATTCTCTTGTTTTGATTGCACTCCTTATATCGTTTTATTTTGCTTTTGATTATATTGTTCAAAAATATTAAAAATGTTTTTCTTAAATACTTCTCTATATACGTCAAATCGAATATCATCAAAATTCTTAAATCTATTATGCAATGATCTTATCCCCAAAGTCCTTCTAATGATCCAAAATATCTCATCAGTCCTACTTAAAATTCCTACATCCTTTGCTGTAACATTTATTATTTTATACCCTGAATTAACTATTGCTGTGCTTCGCCTTTTATCGTAGGCATGCTGCTCTTTATCCAGATGCACCATATTGCTTTCGTACTCTACTACAACTTTTTCTTTTTTCCAGAGAATATCACACATACACGTTTTTCTCCCTAAAAAGTCTTCCTCTTCTTGTTTCAACTTAATCACTCCATTCATTTCAAAATTTCCAAGTGCATATCCCCCTTTGCTTATTGGTAATTTCCCCATAGTCGCTATATTTACTTCCATCGGAGAATTGCAATTATCTGAAACATACTTTATTGCCCTTCTCGCCATTTGAATGCCCTGAACCTTATCAACCTTATCTAAATATTTTTTTATTTTATTAACCGTAGTTAATGGTTGTATATTCCTTTGTCCTATTGCCGCATCATCATCTCTAATATACATTGCGCAAAGCATGCACCCAATCTTTACCGTCAAATAAAACGGGAAAATATGTGCAGCTTGCAAAAAACACAGTTCAGGACAAGCCACATAAACTTCATCATCACTATCTCCTCTGTCATTCAATTTAACAAAACTCTTATATGGCAGCCCATTAATAAAATAAAATGTTGAGTATTTTTCTCCCTTTTTTGCCTTTCTATTTTTAGGCGCCATGAAATTAATCGGAAAACTCAATCTATATTCTTTTGACAAGTTTTCTGATTTATTATTGCTAATATGAAATTCGTACTTTTGTGGAACACTTCTTAAATCTGGAGAAAGATAAAAATATTTATCCGTTCCATTAAGCCAATACTCCAGAGCGGAAATTCCTATAATTGTTGTTATCATATTTTTTCCTTTGAAAACAATAGCCAGAACTGACTACCTAGATTTCATTTTTCTATTTTAACACATTTTTTGTTTTTTTATCTTTTTTTGCACAAAATTTTGAGATATACTCCTATTGAAATGCTAAAACACATTCATACTGATTTTATTAACTAATAGAATTATTAATAATGCCTATAAAATAAGGATTTTTAAGCATTCACAATTTTGATACTTTTAAGTTATGCTAAATAAAGGGGTATATCTCAAATTTTTGTGCGGATTTTAAGAAAAAAATTAAAAACATTATACCTAAAGACACTCAACAAATTTTTAATACGTATATGAAGATATTCCTCAAACAATAATCTTCATTAGATTTATTTTTGGAGTATGTTCTGAATAATTTTGACAAGGTCGCTAAACTTTTCTTTTTCTACTTTGCATTTTTTGCGGTCAAACGTGTAAAGGCCGTTAATTTCTTCTTCGACATCAGAAAGTTGTGTGTAGATGCACCCACAAAGACCTGCTGGGATTGCTGGTATAATCATTTTCTCATACATCATTATAATGCGTTCTGTAAGTTCATCCTCATTTTTACATTTTCCATAGCCATAAGTCTTTTTATTATCGTTTATATTAAGCGTGAAGCCGCCACACTCCGATACAAGCATCGGGCGTTTTTTAGGCTTTAAGGTTTTTGTTCTAAAATAAATATGAAGGCTGTCGAAATCGCTTAAACTTTGTACAAACCAACCTGATGCCGAATCAACAAGTCTTGTTGAATCGCACTCTTTTGCCAAAGTATACATTTTATCAGAATCGAATTGCCCCCAACCCTCATTAAACAATGTATATGCAATAACACATGGATGATTATAAAGATGAGAAATCGTCTCTTTCATATGATTTATCCAAAATTCTTGGCGTTTATTATACTTGGAAACTTTATCAGAAAATTTTATTCCAAGTGTTCCCAAAATAGTATCCTTAAAGAAATGATAATCTCCAGAATTAACTATATCTTGCATTACTAAAATTCCATGTTTATCACATGCATAATAAAACTCATCTGGTTCGATTTTTATGTGTTTTCTCAAAAGATTAAATCCCAGATCCTTCATCCTTAAAATATCTTTTTCATAATCTTCCGGAGATTCTGGCAAAAGATTGCCTTCCTTAAAATAACCTTGATCTAAAACACCGTGAAGAAATATTGGATTACCGTTAAGGCAAACACGATTTATGCCGCCCTCATCAGGTAGAATTCCAATCGTTCGAAGCGCGTAATAAATTTCAATTTTATCAGAGTTATATTCTATTGTCTTATAATACAAATGTGGATTTTTTGGTGTCCAAAGAATTGGATTTTCCTCATTAAATCGAACCATTTCGCTAAAGATTTTTACTATTGGCCAATTTGTGCAATCTTTTATAAAAATCTCAACATCGGCTCCACAAAGGTCTGGCGTGATTTTAGTATGGTCTATATATACATTAGGAACTTGCTCAATCCAAATGCTTTTCCATATGCCAGCAGCTGGTGTGTACCACATTCCCGAATGTTTCTTTTTTTGTTTACCATAAGGATACGTTTTATCAAGAGTATCAACAACCTCTATTCTTAAAGTGTTGCTCCCCTCTTTTACAAAATCTGTAATATCAAAATCGAAAGGAAGGTATCCGCCTTTATGTTCTCCAAGAAAATTATCATTCAAGAAAACTTTTGCTATTTGGTCAGCTGCACCGATATGAAGAAGTGCACGATCATTTTCTTTAGTAAATAGAAAGTCTCGTTCATAAACCAAGTGCTCTTCGTTAAGGCACGAAGGCACATAAGTTTCTTTTCCATTAACAATCCATTCTCCGTTAAGATTTAAGAAACTATCTCTTTTTAATTGTGGTCTTGGATAATTGTTCCACATAATTTTGCCTAATTTATCTATCTCCCAAAAGTGTTCTAATTAACTGTTTTATGGATTTATTATTTTGTGTTATTAATTTGTTTTCTAAATACAGCAAGCAAAATTGCTAGTAATGCAGCAATTGCTAAAGCTGCAAGCCAAATATTTTCGTTTGGAAGAAAACTTTCGGTTCCATCATTATTGATAATAACTTCCGCATTTTTAAGAACAGCTGCACCAATTGCAGGTCCAATAAGTCCCGGAATTAAAACTTGTCCAATAATACGAACTCCTTGAAAACGACCAGCTTCATTTTCAGGAATAAGGTCTCTTATCTTTGCTCCAAACACGCTCATTCCAGTAAGATATCCACTCATCATAAATAACGACCCGATGAAAACTGGAACAGTTGTAATTGTAAAGAATAAAAGTATGTAACCTAACCCGAGCATAGCTACAGGAATACGAATAGCAAAGCCAAACCCTTTCTTGTCATATACTTTTCCATAAAACGCCGTTACTACAGCCGCAACAATAATTGCTGGTGCCATAATCAAAACGTAATTGCTCATGCCAAGACTTTGCTCATAATAGATTATTAAATAAGGCATAAATACTTGAATTGAAATTCCGAAAATAGCAAACAAAGCAAGAATAATATAAAGCAGGATGTTGCTTTTTATTGTCTTAGGGCGAAAACTTTCGATTAAAGTTCCGCCAAAATTATTAGTTGATTTTATAAGTGACTTCGAATCTTCAATAAGGAAAAACCCAAGTATACCGATAATTGTTGTTGCAACACCAATAATGTAATAAATAGTAACCCAACTCGAATGAGTATCAAGATTGAAACTCATAAATCCGCCAAATACAATAAGGATTGAAACGAGTGGCATCATAGAGTTAAATCCTTCAATCTTTCCACGATTGGTTTCATCTCCTCTATCCGTAAGCCATGCATTGTAAGCAGCATCATTAGCAGTTGAACCAAAGAAAGTCATAACACAGTCCATAACAATAGTTAGCAAAACACTTTTAATATAAGCAAAAGTTATAATGCTTACGCCCCAAATAATATAACCAACGCTCATAAACGCTTTACGTTTTCCAACTTTGTCTGAAACAGCACCCATAACAATAGTAGTAAGTGCAGCAACAACTGCGCTCGCCATAACCATCGCAGAAATTTCTGTTGCCGTTGCATGAAACATCTTATAGATAAAAACATTAAAGTACATGTTTTCTACAACCCATGCGATTTGACCCATAAGGCCAAAAATTAACATAGCAGACCAAAAACGACCACCTAACTTATTTGGTTTTGCTTTATTCATACGACCTCCTATTGTTTGATGGCTTTCGTCATCCATTTTCCTTTTTTATATCTTATCAAAAAGATTATTGATCTGACAATCCAGTCTAGTATTGTGTGTGCTATCCAAACTCCAACTACACCAAGTGCTAAATATTTAGCAAGCATAATTCCCGCTACTACTCTAACCAACCACATAGAAAGTGCACTTGCAATCATTGTGAAGGTTGCATCGCCTGCGCTTCGAAGAAATGTAGGTGTTACAAAGCCAAGTGGCCATATAATAATTCCATTTATAGCATGCAACATACACACAATTCTAGCAAGACGAGTAGCTTCAGCCGAAACATTGTAAATTTTAAGAATTGTCGGTGTGAAAATAATTATCAACGTTATCCAAACAACTGACATTAAATAAACCCATTTGAGCAGTTTTTTGAAATAAAATTTTGCTTTATCAAATTCACCTGCTCCGACACATTGGCCAACAACTGTTGCCATAGCAAGATTTATTGCATTGCCGGGGATAACATGGAAACTAGCCATTGTTCCTCCTATTGCATTTGCAGTAATACTAGCTGTTCCCATAGTAGAAATAAAACTAAAAAGAATAATTTTGCCAAGTTGGAACATTCCATTCTCAGCACCGCTAGGCACACTAAAAGTAAAGATGTTGCGCAAAATTCTTTTTTCAAGTTTGAAATGTAAAATATCTCGAAGATTCAGTTCATATTTTTTTCTAAACAGAAGCACAATTGCTATAATTGCCGCAATCCATCTTGAAACAAAAGTTGGAATAGCAACACCTTCAACTCCATATTTAAATCCAAAGATTAAAACAGCGTTACCGGCAACATTGACTACGTTCATAATTATAGAAATTATTAGAGTTATATTCGTCTTTTCCATAGCTCGGAAAAGTCCCGCTCCTGCATTATAAATAGCAATAGCAGGCACCGAAAGCATAACTATCATGTAGTATTTGCGAGTGGCATCCATAACATCCACATCAATCGTGCCAAACAGTTTTGTAATTATCCATTCACTAAAAATATAAAGAAGTGCTGTAATAACAATTGAAACTACTGTCATTAAAAGCACAAGATGATGTCCTGCCTTTTTTGAAAGTCTAGAATCTTCTCTACCTAAATACTGACAGCAAACAGCGACGCCACCTGCTGCCATTGCAGAAAAGATATATTGCATAAGAACACTTATAGAGTCGACTAAAGAAACTCCAGAAACAGCGCTGTCGCCAACTTGTGCAACCATCATGGAGTCTGCAAGTCCTACTGCAACAGATAAGAACTGCTCTAGTATCAACGGCAATATAAGTTGCCATAATTGTTTGTTTGAAAATTCTACATGCTTATTTAATTCCATTTTCCAAGCTGCCTGATTTAACCTTTCAGCATATTACCTTTGTGCTGATCCGCCCCTTGTAACATTGAGTGAATCAGTAGCTTCGAAATGTTCTATCAAATCGATTTCAGATATATTTAATTTTTTCTTAGAACACTTTTGAATAACAATATATATTTTACAACCACTCTTTTTCCCGTAGTAAACGTCTCCATTTCCATGTCCCATAAGATGATTGAAAATTCTCTTTCTTACATTAACGGACTGTCCAACATATATCTCGTCATAATTCAACGGATTAAAAATTAATTTTTTGTCGTAAATTAAAATCACATAACATCCTGGATAGTCACTTTTGTCACGCTCCCAAGACTTAAAAAAATCTTCTTGGCTAATATATCTTTTGTTTCTAATCTTTTTTTCGACTTTTACGGTTATTGGTTTTGATGCATTTGAAATTACAATAATAAGGATGAGTACAAGAATTACTCCTCCTGAAATAAAAAATACAGTATTATTTTCAGCCATTAAAGTCGACGTCAAAAACATACTCATATAATAGCACAAAAAAAGAACATCTGCATTGCAGATGCCCTTAAAATTATTTTGCGTAATAAACGTAATTTTCTTTTCTTGGAACCGGCTCATGATACGGAGCATCTGGATAACCTAAAATTAAATGACCAATGCCTTCATAATCGCCTTCAATTCCAAGTTCTTTAAGGATTGCTTTCCCTTCTTCTGATTCAAATTCCTGTTTTGCTCTATGAATCCAGCATGAACCTACCCCCAAGTCATATGCCGCATTCATAAGATTTCCCATTACCAAACTTCCATCATAAATATATGTTGGAACTGTCTTATCTGCTAAAACAATCAAGAGCTCCGGTGCACCATAAAACGGATCGAAGTCTCCTTCTTTACCCATAACTGCTGCATTCATTTTCGAAATTCTATCTCTTAATTCTTTATTAGTAATCGCAATGATGATTGGAGATTGTTTTCCCATACCTGTTGCTGCAAAAGTACCTGCCTCAATAATCGCTTTTAATTTTTCTTCTTCGATTAATTCAGGTTTGTACGCTTTGCAACTTTTTCTTTCAACTAATGTTTTTAATGTTTCTGACATATTTTCACCTCATTTCTTTTTTTATTGAAAATCTTTTATATATTCGTTTACTGACCGGGACATTTCTTTTGAAAAATCCGAATTGTATTTCCGATTGCAAAAAGCTTTCGCCCACTCTTCGAATGTTGAGTTCTCATATTTTGCTGCAAAAAGCTTTTTAAGTGCTTCTTCATCTTTTGTTTGATATTGGTCTATGCAAACAATATCTTCTAGCTCACTTCTAACTGGTTTAGGCCTGTCTATTTGTTGCTGCGTAGGATAACCAAACACTAACATAACACACGGAAAAACATATTGCGGAAGATTTAATGTCACTTTCATTTCTTCGGCATTTTCCATTACATCACCTATGTAACATGAACCGATTCCAAAACTATGTGCTGCAACAACAGCATTTTGTGCTGCAATTGCTGCGTCTGTTACAGATATCATTAAATCGCCCACGCCAGGCTTCCTTGGACCTGCTCCAACAATTTCAAATGTATCATACCATTTTCTAAAGTCTGCGCAAAAAACTAAAACCAATTTTGCTTTCGCAATAAACGGTTGATTATCGCAAAGCACTGCCATCTTATCTTTTAATTCCTGATTTTGAACATCAATAATCGTGTACATTTGCTGATTGCCAGCTGTTGGCGCTTGCATAGCACTATTTAAAATTGCTTCTCGCTGCTTTGCAGTAATTTCTTGTTCTGTAAAAACTCTTACCGATTTTCTTTCATAAAGTTCTTTAATAGTATTGTTCATGTTTCGCTCCTTATGCCCTTATAACATCTAAAGGTTCTCTGTGAGTTGTTCTTTTATATTCAACGTTTGGATATCCAATAACTAATGTCGTAACAGCCTTAACATTTTTTGATACGCCAATAATCTTTTTTATCTTTGTTGTCATGTTAACATAACTTGTAAAAAATCCGCTGTATAAAACTCCAAGCCCATTTGCCTCTGCCATAAACGCCATGTTCTCGGCTGCTAAAGATGCACTGATTTTATCAGAGCTGAAAATCACAATTGCAATTGGAGCTTTCTTGAAAAAGAAGTTATCATCCACATTCAATGTACTAAGCATTGGAATAATTTTCTTGCCAGCATTCAATACTTTCCTGGATTTTTCAGTTGCGATACTCTCACACTCTTTAAGTTTTTCATCCAAAACAACATAGCTAATGTTTTGCCTATTAGCTGCTGTAGGAGCAAGCCTTCCAGCTTCTAAAATCATATCTACAACTTCTTTTGGAATTATATCTTCTTTGAAATTTCTAATAGATCTTCTGGATTTAATGGCCATTAAAAGTTCTTCAGGATTTAATCTTGTTTGTTTTTCGAAATCTTCGATAGTATCTTCAAATCCTGTTAAAGAAATTGCCCCCTCAGGGCATATGGCCTGGCAATGTCCACATGCGATGCAACCTCTTTTTAGCGAAACCGCTTTCCCGTCTCTAATTTCTATATCAAAACTAACGCAATCTTTTGCGCAAAGACCACATCCAATACATTTTTCTTTATCTATAATAACTTCGTGTTTCATAATCCACCTCCACTTTAATATTATACCTTATTTGTATAAAAGTCATTAAAATCAATAAACTCTACAAATAAGCTTTGTCGAGGACTTTTGTATTGGCTCGCGAAGTTGCCGGTGCCAGCGCTATGGATGGGCGCGCACCGGCCTTCGCTACTTACGATGGCTAACTTTGAATGACAGTACCTGTTCTTTCGAGCGCCACCTTAGTTTATAAATTATAAAAAAATATTTTTACCGAAAAAGGCACCATTGGTACCCGTTGAGCATTATGAAAAATGTTGGTGATTTTTATAGGGTTTAAAAAACCTTGATAAATCAAGGTTCTTTGATTTGGTACTTTTCTAACAAATCCTCATAAT
>JAZLLU010000035.1:0-22967 GCA_045598285.1 Lachnospiraceae bacterium | reverse complement strand
GGCCATTTAGTACACTTGGCTGGCCAGAGGAAACTGATGAGCTTAAGTATTTTTATCCAACCTCTACACTTGTAACAGGATATGACATCATTGGATTCTGGGTAAGCCGAATGATTTTTTCTGGGCTGGCATACACAGATGACATTCCATTCGACACAGTATTTATTCACGGAATCGTTCGTGATGGTGAGGGCCGAAAGATGAGTAAGTCGCTTGGAAACGGCATTGACCCGCTTGAGGTAATTGATAAGTACGGAGCTGACGCACTTCGTATGATGCTTATGACAGGTAATGCTCCCGGAAACGATATGAGATTTTTCTGGGAAAAGGTTGAGGCGTGCCGTAACTTTGCAAATAAGATTTGGAATGCATCAAGATTTATTTTAATGAATCTTCCTGAAGGCGAAGATGTTTCTAAATACTTAAGCGAAGGCAAAGCTAATTTATCTGATGCTGATAAATGGATTCTTTCAAAAGCTAATAAATTGACGAAGGAAGTTACCGAGAATCTTGATAAGTATGAAATTGGTATGGCAGCAGATAAACTTTATGGATTTATCTGGGAAGAATTTTGTGATTGGTATATTGAGATGGTTAAGCCTAGACTTTACGGTGAAGGAAAAGACAAAGAGGCCGCTCTTTACACACTCCAAAAAGTATTAGTTATTGCACTTAAACTTCTTCATCCTTATATGCCTTTTGTTACAGAAGAAATTTATTCAACGCTTTGGCCTTATGTGACTTTTGAAAATCCTAAAGAGTCAATTATGATTTCAAAGTGGCCTGAGTATTCAAAAGAAAATGATTTTGAAGAAAGCGAAATAAAAATCGAACGCATAAAAGAAGCTGTAAGAGGAATAAGAAATGGTAGAACCGAAATGAACGTTCCTATAAGCAAGAAAGCTTTAGTTTATGTTGTAAGTAAAAAAGAAGAAATCAGAAATACTTTTGAAAAGGGAAAAGTATTCTTTGCTACACTTGCAAAAGCTAGTGATGTTATTATTCAAGAAGACTTAAAGGGAATTAAAGAGGATGCTATGAGCGTTCCACTTGCAGATGTTTCGCTTTATATTCCGTTAGAAGAATTAGTTGACCGCGAAAAAGAAATTTTGCGTTTGGAAAATGAAAAGAAGAGATTGGAAGGCGAACTTAAAAGAGTAGAAGGGATGCTTTCAAATCCAAACTTCGTAAATAAAGCTCCTGAAAAGAAGATTGTAGAAGAAAAAGAAAAACAGGAAAAATACACAAAGATGATGGAGCAGGTAGTAGCTCAATTAGAGAAAATGAAATAGTTAGAGAATATATGTGTTTGAACCTGAAACACAAAAATCAATTTTCTTAGAAAGATCAAAAATAACGGAGGCAGACGTTGCCTTCGTTATTTTATTTTGGAAAGAATCTATTTTTTCTTCTGGGACCGCAAAAACGAGCGAAACATGTTCCGCATAATCAGAAGAAATCATAGGAATTTCTAATTCTTGGCAAACGCGAAGAATTTTTTGACTAATAGAATAATCGCATTCGAAATTTATTTCATATCCGGATAAAATCGGGCAAATTTTTGCATTTTTAAGGGCTTCTTTTGTAGCACTTAAGTAGGCTCTAACGAGCCCGCCGGTGCCTAACAAAATTCCACCAAAATATCTAGTAACCACTACTAAAATATTTGTAAGATTTGCACTTTCTATTCCTTCTAAAATAGGTTTTCCGGCAGTTCCTGAAGGCTCTTTATCGTCGGAAAAACGCTTGATTTCACCGGATTTTCCGACAATGTATGCATAACAATTATGCTTTGCATTCCAATATTTTTTGCTTATTTTTTGCAAAACTAAAAGGGCTTCTTCCTCGCTTTTTACTGGAACAGCCGTTGCTATAAATCTTGATTTTTTTTGAGTAATTTCAGAAGTTGCCTCTTCTAAAAGAATTGAAAAAATTTTATCCAAAAAAGTTCACCAAATATTCACCTAAAAAGGGTATTTTTATCTTGTTAAAAGCAATTTTATCATCGCCTTGGTTTTTTGACAACAAAGGCGCATTGTTGTATAATTTTTTGAACTATTGGCTTTAATAAATAAGAAGTTTTTCGGACGAAAAAAAGAGGTAATTATGAAATTTAATTCCAAAAATGTTAAGGAAAAACAAAAGGACCTTACTTCCACTGAAAAGAAGAAAAAAAATAAAAAAGTAATCAAAGTTGTTAAAATTGTTTTACTTTCTCTTTTAGCATTCTTTTGTGTTGTCTTCTTTACAGGATTAGGAATAGTTGTAGGTATTGCTAAATCAACTCCTTCGCTAGAGGAAATTAATGTAACACCTACAATGTATCCAACAAAAATTTTAGATGCAAATGGTAAAGAAGTTGTTCAACTTTCAGCTGCTGGCGCAAAGAGAACAGAAGCATCTTTAGATGAAATCCCTGAATACCTTAAGTGGGCTTTTATTGATTTGGAAGATGAACGTTTTTATAAACACCGTGGCGTTGACTTTACTGGTATTCTTAGAGCTGCTTATAGCACAATCTTTGAGGGTAGCAGTCAAGGTGGTTCTACAATTACTCAACAGTTAATTAAGAATAATGTTTTTGAAACTGGTGGATTTGAAAGAAGCACAGGCTCTCTTATAAGACGTAAAATTCAAGAACAAATATTGGCTTTAGGCATAGAAAAAGAATTATCAAAAGATGAAATTTTAATTAATTACCTTAATACTATAAATTTAGGCGGTGGTAACTATGGTGTTAAAACTGCTGCTAAATTCTATTTCAACAAAGACGTATCAAAACTTACTATTTCTGAGGCAGCAGTAATTGCAGCTATTACACAAAACCCAAGTGCTAATAACCCTGCAAGACATCCAGATAAAAACCAAAAGAGAGCAAAGATAAGTCTTGATTATATGAAGAAGAATGGTCACATTACTCAAGCTGAGTATGACGAGGCTGTGGCAGATGACCCTTATTCTAGAATCGATGAAAATGCATTTTCAAATGGTAGCGTTCAATACTCATATTTTGTTGATGCACTTATAAATGATTTAATGGATGACCTCCAGGAAAAAGCTGGTATGTCTTATGCTCGTGCTTACAATATGCTTTATACAGGAGGGCTTACAGTTTATTCAACTCAAGACCCAACTATTCAGGAAATAGTTGATAGACATATTAACGATCCAAATAGTTATTATGGTTATATAACTTATGCTATCAGCTGGGATTTGACAATCCAAAGAGAAGATGGCACAGAAGAATATTTTAATCAAAAAGACATAACGAAATATATGCAAGAAGTTAAAGGAAACTTTAACTATTACGATTATGACCCAAATACTAGAGAAAGTACACCAAAGTATAAACATGATTATAATACACCAGAAGAAGCAGATGCTGTAATTGCTGAATATAAAGAATATATTGTGAAACCTGGTGACGAAATCACCTATGAAAACTTGATTTATACACCACAACCGCAAGTAGCGTTCACGGTTCAAGATTTTAATAATGGACATGTGCTTGCTATTAATGGTGGACGTGGTGATAAGACTCAAAACTTAACACTTAACCGTGCTACTGATACAGCACGTCAGCCAGGTTCATGTTTTAAGCCGTTAGCTTCATTTGGACCTGCTATTGATGCTGGCGGATTTACGCTTGCAACAACAATTGATGACTCACCTTTTAACTATGGTGGTGAAAATGGACGTTATGTAGAAAACTGGTGGGGCGGTACATATAGAGGTTTAAGTACAGTCCGCGAAGGTATTGCAAACTCTATGAACGTTGTTGCAGTTAAAACTTTACATACAATTGGACCAGCTTTAGGAGTTCAATACTTGCTTAATATGGGATTCACAACAATTGATCCTGTGATGGATGAAAGTATTGCAACTGCTATTGGTGGCATTACAAATGGTGTAAAGAATATTGAACTTAACGCAGCTTATGCAGCTGTTGCAAACAAGGGTGAATATATTGAGCCAATCCTTTATACAAAGGTTGTTGCTATGGACGGAACAGTCCTTATTGATAATGAACCTGAAAGACATCAAGTATTTAAAGAGAGCACAGCAAGTCTTTTAACTAGTGCAATGATGGACGTTGTTACAACTGGTACAGCTCCACGTGCAGCTGTTCCGGGAACCAATGTTGCTGGCAAAACAGGAACAACAACAAATGATAAAGACTATTGGTTCTGTGGATATGCACCAAAAGGAATTTGTGCATCTATTTGGACAGGTTATGATGAAAACATGGAAAACTTCCTTCCATATGCTTACCACGAAGATATTTGGAGTTCTATTATGTATGAAATTCTTGATGTTACTGGAAAAGCAGGTGGATCGTTCGAAATGACCGGAGGTATCACACAGGCTGCAGTATGTAAGAAGTCTGGAAAGAAACCTTCTTCATCATGTGAAAAGGATCCAGGTGGAAGTTGTATTTACACAGAGTACTTTGCGTTAGATACTGTTCCTACGGGAGTTTGTGACGTTCATACAGAAGTTACTGTTTGTGCAGAAACGGGACTACTTCCTAACGATACGTGCGAAACAACTACTAAGGTATGCAGAGTAAGACCTATGGATATAAGAGGTGGTGCTGCTAAAGGAACGACGGCAGATAGCGCGTACGAACCACCGAAAGAAAAATGCAAGGTTGATCATGGAACTGAGATTGAGGATTTAAGGTCCGAACTTAAGAGCAAGTTGGATTACTATAGCAGTTGGTATGGCGGCGAATACCCAAATGTTATAAATATTGCTAACGATGGCAAGAGTGCACTGGATAATGCAAAGACTAAAACAAAATTAAATGAAGTTTTTGATGAATATAAACAAAAAATTCTAGATATAATTGAAGATGAAGATTAGAAAATCTACGTAAAGCGCTAGAATAAAATACTAAAAATTAATAACCTATAAGTTAAAGGCGGCCTGATGGCCGCCTTTTTGAAAGCAGAGTAGTCACAACTTTTTACCTTATTAATATATGTTGAAGAGCTTTTTTAATTAAAGTATAATAAGATGTTAAAGTATGTAAACTTGGAGGAATGAGTGGATAAACTATTTTGGAATAATTTAGTTTGGAAAATTCCGCTTGTAGTTTTTGCTGCAAGTTATATTACTGGCGACTTGCTTCAGATAATTTTCAAGATAAAAAGGGGTATTGCTGCAAAAATCCTAATTGGATTTCTTACACTCCTTTGTATCTTCCATTTAACGAGCATTCCTTTTATGGGAAAAGATTTGCCTTTTACGACACTTTATTGGATTTTCATTTGTGAGTGCATAGCAATTTTAATAGCATATATTGTGATGAGCATTATTAAAAGAAACTGGCCAATAAAGGATGATGCCTTAAATCTATTCAAAAGTGCGAAAGACACTATAAAACATGAGTGGTGGTACTACTTAATTTGGATTGCAACGATTGTACTTATTGTTTGGCAAATAAAAACGATAATTTTACATATTGATTTTAATGTTGATGACAATTTCTATGTTGCAGAAAGTGTTATGAACTTAAGCAGAAATAGAATTATGGATTCATTACCATCAAGTGGTATTGAAGGATCTGTATTTCCTAACACGTATTTGCTTGTAAGTTGGGAAGCTTTTATTTCGTTTATTGCAAAGTTATTTAGTGTTCAGCCAGCAATACTTTGCCACAGCATAATTCCAGCACTTTTGGTTCCACTTCATTATATGGCTTATTATATAGCTGGACGCGAGTTTGGAAGGAAACGAGTTCCAATCTTTATGCTTTTTGTAGCAATATTAAATATTGTTTGTGGACCATGTACCTACTCACAAGGATCGTTCTTGTCGCTTAGAATATGGCAAGGAAAGAGCGTTCTTGTAAATATTATTTTCCCAATATTACTTTATGTATTCATAAGAATTGTTAAAGATAAAAAAGCTACTTGGAGAAATCTTATATTTTTATTTTTAATTTTGCTAGGTAGTCAGGCCGCATCAACAGTAGGAACGTATTTGACACCTGTTTTGTATGCGGTTTATGCAATTGCATTTTTAGTAATAGTTAGAAACTGGAAAGAGTTCTTTAAGTTATTTATACCTGCAGCAGCGATAGCACCATTTGTACTCTGGAAAATATTACTGTTATCTAGTAATGGCTCTCTTCAATCACTTAGTGAAGGAAGTGGCGTAAATTCAAAATCATTTTATGATATTTTCACAAAATATTTTGGTTGGAATCTCGCCCCTGTTTTATTAATTATTGCAGTTGTTATTTTGACGTTACTTCTTAAGAAAAATGAAGAAGCAAAAGACCTTAGATGGTTCTTCTTGATAAGTTTAGGTGCACTAATAGTTTTGTTTATTAATCCACTAACTTTTCCTTATGTTGAAAGATTTATAACAGGCGTTGGTGTGTATTGGAGAATGTTTTGGCTACTTCAAACCACATTTGTTGTAGCGATAGGTTTTGCAGAACTTTGCCAAATTCCAAAACAAAGTCTTGCAAAGATAAGTGTAGTGGTGCTTCTTTGTATAGTGTTTATGGTTTCAGGTAGAAACATATTTAAGGATGAAGATTATAAAGAAGAGGGGTTCGTGAACACATATAAAATAAGTGAAACTGTTCGTAAGATGGGAAGAAAAATTGAAAAACGAATTGAGCAAGACAATAAAGAAATTACAAAAGAGGAATTAAATAAATTAGAACGCGAAACGGTAGTTATGATGCCAAGGACACTTGCCCAGGAACTAAGACAATATAAAGACATATCACTTATTTATTATATATACCTTTCTAACAATTATAAGTTCTATACAACAGATGAGGCATATAATCAAATCTACCATTTGTATAATGCTCTTTATAGATTTAGGGTTTGGACGAGCGAAGATTTTTTAAAAGACGTAACGGATTTAGAAATTGATTATGTTGCAATTGGTAGAGGAACATATGAAAAGAATTTAGAAAATATACCAGAAGAATTTGAACTTATTCACAATGGAAGCCGATATGTGCTCTTAAAGACAAACATAAGATAGTTTGGAGGAAGTATGAGAGAACTAGAATATCCATTTGATAATGATTTAATCTTAAAGAAAAGAAAATCTCTTAAAAGAGAATTGTTAGAAGATGGAAGTAGCAAAATCAAAAAGAATATTGCAATACTAGGGGGTTCCACTACAGCTAACGTAGCGCAGGTTTTAGAACTGTTTTTACT
Organism: Lachnospiraceae bacterium; assembly: GCA_045598285.1. Taxonomy (GTDB): domain Bacteria; phylum Bacillota; class Clostridia; order Lachnospirales; family Lachnospiraceae; genus RGIG5612. Next base: position 15,774 of record JAZLLU010000035.1, on the reverse strand, counting down.
CAACAACAAAATCGAACCAACTATTTATGAAAGCGAATATAACAAGTTCTATGAGGATGCAATTTTTTCAAATCCTAAATTAGATAATTTTAAGGCTGATGTATTTTATATTCATACATCGGTTCATAATATAACTATCTGGCCAAACCTTTGTGATAGTGCAGAAGAAATTGATAGAAAATTAGAAGAAGTGTTTAAGCATTTCAAAAATGTTTGGGAAAGTTTAGAAAATAAAGGCGGAGTAATCATTCAAAATAATTTTGAAATGCCTTCTTGGAGACTTTTAGGAAATAAAGACGCAACAGATATTCATGGAAGGGTTAACTTTGTTTTAAGACTTAACGAAAAGTTTGCGCTTTATGCAGAAAACAAAGAAAACATGTTCATAAATGATGTTAATTATCTTTCTAGTGTAGTAGGACTAAATAATTGGTGCGATCCATTTTATTGGAACATGTATAAATATTGTCCATCGGTAGAACATATTCCGGAACTAGCTTTTTCAGTGGCTAACATTATCAAATCAGTTTATGGAAAAAATAAAAAAGCAATTGTAATGGATTTGGATAATACACTTTGGGGTGGAATAGTTGGGGATGATGGTCCGGAAAATTTGCAGATTGGCAAAGAAAGCGCACAAGGAGAAACCTACGCAGAGTTTCAAGAATATCTAAAAGCGCAAAAAGATTTAGGCGTTTTATTAAATATTGATTCGAAGAATGACTATGAAAATGCAATCGCTGGACTGAATTTAGAAAGTGGAGCATTAAAACCAGAAGATTTTATATGCATAAAAGCAAACTGGAATCCTAAGGATAAGAATCTATCTGAAATTATTCAAGAATTAAATTTAGGCGAGGATGCGTTCGTGTTTGTAGATGATAATCCAGCAGAACGCCATATTATAAAAGAACAACTAAAAAGTGTTGCAGTTCCAGAATTAGATAAGCCAGAAAATTATATAAACATTTTAGATAAGTCAGGATTTTTTGAAGCAACAAATATTTCTAAAGATGATGCTAAAAGAAATGAAATGTATAAGGCAAATATCAAAAGAGCAAAAGCCAAGCAAAGTTTTGAAAACTATACAGACTATCTTTTGAGTCTTGAGATGAAAGCTGAGATTAAGCCTTTTGAAAGTGCAGTTATTCCTAGGGTGTCTCAACTTACGAATAAAAGCAATCAATTTAACCTTACAACCCTTCGTTGCAGTGTAAACGATATTGAGAAAATGGCAAATAATGAAAATTGGATTACGCTTTATGGAAGACTAGAAGACAAGTTTGGTGATAATGGAGTTGTTGCTATTGAGGCTGCTGAAATATTGCCAAGCGAAGAAGGAAAGGTTGCGCATATAAGATTAAATCTTATGAGTTGTAGAGTTCTAAAAAGAGATTTAGAGTTTGCAATGTTAGACGAAATGGTAAGCATAGCAAAAGAAAAAGGCGTTAAAAAAGTAATTGGTTATTATTATCCAACAAAGAAAAATGCAATGGTCGCTGAACTTTATACGGAATTAGGATACACAAAGAAAGAGGATTGTTGGGAACTAGATGTTGATACATATAAAAAACAATGCAATGTAATTGAAGTAAATAAGTAGGAGAAGATATGGAAGAAAAAATTTACGAAGAACTTAATGAAATTTTTAGAGACATTTTTGATGATGATTCTATTAACCTCACACCAGAAACAAATTCTGATGATATTGAAGATTGGGACAGTCTAGAACACATCAATTTAGTTGTAGCAATTGAAAAAAAATTTGGGATTAAGTTTTCAATGGATGAAGTTACTGGAATGAAAAATGTTGGCGAGATGGTAGAGATTATTAAAGCAAGAGCTTAAGGAGTTTGTTTTGAAAGAAAAAGTTATAAGCATACTTAATGAAATAAACGAAGAAATTATAGAGTATACAGGTGATAACATGTTAGAAGATGAAATTATTACATCGCTAGACATGATTGAGATTGTATCAGCATTAGAAGATGAATTTAATATTCAGATTACTGCGAAATATATCAACAAAGATGAATTCGCAACGATTGATTCAATTTGTAACCTGGTAGAAAAACTTCAGGCATAAATGTAGATTTAGGTTAGACAATGGTATTTTCGGGAAACGTATTTTTATTCATATTTTTGCCTTTAACCTTAATTTTTTATTTCAATCCTTTTACAAAGAAATGTAAGGATGGGGGTAGAAAGTTTAAGAATATTGTCTTGCTTATTGCAAGTTTAGTTTTCTATGGATGGGGCGAGCCTAAATTTATATTTATTTTGATGGCTTCAATAGTTCTTAACTGGCTTATAGGTTTAGGATTAGGAAAACATGAAAAGCTAGCCATTAGAAGATTATTGCTTGCAGCTGCATTGGTGCTAAATATTGGATTACTTTTTGTTTTCAAATACTTAGGTTTTACTGCGGGAATTTTCGGAGTAAATATCAACATAGCGCTGCCACTAGGAATAAGTTTTTATACGTTCCAAATATTATCGTATGTGCTAGATGTTTATTTTAATAAAGACAAGGTCCAAAAAAATCTTTTGCTTCTGGGTCTATATATATCAATGTTCCCACAACTTGTTGCTGGACCTATTGTTAGATACGAAGAGGTTGCAAAAGATCTTTTAGATAGAAAAGAAACGAGTGCAGATATAACTTATGGCGTCACTAGATTCGTGTATGGATTAGGAAAGAAAGTTATTCTTTCTAACTATCTTGCAATAATTGCAGACTATGCATTTCTTAGTACGGGAGCAGCTTCTGTGCTTACTGCATGGCTAGGGACCATTTGTTATACACTTCAAATATATTTTGACTTTTCAGGATATTCAGATATGGCAATAGGATTGGGAAGAATATTTGGATTTAAGTTCCCTGAAAACTTTGATTATCCATACGTATCGCTATCTTTTACAGAGTATTGGAGAAGATGGCATATGACATTAGGAAGTTGGATGAGAGATTATCTTTTTTATCCGCTTCAAAAGAGTAATGCATTTATAAAACTTGGTACATGGTCAAGAAAAAAACTTGGAAAGAAAAAAGGAAAATATGTTCCGGTTGTTTTGTCACTTCTTGTTTTGTGGTTAGCTATGGGCGTTTGGCATGGGGCAAATTGGAATTTTATTGTATGGGGACTTTTGTTCTTTGTACTTATGAGTTTTGAAAGCATTTCAGGTCTAGGGAAGAGAGCACTAAAAGCTGCCAATACAAAAGGATTTAAAATTAGCAAAATCTTTTATCACATTTATGTAGTATTCTTTTTGCTAATTGCTTATGTCCTTTTTAGAGCTGAAAGTTTAGCCGTTGCATGGGGCTACATAAAAAATATGTTTGGAGGAACAATAAACGGATTTATTGATTCGGATTTTATTGACTATATTAGCAATGGAAAAGTTATACTAATTGCAAGCGTACTCCTTTGCACACCACTTGCTAGATGGGTAAGCAATAAAGTCACAAACGAAAAAGTTAAGGCAATAGCAAGAGGCGTTTTGACAATTGTTATTTTTGCACTGTCAGTTTTACTTGTTGTATCTGGTTCTTACAACCCGTTTATTTATTTTAACTTTTAAGGATTATGGAATTTAAAGAAGAAAACAAATTTCATAAAGTCATGACACGAATTGTCATAGGCGTAATGATTGCTTTTTTAGTTTCAATCATTGTTTGTGCTATTGCAATTAAGTTTGGTGCTAAAGAATTATTCACGCTAGATCATGATATAGAAACAACTGTTTATGAATTATCTGATGAAGACAGTTTCTTTATAAACGCGTTTAAAAAATATAATAATACTATTTATGGTGGACAAAATTACGTAGATGCATATTCTAATGATTTGCTTTTGGGAAGAACTTTTATGGTTGAAAATGCATCGAGATATAAAAAAGTTATAGGGTGGAAATTATATGCCCCAAGTGAGTATAACAGCATTTTGTATTTAGACGATGGGCATCTAGCTAGTGCAAACCCAAAAGAAAAAACAGAGGATATCCAAAAGATAGCCACAAAAATCAATTCACTTAAGAGCACAGTTGAGAGTGCAGGCTCAAAGTTTGTTTATATTCAAACAGTTGGAAACATAGATAAATATGGCGATAAAAAAATAAATAACGTAAAAGACTATGCTAACTATAATGCAGATGTTCTATTAGATGACTTAAAAGGTTATGGAATTGATTGCTATGACCTAAGGGAAACGGCACATGAAGAAATAGAAAACTTTCATGATATGTTTTATGTAACAGATCATCATTGGAAAGTTGAAACTTCTCTTTGGGGAACAAAAAAGATTGCTAGCTTTTTAAATAAAAATTATGATATGCAAATTAATGAAAGTTTTTTTGAAGAAAATAATTTTACGAAAGAATTAAAAAAAGACTATTACCTAGGTTCTTTAGGAAAGAAAGCAACGCTGGCGCTCACATCTGCTGATGACTTTACAATTTTAAGGCCGAAGAAAGATGTGGAATTTACTTTTACAAATTCAAATGGAGTTAATAAAACAGGAAATTTTGATATTCTGTTTAATGATGAGCAAATTGACAATCCTAAGATTTATAAAAGAGAATGCTATCTTGGACTTCTTTCATTTGATGCTTCGGGACGTAGCACTATTGTAAATAATAATGCCGCTAACGATAAATATATTTTGATAATTGGTGATTCGATGATGATACCAGTAACTGGATTTTTAGCATTAGACTGTAAAAAGGTTGAATTTATTGATCCTAGATATTTTGATGAGAGTATAAAAGAATATGTTAAAAAAGCGAAAGCCGATTTAGTAATTTCAACATATTCAACAACTATAATACAGGATTTTTATCCTTGCTTTGATTTTGAATAATATGTACGACAAGATAATAATTGGCGCAGGTTTATATGGACTTTATGGAGCACTGATAAGTGCAAAAAAAGCAGAGAAGGTCTTAGTCTTAGAAAAAGATGAAGAGGCTTTTACTAGAGCAACATTTGTAAACCAAGCCAGAGTGCATTTGGGATATCATTATCCAAGATCGCTTTCAACGGCAAAAGCGACTGCAAAATATTTTGATAAGTTTATAAATGAATTTCCAGAGTGTATAGAAAATAATTTCAAGCAAATTTATGCAACAAGTACACATTTTTCATGGACTGACGGAAAAGAGTTTAAGAAGTTTTCTGATGATGCAAATATTCCATGTGAAGAAATAAAGAAAGAAGAATATTTCAAACCAGGGATGATAGACAAAGCTTTTTTAACGAAAGAAGTTACCTTTGATGCATTAATTCTAAGGGATAAACTTTTAGAAAAAATAAAAGAGACAAATAACGTAGAAATAAAATATGATTGCCCAGTTGTGGGAGTAGAAAAAGAGGATAACACTTATAAATTAAAAACAAAAGAAGGAGATTTTAGCGCGCCATTTATCTTAAATGCTACTTATGCATCAGTTAATGAGATATGCCAGATGGCTGGATTTAAGCCTTTCAACATTAAATATGAACTTTGCGAAGTAATTCTTTGCAAGGTAAATGATGAACTAAAAAATGTTGGACTAACAGTAATGGACGGACCATTCTTTAGCATTATGCCTTTTGGAAAGAGCGGATATCATTCGTTAACTTCGGTTACTTTTACGCCACATAAAACGAGCTGCGATATATGTGCTGACTTTCCTTGCCAAAAAAATAGTGAAGGAAAGTGTAAAATAGGATTTTTGGATAATTGCAATAATTGCAAAGTTGCACCTAAAAGCGCATGGCCGTTTATGTCACAGTTAGCAAAAAAATATATGCTAGATAAATTTGAATTTGAATATATTAAATCGCTTTATTCAATGAAACCAATATTAAAAGCTTCTGATGTTGACGATTCGCGCCCTACATGTATTAAGGTGCATTCGAAAAATCCAACATTTGTAAGTGTATTATCAGGAAAGATAACAACGGTTTATGACTTGGAGGAAGTATTATGAATTTAAGCAAGGAACAAAGTTTTGTATCTGCAATTATTTATGTCAGGAATAATTCTGACACTATTAGGGAAACTCTTTTACATGTAAAGAACAACCTTGAAAAAATATTCGAGCAATACGAAATCATTTGTGTTAATGATGGCTCAACAGATAAGAGCGAAGATATCATTAAAGATACTGCAAAAGAATTAGACTGCACAATCTCGCTTGTAAATATGGGCTATACGCAAGGAGTAGAACTTTCTATGAACGCGGGTGAAGATCTCGCAATCGGAGATTTTATTTTTGAGTTTGATAGAGCTCTTATTACATGGAAAGAAGACATGATGGAGCAGCTTTATAAAAAGATGCAAGAAGGATACGATATAGTTTCTGCTTGCCCAACTAGTGGCGTTAGAACATCGTCAAAAATCTTTTATAGCATTTTTAATAAAGCGTCACATTCAGCTAATAAACTTAGAACAGAAAGTTTCCGCTTAATTTCCAGAAGAGCAATAAATAGAGTAGTTTCTATGAATCATGCACAAATGTATAGAAAAGCTGTTAATGCGAATTCAGCACTTAAGCAAACATATATTGAATTTGAACCGGAAAAGAATATTAAAGATTCAAAAACTTACGCAAAAGAAAGAAGAACACTTGCAATCGATTCGTTGATTTTATTTACTGACATCGGATACAAAATTGCTTTTGTAGTTTCGATTGTAATGTTGATTTTTGCAGCAGTTGTAGGAATTTATACGGTAATAGTTTTTGCAACAGGTCATCCAGTAGAAGGATGGACTCCTATTATGATTTTCTTGGCAATTGGTTTTTTCGTTTTGTTCTTAATTTTAACTTTTGTTATTAAGTATTTATCTTTAATCTTAAATCTTAATTTCAAAAGACAAAGATATATTGTTGAAGAAATAATCAAATTGTAAATTTGAGGAAATAAAAAATGAACGAGTATAAATTTAATGATATTAATATAGGGGATGAAGAAAGTTTTAAGGTATTAGTTACTGAAAAAATGCTTGAAGACTTTAAGAATATCACTGGCGATATAAATCCACTGCACAATGATGAAACATATGCAAAGGAACAAGGCTTTGACAGCAAAGTTTCATATGGCATGCTTTCGGCATCGTTTCTCTCTACATTAGCAGGTGTTTATATGCCGGGAAAATATTCACTCATACAAAATGTGAGTGTAGAGTTTCCTAGGCCAGTTTTCGCAGGAGAAGAATTAACTGTTTTGGGAAAAGTCACAGAGAAAAATGACACGTTTAATTTTATTGTTCTTAAAGTTTTAATAACTAATGAAAAAGGTGAAAAGAAAGTTAAGGGTAATATGAGAATAGGGGTAATTAAATGAGAAGATTTTTAATCACAGCAGCTGATTCAGCTTTTGGAACAGCACTCATAAAAAGATTATGCCAAACAAATATTGAAGATATAGATTGGATTTTTGGAACATATTTTGATGCCAAAGAAGGACTAGATTCATTAATAGAAGAATATCCAATTTTAAAGGAAAAATTAATTCTTAAGAGAGTTGATGTATCTTGCCAAGATGAAATAGAAACCTTAAATAAAGAATTAGAAGAAAAAGAACCTGTTACGGACATGATTCATCTTCCAGCGCCAAAAGCAAGGCCATTACAATTTAAAAAAATGTCATGGGATATTTTTAGGGAGAACATGGAAATTTCTTTTAGATCGGCAGTTATGATTTTGTTTTTAGTTCTTCCTAGGATGGCAAAGGCAAAGGAAGGAAATGTTGTTTTAATGTCTTCATATTACGCAACCGAGGAAGGCACACCAAATTTTCTTAGCGCTTACGTTTCGACTAAAAGTGCAATGATAGGACTTACCAGAGCGCTTGCGAGGGAATATGAAGATAAAAACATTAGGATAAATGCGTTGGCTCCGGATTTTACAGATACAAAATTTTTAGATGAGATGCCAGAAGTTATGAAAGAGATGGTTGTAAGTAAATCTAAGAGAGGTCGTATGCTTACAACGAATGAAGTAATTGATGGTATGATGGAACTTTTAGATGAAGGCAATAAAGAAAGTGGAAAGGTTTTAATAGTTAAATGAAAGTACTAGTTGGATATACAGGTTTTGTCGGTGGAAACCTTGCAAAATATGGAAAATTCGACAAACTTTATAACAGCAAAAATATTGAAGAAGCTTTTGGAACGAATCCAGACTTTTTGGTATATGCAGGTGTAACTGCTGCTAAGTTTTTAGCAAATAAATTTCCAGAGAAGGATAAAGAAGTAATTCTTAATGCATTTGAAAATATAAAAAAAATCAATCCTAAAAAATTGGTTTTAATTTCTACGATTGATGTGTATGAAAAACCAAATAAGGTTACAGAAGAAGATATAGATTTTAGTAACGAAACATATGGAAAAAACAGAGCACTATTAGAACAACTTGTAAGAGAAGAATTTCCTGAATGTACAATAGTAAGACTTCCAGCGCTTTTTGGAATAGGATTAAAAAAGAATTTTATATATGACTACTTAAACTATATTCCAGCGCTTTTAAATGAAACAAAGTTTACAGAATTATCAAAAAAGAATATTAGACTTAATCGTTATTATAAAAAAAATGAAAATGGATTTTATGAGTGCAAAAAATTAAATAATAGGGAAAGAGTAAGACTTAAAAAAATATTTGAAGATTTAAATTTTAGCGCACTAAATTTTACGGATAGTAGGGCTAAATATCAGTTCTATAATTTAGAACATTTATACGATGATATAAGGTTTGCAACTAAGCAAGGAATAAAATTACTAAATATCACATCAGAACCAGTAAGCGCCGCAGAAATTTATGCACAATTAGAAAGTGCAAGTTTCACAAATGAAATTACAGATAGTCCAGCAGATTATGATGAACGTACATTGTATTTTGAAACATTTGCAGGATATAAGGCAGCTGATGGAATAGGTGGATATTTATATAATAAAAATGAGATACTAAGAGAAATTAAAAAATTCACAGAGGAGATGAAGTAATATGAAGTTTGCAGTTTCAAATATCGCATGGAGTCCTGAAGAAGACGAGCAAATTTATGAGTACATGAGTGAAAAGAGGATGGCTATAGAAATTGCGCCAACGAGAATCACTCCGTGGAAAGAAGATGAGTATACAGGAAGAAAATATGGACCTTACGATCAAATAAGTGAGGCAACTTCTTGGTCAAAACATCTTTATGCAAAGTATGGAATAAAAGTTGTTTCTATGCAGTCAATCTTAAATAGTATTGATGCAAACTTTTTTAACAGCAGAGCAGAATATAAATTTTTAGTTGGATATGTTAAAAGGGCAATTGATTATGCCAGGGCTATAGGCTGCAATAACATTGTCTTTGGATGTCCGCTTAATAGGAATATTCCAAAAGCACTTCCAATTAATGATGTAAGTAAAATTGCTGTTGATTTCTTTAGCGATATTACATTTTATGCGGCTGAGCAAAATGTATGCGTTGCAATAGAGGCAAATCCAGAACTTTACAGAACAAACTTTATAACTCAAACGGAACAGGCTTTTGACCTTGCTAGATATATACAAAAAACAGTTGGAAAGAGTGCGGCAAGCGCATTCAAGGTTAATTTAGATTTTGGAACGATTATTTGTAATAGAGAAAGAGTTTCTTCGTTAATTACGCCAGATAATATTCCGCTTATTAATCATGTACACATTAGCGAGCCAAACCTTTCAACACTTAAGAAAAGAAAAGCTCACGCAGAAGTTATAAGACGTCTTGATAATTCTGATTATAGTGGATATGTTTCAATTGAAATGAAGATGCCACCGAGAGTAGCAGAACTTATTGCGTCAATAGAGTACATTAGAAGATTAGGATAAATGAAAGCATTAAAAATAATCGGAAAAATTATATTGACGATTATCCCGGTTGTTTTAATCTGGGTATTTATTATTGCCTTTCCTCAAAACTATATGGATGGGGAATATTCTTACTATACCCAAACAAAAGATTATATTTATGGAAAAACTGATTTAAAAGCCGCAGATACAATTGTTCTTGGAGATTCTAGAGCAAAGTCAGGAATAAATCCTATGCTTATTTCAGAAGATTGTTTTAGCCTTGCTCAAGGTGGATCAACATCTATCGAAGCATATTACACATTAAAACATTATATCGAAAATATGGGCGCGCCTAAAACAGTTTTACTTTCAGATTGCGCATATCACTTTGCGGCAGTTGACGGCTTTTGGACAAGAAATATTTATTTTGATTTTTTAAGCACAAAAGAAGCAAACGAAGTAATTGACGTAGCAAAAGATTTTGATGAGATGAGTAAACTTTGTGCTGGTGGTGAAAAAGGGAGATTTACTCTTTTTGAGTATAAAATTAAATCGCCTACGAAATACATGTCTGCAGTTGTAAATTCCTTTAGTGAAAACAGAAAGGAAATCAATCAAAAACTTTATAAACAGATGGTAGATGATAAAGGATTCAAGACGTTTGTGAGTTGGTGGCCAACATCTACTGAGTATGATATGGAAAAACTCGAAATATTAAATACACTAGATTATTACTATAGAAAAACAATAGATCTTTGTATTGAAAATAATATAGAAGTGTATTCGCTTAATATGCCACTTATAGCAACGACATATAACGAGAGTAAAAAAATCTGGGAGCCTTTTGGCAAGTACTTTGAAAGACTTAAAAATGATTATTCTGGTTTTGAGAATGTCCATATAGACACAACCTTTGATAAATATGATGAAAAATATTTTGATGATGCAGACCACTTAAATGAAGAAGGCGCAAAAGTATATACTAAAAGCCTTAAAGAAAGATTAAAGGAGGATGCAAGATGACATTTCTTAGTATAGCATTTGCAATCTTCTTTATAGTTGTTTTCTTACTTTACTACCTCCTTCCAAAGAAGGTAGGTTGGATTGTTTTACTGATTGCATCGTTGGCTTTTTATTTATCAATAGGGCCAGCAGCGTTATTAGCCTTAGTTGTTGAAACCTTAGTTGCGTATCTTCTGGCGAAACATGTACCGAATAAAAAAGGACTTATTCTAGCCGTTTCATTAATTCTAATCGTTTTAATGATAGGGATAAAATTAGTTCCATTTAAGACGATAAGTTTTATGGGGATGTCTTATTACACGCTGATGTTAATAGGATATACGGTAGATGTTAACAGAGAAACAATCACTTCAGAAAAAAGTTTTGCAAAACTTTTACTATTTGCAGGATTTTTGCCAACAATTATTCAAGGACCTATTAATAGATATGCGAGTCTTATGCCACAACTTTTAGATAGGGCCAAGTTTGATGCGAAAAATATTTTTGATGGACTAGTAAGATTTGCATATGGCGCATTTAAGAAGATGGTAGTGGCCAATAGAATATCAGTGTTTATGAGTTCTGTTGCGATACATGAAAAGGCAGCAGGTTCGATAGTGTTATTGAATTTATTGCTTATGGTTTTTGAACTTTATGCAGACTTTTCCGGATACACAGATATGGCAGTTGGCATCGGCCAAATGTTAGGAATTAAATTACCAGATAACTTTAGAACACCATTGTTTGCTAGAAGCATTTCGGAGTTTTGGCGTAGATGGCATATCACTTTAAGCACATGGATGAGAGATTATATTTATTATCCAATTGTTGTAAGCAACCCAGCAAAGAAATTCTTAAAAGAAGGCGGTAAAGAGAAGAAAAAAATCAGAACTAAATTTATCTCATGTATCGCTATGGTTGCACTTTGGATATTCATGGGCTTGTGGCACGGAACGGGATGGAAGTTTTTAGTTCTAGGATTATATTGCGCGGCTATTTTTATTATTACATTCTTGCTAGAGCCAGTAAGTAAAAAGTTTGACGCAGCGAACCCTAAACTTATATCTAGCCCGCTTTGGAAATTTTGGCAACAACTTAGGACATTTTTCCTTATGTGGTTTGCATTTATTATGATTGGCGTAAGCGACCTTCCTAAGTTTGTTAATTATGTTGCAAGGATTTTTACAGACTTCAGGGTTCAAAAATTGTTTGATGGCGGACTCTTAAAATATGACCTTGGCTTGTCACAATGGATTTTGCTTTTAGTAGGAATGCTTACGATGCTAGCTGTTTCAATTATTGAATACAATAAAAAAGAGAGTATAGTTAAGATTATTTCAAGACAAAAACTCCCAATAAGAATTTTAATTTATTGGTTCGCTATTATTATGATTTTGTTTTCGTTAAGTGTACAAAACACTGAGTTTATATATGCACAATTTTAGGAGTTGATATGAAATATAATATTTTATTTCCAGTTTATAACGAAGAAGATAGACTTGAGAATGGGATAACAAAAACAATAGCTTTCATAGAAAAACACATGAAAGATTTTGATTATGTACTTACCATTGTTGATAATGCTTCTGAAGATAGGACAGAAGAAATTGCTAAAGGGCTTGCAAAAAAATATGAGAGGGTAAATTATATTCGCATTGAAGAAAAAGGCGTTGGCGCTGCTTTTAGAGCAGGCGTTGCTAAAAACGAATGTGAAATAATTGGATATATGGATATAGATCTTTCTACTGACCTTCGCTATCTTTTATCAGTTAGACATATTTTTGAAGATAACAAAGACATTATGATGATTAATGCTTCAAAGCAAGCAAAGGGTTCTAGAACAATCGGAAGAAAATGGTATAGAAATGTTACATCAAAAGGACTTACACTTTTAATGAAAGCTAGCCTTAACATGAAATCATCAGATGCAATTTGCGGTTTCAAGTTTTTCAGGAAAGATTTTTTAAGAACACTTATGGATGAAGCGGATGCAAGTGAAAATGGATGGTTCTATATAATTGAACTTTTAATTCGAGCAGAAAGAAGTGGATGTGATATAGTTGAACTTCCGGTTGTTTATACGGAAGTAGAAGGTGGACATGTAAACGTAGTTAATCAAACACTTAATTATATGACAAACATAAATAAGCTTAGAGGTAGATTAAAATAATGGAATTTAAGCTTCTAACAGATTTATTGGATAAAGCGGTTTTAGATTCGCCTGACAAATTAGGTTTTGTAGACGAAATGGGCTCTATGACTTTTAAGCAAATGCAAGATAGAGCATATAATATTGCGCATGCGCTTTTTGAAAAGTTAGGAAGCAAAAAAGGAAACATTGCAGTTATTATGCCGTCTGGAATAGCTGAAGTTGCTTCTATTCATGGCATAATGTATTTAGGCTCTGCCTTTTCATGTATTGATGATAAAAGCCCTAACGAGCGCATCTTTAAGATTTTTGATGTACTTGATCCGATAGCAATTATTACAGATGAAAGAGCAAAAGATAAAGTTGAAAGCTTAAACTTTGAAGGCGAAGTATTTATTTACGAAGATTGTATTAAAAATAATTTTAATAAGACAATCTCCAAAATAGATATTAAAGAAGATGAACCAGCAGGAATAATTTTCACATCAGGTTCAACAGGAACACCTAAAGGAGTTATCCAAAGTCATAAGTCGCTTCTTAGCGTAGCGGTGTCATTTAGAGACAATGTTGGTGTAAAAGATAGTGATAACATGGGAATTCAATCGCCATTATATTATGGTCTTGGAATTCATGATACGTTTATTGCACTTTCAGCAGCCGCAACAAGTTTTTATATTCCTAAAAATCTTTTTTCTCAGCCAGGAGAGTTAGCAAATTATTTAATAGAAAAGAAAATATCGTTAGTTTATTGGTCTACAAATGCAGCAATGATAGCTTCGCGTTTTAGCATATGGGAAGGATTAGAAGAAGAGCTTTCAAAAACAATGAGAGTTATTTCTTTTGCAGGAGATAGTCCTTCAACAAAACTCATTAATAAAATGCGCAAAGCACTTCCAAATGTTGAATACTATCAAGGCTATGGACAGACAGAGTACTTCTACAACTTCTATAATCCTATAGTTGGAGAAATTAGTGATGATGCTATTGTGCCGATTGGGTTTGTGGCAGAATTTGTTAGTGCATATATATTTACAGATGATGAAAAATTATTAGAAGTAAAAAAAGAAAATGCAAAAGTAGAAGGTCAGCTTTGTATAGAAGGGACGGGTCTAAGCTTAGGCTATCTAAAAGATGAAGAAGGAACAAAAAATAAATATAAAGATCACCCGTTAAAACCAGGAGTTAAACTTTTATTTACGGGTGACATCGTAAGTATAAATGAAGAAGGAAAAGTTGTATTTAAGACCCGAAAAGATTTTATGGTTAAGATGATGGGCCATAGAATTGAACTTGGAGAAATAGAAACTGTTGCTTGCTCGTTAGATGATACAATGCAATGCGCATGTGTTTTTGATAAAGAACATGAAAGAATTATTATGGCTTATGTAGGAAAACTAAAAGAAAAGGAACTTAAAAAATTACTTAAAAATAAGCTTCCTGTACACATGATTCCTAGAGAGTTTGTTCGTATGGAAAAACTTCCTCTTAATCCAAGTAATAAAATTGATAGATTAAAACTACAAGAAATTTGTATAAAGTAGGTGAATTATGGGATTTAGAATTACATCAATGTTAACAATTGAATATGCGAAGAAAAATTATGACCTCGATTTAAGCAAGAGTTTAAGCCTTGGCCGTCAATTTAGGGCATTTACAAAAGAAGAGTTTAGAAAGTTCATGCCTGAGCATGCATCAAAACTTTCGAATGAAAAATTAGAAGAAGATTTTGCAACTCCTTATGCTGAAAAAGTTTTTGAAGATATGTATGGTGCAAAATTAGAAAGCTTAGATGGGTTTGCTCATGAAGAGCCAGACATTGTACATGACTTAAATAAGCCAATTCCGGATCAATATAAAGATCAATATTCTTTAATTATTGATGGTGGCACTATGGAACATGTATTTAATGCACCTCAGTTAATTAAAAACTGTTTTGATATGCTCAAGGTTGGCGGATATTATATTTCAATGGTTCCAACAAATAATTTTAATGGTCACGGTCTTTACCAATTTTCGCCTGATTTTTTCTACAGTGTATTTTCAAAACATAATGGCATAGAGATAAAAGATGTTTTTATTGTTAAGTTTTCTTCTAAAAATAAAGTTTGGAAGATTAAAAATTCTCCAGCTAATGCAGCTGAACGAATTCAATTTGATGTAAATACTCAAACTGAAATCTACGTAATTGCTAAGAAAGTTGGACCAACTCCGCAAGTAATCACAGCTCAGCAAACTGATTATGAAGAGGGTTGGTATGAAGAAGGAAAGAGTATATCTAACACAGCTTCTAGGGATGCACTTATTGCAAAGGCACCAAGAAAGCTCGTCTACACTTTTAGACAATTTATCTTCGAACCATTAGTTCGTCGTAAAAACCGTACAGTAATAAAACTTTAGGTATATACAATAATAACTAGGAATAAAAGAGTGCAAAAAATAAGAATTTGTATATTTGAAACGCGAAGCTGACGGCGCTTGGGCTAAGTAGAGCCCTGCGCCGTCCTTCGCTACTTGCGGTGGCTAATGTTCGTCCGCCAAAACACATTCGTTCGCCTGCCACCTTCACCTACGGACTAAAATAGACTTTTTAAAATAGGTCCGTAGATTTTCATTCGAATTACAGAAAAACATGTAAAAACCTACGGACTAAAATAGACTTTTTAAAATAGGTCCGTAGATTTTTATTCGAATTACAGAAAAACATGTAAAAACCTACGGACTAAAATAGACTTTTTAAAATAGGTCCGTAGATTTTCATTCGAATTACAGAAAAACATGTAAAAACCTACGGACTAAAATAGATTTTTTAAAATAAGTCCGTAGAT
>JAZLLU010000034.1:0-30321 GCA_045598285.1 Lachnospiraceae bacterium | reverse complement strand
ATAGTACTCTTTAGATTTCGCTCACGAAGCTGGCAGCGCTTGGGCTAAGTAGGGCCCTGCGCTGCCAACTTCGCTATTTACGGCGGCTAACTTATGTCCACCAAAACACTTATGTCCGCCCGCCGCCTTGGTTTAATGTGTGTGCAACAAATTTATTGAAACATTATTTTTTGTTGCACAAAATCTTTCTGTTACAAAGGCTTTTCACCACAAATCTTTTAATAGCAGTCTTTTTGTTGCACGTTTACACAAAATAAATTAAAAAATGTGCAACAAAATATATGCTTTAGATAAATATGTGGTGAAAATCAAACTATTTCTTATGAAAATGTGCAACAAAATTATCTATATTTAATGATTTGTGGCTATTTCTTAATTTCCCTCATTGAGTCTGGTCGCAGATTATAAGTTTTTTGTATTCTAAAATTTTAAAACAAATCTTTCATAAAACTATATTGTTTTTCAGTAATGGTTTTTTTCATTGCTAAGCCATCATCAATATCAATATCAATGATATTAAACTTTTGCGTAACAATAATGCGATTAGTTTTGCCTTCAACTAAACATTTAACAGCATGAAGTCCCATACGGCTTGCCATATTTCTATCCATAAGTGTTGGACTTCCGCCACGCTGAACATGACCTAATATAGTAGCCTTAGCTTCGATTCCTGTAACTTCTTCAATCAGACGAGCAATCTCCATTACATCTCCAGCGCCTTCGGCAACAACTACAACATAGTGATGTTTACCAATATTTCTGCCCTCCAAAAGAACCCTAATTACATCTTGATCAATATTGTAAGGAATTTCAGGAATCAAAATAATTTCAGCGCCAGATGCAATACCTACATTAAAAGCAATATATCCTGCTCTTCTTCCCATAACTTCTACAACTGTACATCTTTCATGCGACGAAGCAGTATCTCGCAATTTATCAATTAATTCAACTGCCGTGTTCATTGCAGTATCATATCCGATTGTATAGTCAGTACATCCAACATCATTATCAATTGTAGCTGGAATACAAATAACATTTACTCCCTCTTTTGCTAATTTTGCTGCACCATGAAAAGATCCATCGCCACCAATAACAACAACTGCATCTAATTCAAAAGCTTCAATTATCCTTGCTGCTTTTTTTACACCTTCAGGTGTCATAAATTCTTTACATCTAGCAGTCATTAAAAAAGTTCCGCCACGTTGAATTTTTTCAGAAACATCTCTGCTATTTAATGGAACAATTTCGCCATCTAAAAGTCCAGCATATCCCCTTTTAATTCCGTAAACTTCAATATTATTATATAAAGCGCCTCTTACTACAGCTCTAATAGCTGCATTCATTCCCGGAGCGTCTCCGCCACTTGTAAGAACACCAATTTTTTTAATTACTTTTTCCATATCTACCTCTTTACGAATTCAAAATATCCATAAATTTTTTAGTGTTTTCAAAAGGCTCCTTAAATACTGCGCTACCAGCAACGATAATGTTTACGCCAGCATCCAATGCCTCTTTTACATTTTCTAAAGTAATTCCACCATCAATTTCTAAATCAATATTAAGGCCTGACTCATCAATAATCTTTTTAAGTTCTTTAGCCCTTGGTAAAGACTCAGAAATAAACTTTTGTCCGCCAAATCCCGGTTCAACGCTCATAAGTAAAACCATATCGCAAAGTGGCAAAAATTCTTTAACTTCGTCGCACGGAGTTTTTGGCTTAATGGAAAGTCCTGCCTTAAGACCAGCATCTTTAATAGCTTTAAGTGTTGCCTTAACGTCTGTACATGCTTCGTAGTGAATTGTGATTATGTCTGCGCCAGACTCTTTGAATTCATTTATGTAGCGAATCGGCTCATCAATCATTAGATGTACATCAAAAACTTTGTCTGTTGCGCTTCTAATAGATTTAATCACCGGCATGCCAAAAGAAATGCTAGGAACAAACTTTCCGTCCATAACATCAATATGAACATACTCTGCCCCAGCCTCTTTAATTTCAACTAATTGTTTTCCGAGGTTTTTAAAATCTGCTGATAAAATAGATGGTGCTAAAATATTCATTCTAAAATTTCGCCTGAGATTTAATCTCTCCATATATTGATTTATAACTATTGTAACGAGATTGTGAAATTTTTCCTTCCATAACAGCTTTTTCTACTGCGCAATCTCTTTGTTTTATGTGATTACAATTCGCAAATTTGCATTGTCCTTTATATTCAGTAAATTCAGGGAATGCGTTTTGCAATTCCTCTTTAGTGAAATCCTCCTCATTAACAAGTAACGAAGTGAATCCCGGTGTATCAATTATATGAATAGAATTCTTTTTGAAAGAATAAATCTCATTATGTCTAGTTGTATGTTTTCCACGGCCAATTTTTTTACTAATTTCACCAACAGTTGCCATCTCATCTTTAACTCTTCCAGCAAACACATTAAGCATTGTAGATTTTCCAACTCCAGAAGGTCCTGCCATAACTGTAATTTTGCCTCTTAATTTCATTTTTAACCAGAAAAGATGCGGAGTTTCGCCGCCTGCTTGAACAAAGAAAAGTTTGCATCCAGCATTCTTATATATTTTCTTAATCTTTTTAACATCATCCGTTCTAGCAAGATCTTTTTTATTAAATACAATAATTGTTTCAATATTTTGCTTTTGCATTAAAACCAAAAATCTATCAAGGATGCTAAAGTTTGGTTTCGGATTATCAAGAGCAAATACAACCATAGCTTGATCTACATTAGCTACAGCTGGTCTTATCAAAGAATTTTTTCTAGGAAGAATTTCATTAATAACACCCGTTCTATTAAAAGTGCTAATAATATCAAATTCAACCTCATCACCAACAAGAGGTGTTACATCGTCATTTCTAAATGAACCTTTAGCTGAGCATTCATAAATTGACCAGCCATAATTTCTAACATAATAAAATCCCGATAAAATTTTAATTATTGTTCCTCTCATATCACACCTACTATTAGTTATTAATTTTCCTCTTCTGTTTGTGTCTCTGGTTCAACACCTACAATAATCTCTATTGTTGCTGTTTCCTCTACTTCCGTTCCGTCAGAAGGATTTTGCGCTATAACTATTCCACCATTTCCTTCTGATTCCTGTTCAGTAATTTTGTATTCAAGATTTCTATCTTGCAAAGTATTAATAGCTTCTGCCTTAGACATACCAATAAGATAAGGTGTCTTAACCTTCTTTACTTCTTGTCCACGACTAACTATGAGTTCAACCGTATCATCTTTATTTACTTTTGAGTTAGGTTCTGGATTAGTTTTAATAACTTTACCAATTTCAACGTCATCACTGTATTCCGTAGTAACCTTAACTTTCAAACCTAATTTTTTCAATTCTGTTTCTGCTTCATTTTGTGACATGCCTGCATAATCTTTAAGAACAACTGGTTCATTTCCAGTAGAAACAGTAATTGTAATTGTATCGCCTTCTTTAACCTTTTCACCTTTTTTTATAGACTGTGCGATAACATGATCTTTTTCTACTGTATCACTAGATTTGTATTCAGTCTTTACCTTAAAGCCTTTATCTTCAAGAGCTTTTTTAGCTTCATCTACCGTCATGTTTACAACATTTGGAACATCTAATTGTTCTATTTTTGTTCCACTGCAACCACCAGATGAGAATGTCTTAACGCAAACAACTGCTAAAACCGCTAAAATAATAACGCCAGCAGCAATACCGCAAATAAGAAGAATCTTATCAAATTTCTTTCTATCCGTTTTTTTATCGCGGTATTCTTCTTTCTCGTCCTCATCATAAAATTCTATTTCATTATCAAGCTCATCAAATTCGTCTTCATCATAATCATCATAATCATCATATTCGTCTTCGCGCATATGAGAACCTCTAATAGGTCTTCCACTTTCTTGTCTTAAAAACTCAGCATCAGCCGCGCTCATAAGAACAGTCGCATTATCTTGCATCTCTGGCTCAAGACCTACAAAGTCTTCATTTGGAGAAATCAAAGAAGTCTTCATATCGTTTATCAAAGAAGTCATCCTTTGATATCTTCTTTCAGGTTTCTTTTGAGTACATTTTTCGATTATCTTTTCAACACTCATTGGAACATTTGGAACAATATCACCAACAAGTGGAACACTTTCCTGGATATGTTTAAGTGCAATAGAAACTGTTGAATCACCATCAAAAGGAAGCTCACCTGTTACCATCTCGTAATAAACAATACCAAATGAATAAATATCAGACCTGGCATCTACTTGGCCACCCCTAGCCTGTTCAGGTGAAATATAATGAACAGAACCTAAAACATCTTGGCTAATAGTATTTGCTGTTGTAGTTCTTGCAATACCAAAATCAGTAACCTTAATTTTTCCTTCTCTAGAGATAAGAACATTTTGAGGTTTAATATCTCTATGGATAATTCCAGCTGCATGAGCAGCTTCTATACCTTGACCAACTTGAATCGCAATACTAGTTGCTTCCTTCATTGGCAAAGCACCATTGCGGTCAATATATTGTTTCAAAGTAATTCCATCAACATATTCCATAACGATGTAATATGTTCCCTCATACTCATTAACATCATAAACACTTACAACATTAGGATGCAAAAGTGCTGCTGCCGATTGAGCCTCAATTTGGAATTTTTGAACGAAACTTTTATCTTCGCAATATTCTGGTTTTAAGAATTTAATTGCGACATAACGATTAAGTTTGTGACATTTAGCTTTATAAACAACACTCATGCCACCCATGCCAATCTTTTCTAAAATCTCATATCTGTCTTCAATAAACATTCCCTCTCGTATCATATAAAGACCGCCTTTCAATTAGGATTAATTTTTCGAAATAAGTACAACTGCTATATTGTCTTTTCCACCCGCTTCGTTAGCAAGATCAACTAGCTTTTCTGCCTTGGCTCTAAGCGATGCGTCTGCATTAATAACAGCTTTAATGGTCGCTTCACTGACCATATTATATAAGCCATCCGAGCATAGCAAAATTATTTCCCCATCTTCTAACTTCACTTGGAAATAATCTGGCTCTATCGTTTTTTCAGCTCCAATAGCTCTAGTAACAACATTATTTTTCTTATGAAAGCGAGCCTCATCCTCAGTCATCTTTCCTGCACGAATAAGTTCTCCAACATAAGAATGATCCCATGTGATTTGGACCATTTCATCTCCTACAAGATAAGCTCTAGAATCACCAATGTTAACTACGTAAGCTGTATCATCTTTAACAGTTACGCCAACTAAAGTAGAAGCCATTCCTTCATACTCTGGCTCAAGACCTTTTTTATAGATAATCTCGTTAACCTTAGTAATTGCCTCTTTAAGAATAGAAAGCGGCATCTTTGAATCTGATTCTTCAGCTATATCAAAAAAGAGCTCAGCAGAATTACACGATGCAAACTCACCTGCATTGTGTCCACCAAGTCCATCACAAACAACATATAAATTATCTAGATTTCCAATAGGCTCGTCGCATTCAAGAGAATAATCTTGATTGTACTTTCTAGATGCTCCGATGTCAGTTATACCAAAAGATTTCAAATAGTTCTCCTTACTAACTGTCCACACGCCCCACTAATATCTCGGCCCATCTCGCGCCTTCTCGTAGTGGTAATATTATTTTCTTCTAAAATTCTTTGAAACTCTTTAATGTCTTTTTCTTTTGCTGCTCCATAATTATTTTCCGGAGTCGGGTTAACAGGTATTAAGTTGACATGTGCATTCTTGCCTTTCAAGAGCGTCGAGAGCTCTTTTGCATGCTCTTCTTTGTCATTTACGCCATCAATAAGACAATATTCAAAAGTCACTCTTCTGCCTGTTTCATTAAAGAATTCGTCACATGCCCCGATAACTTCTTCTATAGCAAATTTATTTGCCACTGGCATAATTTTTTTCCTAATATTATCGTTTGGTGCATGTAAAGAAAGCGCTAAAGTTATCTTTAGTTCTTCCTTTGCCAATTTCATAATTGCAGGCACAATCCCACATGTTGATATTGTAATATTTCTTTGACTTATATGCAAGGTTAACTCATCGCTAATAAGCCTTACAAAACCTACAACATTGTCATAATTTATAAGTGGCTCGCCCATTCCCATAATAACTACGTTAGATATACGCTGGCCAATATCTTTTTGAATTTCATAAACCTGACTTAAAATTTCCGAAGCCGTTAAGTCCCTTACACAACCATTAAGTGTAGAAGCACAAAATGAACACCCCATAGCACATCCAACCTGGCTAGATACACAAACACTATTTCCATGTTTATAAGGCATCATAACACTTTCAATTAAATTTCCATCGCAAAGCTCAAATAAATACTTTTTAGTTCCATCAATTTCAGAAGTGAGTACGTTTTTCTTTTTTACTGTGCGAATCTCAAACTTCTCATCAAGTTCTTTTCTTAAATCAGATGAAAGGTTTGTCATCTCATCAAAAGAATTAACTAGTTTTTGATGCAACCATGTAAAAATCTGCTCCGCCCTAAAAGCCTTCTGTCCCATTTGGGCCATAAGTTCTTTAAGCTGGCTATATTGTAAAGATTTAATATCAATTTTTTTTGAATCCATACCCTATTTTCTCTTTAATGCAGCAATATAAAATCCACCCGCATCATCTCTACCTGGTAAAAAGTTTTGCTCACTTAAAAGTTCAAAATCAAAATTTTTAAGCAACCACTTAGTATTTTCTTCATTTTCGTCTTCGTTAATAGTACATGTGCTGAAAATTAAAAGTCCACCTGGCTTAACATACCTATTAACAACGCCAAGAATATCTTTTTGAAGGTTTGAAAGTTCTTTTAAATCTTCTTCTTTAACTCTTAATTTTATGTCCGGCTTTTGGCCAATTATTCCTAGCCCCGAGCAAGGAAGATCTGCTAAAACTATATCCGCCTTTTCTTCAAAAGTTTCATCAAAAACCCTAGCATCAAAAACCTGACTTTGAATATTTTTATGACCTAGTCTTTTAATATTTTCATCAATCAAATCCGTTTTGTTTTTGCTAATATCTCTAGCATAAACAAAAGCATTTGGAAATTTTTCCGCCATATGAAGGCTCTTTCCACCTGGCGCCGCGCACACATCAACTATCAAAAAAGACTCATCTTCTAAATAAGAGCAAACCTTCTTCTCATCAATAAGCTCTTTCGCAACATGCGATATATTCATGGAACTAAAATCCTGAATAAATATAAGTCCTTTTTTATAAGCCTTTAACTGCCTTAAAAAATCAAACCCTTTTATCTTTATAGCTTCATCTAATTTATCATTTACTAATACTTCGCATCCATCTTCTTTAAGAAGTTTTATAATATCATCTTTGTTTGCTGACTTTAAATTAAGCCTAGTCCAAATAAATCCATCTGTGCTGTTAACGCTTTCGAAAAATTTCTTTGCACCTTCATCTCCAAATCTTTTTACACACAAATCATAAATCCACTTAGGAGATGCATATTTAACATGTTCCGGAATATTTTTTGGTGCACCCTGGCGTTGAACAGTTCTTAATACGCCATTAACAAAGCCTCTTAGATTTCCAAATCCTTTTTTGTTTGCAAGTTTAACGGCTTCATTAATCACTGCATGGTCTGGCACCGCATCCATAAAAAGCATCTGATAAACACTCATTCTTAAAATATTTTTTATAGCCGGCCTCATCTTATTTGTTTTTATAGACGAATATGAATCAATTACAAAATCTAAGAATATAAGCTGCTCAAGTGTTCCTAAATATAGTCTTGTCAGAAAAGCTTTTTGGAGTTTATCTAGGTTATGTTCTAAAAAAGTCTTATTAATGAGAAAGTGACTGAAACCACTTCCGCAAGTAGTCTCAGTCAACATATTAAGCACTAATAATCTTTCGTTAACTTTATTATCTGCCAAAAACAAATCCTCTATCTATTTTCTTTCCTCTAAGAAATTCTTCGATATTCATTCTCTTTTTGCCTTCAAGTTGAACTTCATTAAGTTTTAGTAGTCCCTCTTTACATTTAACGAAAACTTCTTTCTTATCGGCAAAAGCTACACATCCATTTTCAAGACCTTGTATATCGAAATCTTTTTCGTCATAAACATCCCCATCCCAAATCTTGAAAGTCTTTCCATCTAAAAAAGTAAATGCACTTGGCCAAGGATTCATAGCTCTTATTTGTCTTTCAATAAAACTTGCGCTGTTATTAAAATCTATTTGCCCATCATGTTTCGCAAGTTCAGAAACGTATGTACTCTCTTCTTCATTTTGTTTTGTCCTTACTGCCTGACCACTTTCTATTCCATCAACAACTTCCAAAATCATCTTTGCGCCTAACTGGGACAATTTAGGTTCAAGGCTAATAGCCGTTTCTTTATTTCCAATTTCTATTTCTTCTTGCGCTAAGATATCACCCGAGTCTAATTTTTTTGTCATTTGCATAATCGTAACACCCGTTACTTTATCACCGTTTAAGATAGGCATTCTAATAGGATTAGCCCCTCTATATTTTGGAAGAAGTGATGGATGAAGGTTTATACACCCACCTTTATACTCCAACAACTCATTTGGAATCTTTTGCGCATAAGCTACAACAACAAGCAAGTCCGCACCCAACTCTTTAATTTGCTTTATAGTAGCTTCATCACTTATTTTTTCAGGCTGAAAAACATCAAGTCCAAGTTTTAATGCTTCTTCTTTTACAGGCGAAACATTAAGCAATCTTCCTCTCCCAGAAACTTTGTCAGGCTGAGTAATAACACTTACAATTTCGTGCTTTGAATCAGCTAATATTTTCAATGATGGAATCGCAATGCTAGGCGTTCCAATAAAAATAATTTTCATAAATTATTCCTCATTTTCTTCAACGTCATCTTCTGGAATATTTTCATACAACTCGCCCTCAACTAAGTCGGTATACAAAATGCCATCCATATGGTCACACTCATGACAAATAGCTCTTGCTAAAAGTCCCTTAGCTTCCATCTCGAAAGGTTTTAAGTCTCTATCAAAAGCTTGAAGTTTAACATGATTAGGTCTTGTAACCTGCCCAAATTTATTTGGAACAGAAAGGCAACCTTCCTGGCCTGTTTGAGTTTCATTACCAATCGGTGTAACCGTTGGATTAATAATTATTATTTCTTCACCATTTGAATGCTCAAGTGGGTCACTAGGAATCTCATTACCTTCCTCATCTAATTCAGGATAATCCTCAACGCAAACAACACAAATGCGTTTTAGTACACCTACTTGCACTGCTGCTAAACCAACGCCATTATATTCATGAACATTCTCAATCAAGTCATCGATAAGTTCTTTAGTTCTAGGCGTAATTTCCTTAACAATTTTAGATTTCTTTCTTAAAATCTCATCGCCATCAGTTCTAACATTTCTAATTGCCATAATAATCTCCTAGTTTATAAATCATGGCTACTCATTGAAAAATCAAAAGTAACCGTTAATTCTTTTTGTGGATTTTCGTTCATGTAATTTTCCACCGAATCTTTTATATCAATTAAATCTTTATATATTTTAGATTTAATATAAATAATTTTCCTATATTTGTCTTGTATTTTTGCTATTGGTGCCTGACTTGGCCCAATTTTCATTACATCGTTTGTATTTATATTTGCAGCCTTTTTTGCTTTTATTTTATCTTCGACAACAAAATTTATTTCATTGCATTTTTTGTTTAATAAATTTTCATCTTCACATGCAAGCAAAATGCCTAGCATATTCATAACAGGTGGGTAACCTAACATCTTTCTATAAGCCATCTCAAAATCATAAAATCCGTTATAGTCTTGGCTTGCACCTAATTTTACAGCATAATTATCCGGTGAATAAGTTTGAATTATAACTTCGCCCTTCTTAGCGCCTCTTCCTGCTCTTCCCGCTGCTTGCGTTAAGAGTTGGAATGTTCTTTCAGCACTAATATAATCTCCCGAATAAAGTGAAAGATCAGCCGCAATAATTCCTACCAAAGTAACATTAGCAAAATCATGTCCCTTTACAATCATCTGTGTTCCAATCAAGATATCGGCCTCACCATTTCCAAAAGCTGAAAGGATTTTTTCATGTGAATCTTTTTGTCTTGTTGTGTCGAAATCCATTCGAAGTGTTTTAGCTTCCGGAAAAAGTTTATTAATTTCTTCTTCAACCTTTTGCGTTCCTGTGCCAAAAGTACCAATATATTTTGAACCACATTCCGGGCAAGCCTTTAACATTGGGATTTCATATCCACAATAATGACACATAAGTTTGCCATTTTTGTGAAACTTCAATGAGACATCACAATGCGGACACGTAACAGCCGTTCCACAACTTCTACATGAAACAAAACTAGAATACCCACGTCTATTAATAAACAAAATACTTTGTTCTTTTTTCTCTAGTCTATCAGCAATAAGTTCTTGTAGCTTTTTACTTAAAATAGAACGATTTCCATTTGCCAGTTCTTCTCTTAAGTCAACAATTTGCACCTCTGGCAAACTTGCTCCCACGGCTCTTTTGTCAAGTTCGTATAAATGGTAGTCTCCTTTTTGCGCCTTAAAATAGCTTTCTACTGAAGGTGTTGCACTACCTAAAACAACAAATGCATTATTTTGCTTTGCTCTTTCAATCGCAACTTCCCTTGAAATATATCTTGGAACATTTTCGTTTTTATAAGTCCCTTCATGTTCCTCATCAATAATAATTATTCCTAAATTAGGAAACGGGCTAAAAAGTGCTGAACGAGGCCCTATAATGATATCAACCTGACCATTTTTTGCTTTTTCGAATTGGTCATGTTTTTCGGCATTTGTAAGTTTTGAATTTATTACAGAAATCCTATCACCAAATTTTTTATAAAACCTAATTACTGTTTGGTATGTTAACGAAATTTCTGGAATTAAAACAATTGCTTGCCTTTTCTCTTTAATAACTCTATCAATAAGATCTATATAAACCTCAGTTTTTCCTGAACCCGTAACCCCTCTAATAAGCGAAGTTTTAAGATCATTGTTTTTATATCTATTCCATATATCATCAGCAATCTTTTGCTGTGCACTATTTAAGTTAATTGTATATTCTTGCTTCTCTTTAATCTTGAAAGCATCTCTTAAATTTTCCTTGAAATCGATTTTTATTAATCCATCTTTTTCTAAAGACTTAAGTGTTGGCGACGAAATATTTAATTTATCTTTTACGATTTCATAAGGAAGTACTTTTTCATTAACAAGTTCTAAAAGAAGTCTAATCTTTGCAGGACTTTTCTTTCCTTTAGAAAAAAGTTCTATCGCCTCTCTAGCTTGTTTTTCGGAACATGTAAGAGAAATAAATTTTTCTACAATAGGTTTAGCGCTTTGTTTAACTGGCATAACCGTCTTAAGTGCTTGGTTCATAGTAGAGCCATAATTAGTCCTAATAAAATTTGCTAAAGCAATCATATCACCTTCAATAGAAGTGCTCTTAGGCAAAATGCTTTCAATCGCTTTAAGTTTGCTCTCATCAAAATTAGATTTATCTTTTATATTTAAGACGAAACCTTTAATTAATTTATTTCCTTTTCCAAAAGGGATATTAACTAAACTTCCAACTTTTACAGTATCAAAAAGTTCCTTTGGAATAATATATTCAAAAGGTCTATCCACTTTTTCATGGGAAATATCAACAATAATATCTGCGAATTTATTCATCTTTTGATTGGAGCATCATTTCGAATTCGTAAGAGTCTACTAATATTTCTCTAGGTTTTGCTCCGTTAGCAGGTCCTACAACGCCTAAGTCACAAAGCTGATCAATTATTCTTGCCGCTCTATTAAATCCAATGCTAAAACGTCTTTGAAGCATAGAAGAAGATGCCTTGCCTGCTTCAATACAAATTTTTCCTGCCTCAAAAATATATTCATCAAGCTTATCGGCACTGCCTTCATCACTTGAGCCAAAGCTTGTCTGACCATCAGAAGCGTTGTTAATGTATTTTTGGATTTCTTCTGCTTCTGTGGCATAAATATCATCAACTTTATTTTCTTTTAAGAACTTTGTAACCTTCTTAACTTCTTGCTCTGTAATCATAGCGCCTTGAGCGCGAACAGGTTTTGTAAATCCGTTCGGGAAGAACAACATATCACCATGACCTAAAAGTTCTTCAGCACCTGCCATATCTAAAATAATTCTGGACTCAAGTTTTGAAGCAACTCTTAGTGCAACTTTAGAAGGCACGTTTGCCTTAATTAAACCTGTTACAACTTGGGCCGAAGGTCTTTGCGTTGCAATAACTAAGTGCATACCAGCGGCACGAGCTAATTGTGCAAGTCTAACGATTAAGTTTTCAACTTCTTTTGATGCTGATATCATAAGGTCTGCAAGCTCGTCGATAACAATAACTATTTGTTGCATCCTTCTAGGATTTTCTTCTTCTGGATTAATTTTGCCTGCATCGAAATATGCGTTGTAACTCTTAATATCGTTAACGCCTGAAAGCTGCATTCTTTGATATCTATTTTGCATTTCATTAACAGCCCATCTAAGAGTGCTAACCGCTTGCCCAGCATCTGTTACAACGTCCTTCATCATATGAGGAACGCCACTAAAGTCATTAAACTCAACTTTTTTAGGATCTATGATAATCAATCCAACTTCTTCTGGTTTTGCCCTATAAAGAATTGTCATGATAATTGATTTTGTAAATACAGATTTACCAGAACCTGTAGTACCAGCAATTAAAACGTGAGGCATCTTATCGATATCTGCAACAACAACATTTCCACTTACATCAACGCCAGCTGCGATAGCAATTTTTGATTCTTCTCTTTTTAATTCATTAGATTCTATTAAGTCTCTAATTAAAACGCTTTGACCACTAGGATTAGGAATTTCAATACCTATTGCAGCTCTTCCTGGGATTGGAGCTTCAATACGAATTTCAGGAACAGCCAAATTAAGTTTAAGGTCATCTACCAAAGAAGTAATTTTACTTACTCTTGTTCCTAATTCAGGTTGAAGTTCAAATCTAGTAACTTGAGGACCTGTTTGTTTGTCTATAACAGTAGCATTAACACCAAACTCAGCTAAAATTTCTTCTAAGTCTGCTGCCATTTTATCAAGTTCTTTTTTTGAAATTCCTCCACTTCTGCCACGACCTTTTGTTAGAAGTTCGATTGGTGGATACTGATACCTTCCATTTGGTTTTGTTCTAACAGGAGTTTTTGGTGTCGTCTGTTTTGTAGTTTGTTTTTTAGTAGTAGCCCCACCAACAGTTGCATTAGCAACTCCACTAACAACAGGTGACTTAATAGCCTTTGCTCTTTGTGGTTTTATAGCCTTAGGCTTTTCGTCCTTAAAATCAGGAACATCTGTTATTTCAATAGTCTTTAATGGCTCATTATTTAATTCTTGATCTTGATTTTCATAAGAATTTATAGCAACATGCGCATTAGTAATTTCATGCATCTCATCACCAGATGCATTATTATTTGTCATGCTAAGATTCGAATTAATCCCTTTTCTAGTAGCATTAGCTCTTAAAAGTTCAGTGTTTCCATCTCTATAAGGCGCTGCCTTATTAACACTTCTTCTAATTTCTGCTCTATTTCTCCTATGTGGTGTAGTCGCATTAACAATTCTAATCGTTCTTCCTTCATCATCATTTATTTCTACTGTTGGAAGTTCTCTTCTTGGTTGAAAAGCACTAAGTCTTGAGCGTGGAATTACTCTTTTATCTGGCTCTTCATCATCATCATCATAATCTTCATTTCTACTAATAAAATGTTTGACATTTTTAAGAACAGCTTTTCCACACATTAAGAAAATACAAACTAAAATAGCAAGAATAACAACTATATAAGCTCCAACCTTACTTATAACAAGCACAAGACCTATACTTAAAAGTCCGCCAAATATTCCTCCACCTATTTTTTCGTTAGCACCTCTTACAAAGTAGTCTCCAACAGTAGCGCTTTCCATATCCGGAAAAGAAACTAAATGCATAAATGCACAAAGGAATATAAAAAGAATAATGGCACATATTATATTTTTCTTAGGACTTTCCTTAGCAAAATGTTGATAAAGAACAACTGCGATTGCTGCAAGAGGAAATACATAAGCCATAATTCCAAAAAGTCCCAGTTCAGCAAAAGCAATGCCTTTTCCGACATTTCCTAAAATGCCAAAAAGACATAGTTCAAGTAACAAAGCAACAGCAATCGATATAACTATTGCTATCGTACTTTTATCACGAGATTCAGTTTTTACTTCTTTTGCTTTTGAGTTAGCATTAGAACCCTTTTTTCTTTGAGCCAAGGTTTCCTCCAATTATGCATTAAGCCTTAAAAAAGCTCACTTTTTTGCCATTTTATTATACATTTTTTTGCCCTTTTATTCAACACTCTTAAGGGACATAGCCATATCGATTTTCTTTAATTTGAAGTGAACTATTATATTTACAATAACCGTAAATCCTATAGCAATTAGGATACTGTATAAAAAGCTCGTTGCAAAAATTTCTCGTCCAAACATAACAATATCTACTTCAACTGTCGTAACCACAAACTTATTTAAGAATATTCCTGCCACAACTCCAAGTGCAATTCCTATCGCCGTTATAAGCACATTCTCTCTATAAATATATTGACTTAGTTCAATATCATGAAATCCCAAAACTTTAAGCGTCGCTAGCTCTCTTCTTCTTTCTCCAATGTTGATATTATTTAGGTTGAATAAAACAACAAACGTCAAAGCACCAGCACAGATAATAAGAACTAACGTAATAGAATCTAGACCCTTAAGCATATCTGAGAATTTATCCTTCATGCTTTCGATGTCCATTATTCCGCCTACTGCATCCATTGACATGTATTCTTCGCTAAATTTTTCTATATTTAACGTTACTTCCTCGTTGTTACATATAACTATCTGGTTATATTTAGGAGCTTTATCGTAAATTTTCTCATAAAGCGATGGACTCATGTATATATAGTGATAAATATAATTTTCTACAATACCTCCAACTTTAGCTTCTTGTTTATTTTTCTGACCTACTGAAAAGCTAATCGTATCACCTTCTTTTAAGTTCAATTGATTAGCCATCTTTTCAGAAATTAATACGCTCTCATTATCAAGATTTTTTCGTTCCTTTGTAACCCTGTCTTGAAGAACAATATAATTATCTAAGCTCTTTGTATTTTTTGGAACAAATATATACGAGTTTAATACTTCGTTGCTGTTTTTACTTTCAGCATCAACAGAAGTTTGATAAACATATGTAAATTCCTTAACTCGATTATCAGAATTTAATTTTTGTGTAAGTAAATCTTTATCTTCCTCTAAAGCATTTTCATCAACATATAAAACTTCGTTATATTTATTTATATCTCCATACTGCGCATAAAGAATCGTATTAATGGCATCTTTTAGTCCAAATCCAACTAACAAAAGTGCCGTGGATCCACAAATGCCAAACAATGTCATAAACAAACGTTTTTTATATCTAACAAAATTTCTTAAAGCCGACTTCCAGGTAAATGAAATTTTTCTCCATAAAGGCTCTATTCTCTCAATTAAAAGCTTTCTTGCCTGTTTAGGAGCAACTGGCCTCATAAGGTTTGCAGGGACCTCTAACAGCGATTTTAAGCATGCAAAAAGCGTGGCTGCCAATATACAAATAATTGCTGCTAAAGAAGCTACTAGGCAATGAGTTAGGTTAAGTGGCATCTCTAATCCTTGCAAGTTCGGATAAAGTAGCTTATAGACATTAATAATTATCAAAGGTAATGTTTTGCTTCCCACTATAGCGCCAACTATACTTCCTGAAACGGTAGCTAACATAGCGTAAATAATATACTTGCTAATAATTGTTCCTTTGCTATATCCTAATGCTTTTAATGTGCCAATTTGAGTACGTTCTTCATCAACCATTCTAGTCATAGTCGTAAGACAAACAAGCGCTGCAACTATAAAGAATACAACTGGGAATACTTTTCCAATATTTCCAATTCTTTTAGTATCAGATTTATAAGATAAATATTCTTGAAGATAATATCTATCTAAAATAAACCATGTAGGTTTTTCGACTTTTGAAATTTCCTCTTTTGCACTATCTATTTCTTCTTGAGCACTATTAAATCCTTCGTTAGCTTCGGCCCATTTAGAATTAATCTCCATTTGCATTGAATCAAGCGTTTGATAAAGCGTATCAGTTAAAGGTCCGAAAACCTCACTAGCATACCCTCTTAACTCTAAAGCCTCTTCGATTGTTAATGCTATACTTTGAATTTTATTATTGATATTACTAATAACATTTTTTATGTATTGCGGAATAAATCTACTAATAAATCCATTAAGAATAATGTCTGCAACTCTTTGCGAAGCATTTCTTATTCTATCAAAATTAATTCCATCAAATTCTTCTAACCCGCTAAGTAACTCATTATAAGCACTCGTTAAACTATCAATTTCACTCTTAGTTGTATTTAATGAATTTTGCGCAGAATAAAGTTGTGAATAAATATTTGCTTTTTCTTTATCTAACTCTTCTTGACCTTCATTAATTTCTTTATTCGCATCTCCAACAAGTGTATCGTATCTATCGTTTTCTCTTTCTTTAGAAATTTTTTTAAGTTTTTTCTCTACAACATCAACCTTTTCGTCATATTCATCCGAATAACATAAAAGGTCTTTTGTATCCTTTACCGTTATATCAATTTCAGTGTATGCTTGCATGCTAAAAGCATCTTTTGGCACAGCAATAATTCCATCAAGCTTACCAGCTCCTATCGTTGTTGTGCCCATATCCATCGACAAATATTCACTTGAAATAAACGAACCTACGATTACAAACTCAGAAGTTGATAGATAATTATTTACGTCATCTTCGTTCTCTGCAAAGAATGTAATTTTATCTCCAATATTAAACTCGTACATCTCCATAAAGAACTGATCCAAGAGACATTCATTTGTATTAACTGGCATAATACCTGACTTTAATACAATTTCATTCATTCCATCAGAAATTGCCTTAACCTTAACGGCTTGTTGAGTATCATTAACCTTGCAAAGCATGTCCGTAGAATAAGTTCCTATAGCTTCTTTAACTTCATCAATTTTTTTGATTTCACTAATATCTTTATCAGTAAGACCCAGTGTAGAAATAACCCTAAGATCCATAAGGTTTGTCTCATCATAAAATTTATCGGCCGTAATAAGCATATCCGATTCACATGATCTTATTCCCGAATAAAAAGCGACGCCCAAGACTACAATAAGAAAAAGGGACACAAACCGTCCCATGGATTTCTTTATTTCTCTGAACACGTCTTTATGTATTAACACAACCTTATCCTACCACTCTATCTTATCAATTGATTGCGGATTTTTGTTAAGTTCCATTTTCTCAACTTTTCCGTTTTTGATGTGAATTATTCTGTCTGCCATAGGCGCAATTGCCTGATTATGAGTAATAACTATTACCGTCATCTTCTTTTCCCTGCACATGTCTTGCAAGAGTTTAAGAATTGTCTTTCCAGTGTTGTAATCAAGAGCTCCTGTTGGCTCATCGCAAAGCATAAGTTTAGGATTCTTTGCCATAGCTCTAGCAATTGAAACTCTTTGTTGCTCACCACCTGAAAGTTGCGAAGGAAAATTATTAAGTCTATGGGAAAGTTCTACTTCCGCCATAATCTCTTTTGCATCAAGTGGATTCTTGCTAATTTGATTCGCAAGCTCAACATTCTCTAACGCAGTGAAGTTAGGGACTAAGTTATAAAACTGAAAAACAAAACCAACATCATGTCTTCTGTATTCAGTAAGTTGTTTTGAGCTATACTTAGCAATATCAATTCCATCTACAAAAATTTGACCTGATGTAATTGTATCCATTCCGCCAAGCATATTAAGTACAGTTGTTTTTCCTGCTCCCGAGGGACCAACAATAACAACAAACTCGCCTTGCTCAATTTCGAAGCTGATGCCATCAACAGCCCTCATCTTCACCGAATTATCATTACCATATTCTTTTACAACATCTTTCAATTCAATAAAACTCATAACAACTTATTATAGCCTATAATGTATATTTTTTCAAATACACGTACAACATATAGTATTTTTAGATTCTGTAAAGTGTTAGTTGGCAAAACTTCTGGCTGAAAATTGTTTGTGTTCCCTTAGCACCGTCTCGCTGTCCGTCAAGGGAAGCTTCGCCACCTTACGGTGCCCTTGACTGGCACCTCGTCTTTTATAAAGCTCGCACCCCGTACGAATCTAGTCTTTTATAATTTTTTGCCGTTAAATGTCAACTTTTGTACCCTCTGAAAGTATAGAATTAAAAAACAACTTAATGTGAATAATAAAAATATAAAAATAGTCAACAATAGAATTGAAATTGTTGAACAAAAGTACGCACCAGTTAAATTAAGATGCTAATAAAATTTGAATGGGTACAAAACTAGTTAAAATACGGCAAAAATATTTTTTAGAGAAATGAGTGTACTGAAAAATCTATAAAGACTGGTTACAACTCACATGGTACTTAATTTTTTCGTATTATCCATTACAATTCCTTTAACTAAAAAATCATATCCTATTTGTCACTAGCATTAATAAATTTATTAATTAACCTAAGATATCAAGCCAATAGAAAAGCCACTACCTAAGTAGTGGCTTTAAGATTTTATTAAGTTAGAATTATTCTAAACCAGCTTGATACTCGTCAGCGCTTAAAAGAGCGTTAACTTCAGCAGGATTAGAAAGTTTAACTTCAAGAATCCATGCTGCGTAAGGATCTTCGTTAACTAACTCTGGTGAGTCATCAAGGTCTTCGTTAACAGCTGTAATTTCGCCGCTTACAGGTGAAGGAACTTCTGAAGTAGTCTTAGAAGATTCAACTTCTGTGAAGATATCGCCAGCAGTAAGTTCTTCGCCAACTTCTTTAAGATCAACATAAAGAACATCGCCTAATTGATCTTGTGCATAATCAGTGATACCGATTTTAGCAACGTCGCCGTCAACCTCAACCCATGCATGGTCAGTAGTATACTTAAGTTCTGAAGGATAATTCATTTTTCTATCTCCTTTAAATAATTTTATCAAATTCAATTTATAACAATATCAAACTTTTTGCAAGGCAAATTTTCAGCCTTTGTTAACGCTTAAGCCATGAACATCATGTAAAGCTTCTTTTATAGCTTCGCACATAGAAGGATGTGGGAAGATACTTTCTAAAACTTGCTCGCTTGTAAGTTTTAATTGGATAGCTGTTGTAAGAACTTGGAGCATATCAGATGCACCAGAACCTACGATTTCAGCACCGATTAAAACATCGTTCGCATCTACGATAACTTTAACGAAACCTGTAAGGTGTCCGCTAGCTTGAGCTTTTCCAAGACCTTTGAAATCAAATGTTCCAATCTTGTAATCTTTATCAAGCTCTTTGCCTTCTTTTTGAAGTTGCCACTCTAAGGTACCTACAGATGCAAGTTGTGGATTTGTAAATACGCATCCAGGAACAGCATGGTAAGTCATCTCTTTCTTAGCGCCCATGATATTATCAACAGCAACCATACCTTCAAAAGAAGCAACGTGTGCTAATTGAGCACTAGGTAAAATATCGCCAATAGCGTAAATGTTTTCAGCTGTAGTTTGAAGATATTCGTTAACTTTAATTCTTCCTCTTTCGCCAAGTTCAACGCCAGCTTCCTCAAGTCCAACACCAGTTGTGAAAGGTGCACGACCGATAGCAACTAAGCAATAATCAGCTGTAAGTTCTTTACCAGAAGCAAGTTTTACTTCAACATGATCTTCGAAAGGATTAACTTCAGCGATACCGTCGCCAGCTAAAACTTTAAGTTTTTCTTTCTTGAATTGACGTGAGATTTGTTTGCTTACGTCTTCATCCATTGTAGCCATAATACGTGGAAGGGCTTCAACTATTGTAACTTCTGTTCCCATCTTGTTTAAGAACTGTCCGATTTCACAACCGATAACACCACCACCAACTAAGATAAGGCTCTTTGGAGCTTCTTCGAAATCTAAAATCTCATCAGAAGTAATAACTCTTTTTCTATCAACGTTAAACATTGGAGGGCAAGTTGGAACTGAGCCAGTAGCTAAGATAATATAATCCGTTTCAACTACTTCTACTCCACCTTCGTTTAATGTAACTTCTACATGATGAGCGTCAACCATCTTTCCAAAACCGTTTAAGATAGTAACGTTGTTTTGTTTGCAAAGGAATTTAATACCTTTTACAAGGCTTTCCATAACTTTGTTCTTGCGATCTAAAATAGCTTTATAATCATTTGATAATTCTTCGCCTACACCTAAGATACCAAAGTTTTTAGCTGTTTCAGCTGCTTCTAAAGCATCGTAAGAAGCAAGAAAAGCTTTTGTAGGAATACAACCTCTATTTAAGCATGTGCCGCCGACTTCTTGTTTTTCAACTAAAACAACTTCTGCACCTTTTTTAGCTGCGTAGATAGCTGCTTCATATCCGCCTGGGCCACCGCCAATAACTGTAATTTTCATTTTTTCTCCTCCATTAGGGCAATTAAATTGTAACGCCTGCTTTTTCTAAGATTACAGGAACGTTCTTCTCTGCGCCGATAGCCATAACATGAACACCATCGCAAAGTTTTTCTTCTTTAATTTGTTGAATCATTTCTGCTGCCATTTCGATACCTGCCTTAGCTGGAAGACCCTTAATATCTTTTTCTTTGCCTTCAGCTGCTGCGTCAGCAAGTCTTTGAATCATCCATTCTGGAACATCGATACCAGGAACATTAGCATTCATGAACTTAGCCATACCTGCTGCCTTAAGAGGAATAATACCTGCCATAACATGAACTTTAATATTAGCTTTATCAACTTCGTCCATAAATCTCTTAAGGTTATCAACGCTAAACAAACCTTGTGTTTGAACATACTGTGCCCCTGCATCAACCTTCTGACGAAGTTTGTTGATTTGAAGAGCGATTGGCTCATATACAGGAGTAACTGATGCACCTTTATAGAACTTAGGAGCTTCAGCTTGAAGTTCATTTCCGCCACAGTCTGTATTAGTGTTTTCCATATTTGTAAGCATCTGCAAGATGCCAACTGAATCAAGGTCGAATACAGGCTTAGATTCTTTGCAGTCACCAACAGTTGTGTGGTCACCTGTAAGAGCGAGCATAGTGTCAACTCCGAAGTGAGCTGCTGCCAAGAAATCACCCATGATAGCCATACGGCTTCTATCACGGCCTGTCATCTGAAGGATTGGTTCAACACCAGCTTGTTTAAG
Source organism: Lachnospiraceae bacterium (assembly GCA_045598285.1). Lineage (GTDB taxonomy): Bacteria > Bacillota > Clostridia > Lachnospirales > Lachnospiraceae > RGIG5612. Next base: position 9,092 of record JAZLLU010000034.1, on the reverse strand, counting down.
CGCTATACAAAGACCAATTGAAGATGCCTTAAGGCAAGCGCTTTGCATATCTGTAACGTTAACACCGTGTACCTTTCCTTTAAGAAGTTGAGTTGCAACTTCGATTTGTTCTGTAAAATCATATCCTTTTGGAGGTGCCATTTCGGCAGTAACACCAAATTTTCCTGCTTCAAAAGCTTCTTTTAATGCACTCATTATTCAGTCTCCTCCTTTTTCTCTTTTAAGTTTATGTGTTTAGGATAAATGTTCTTAGCATATCCTTTGTCTTTTCTAGTCTTTGCTAAGAGATCAAGTTTTCCTAATTTCTCAAGTCTGTTATATATCTCAATCCATGCACATGGGTTTTGAGGGTCAACTTCACACTTGCCATCTTTTTGTCCACCGCAAGGACCATTAACCAAACTTTTAGCACACTGTGTAATTGGGCAAATACCACCTGTAAGTCCAAGAACACAATCACCACACATACGGCATTCTTCATTGAAGATACCAATACGTTCAACCTGTCCTAAGAATTTTGTGTTAGTAGCTGGATAAACAGGAAGGTCAATATTTTGAGCAACCGTTTGAACACCATTACCACATGCTAAAGAAATAACCGCATCAACTTCAACGTCTTTAAGAGCCTTCATTTCTTTCTTTAAGAGCATCTTTTGGCAAGATTCATCTGGCATAATCTTTGCTACTACGCTAATTCCTTTTTCTTTTAATGCTTCTTCCATTTGATCAAGTTCTTCTACTCCGCCAACTTTACAACTTGTTGCGCAACTTCCGCATCCAACAAGAGCAACTTTCTTGGCATCCCCGAGCATATCAAGCACTTCTTCAAAAGGCTTTTTCTCTGATACTATCATGCTAACAAATATCCTCCTATGTTTAATAATAATCTAATTAACCATACTAATTTTATTCAAAAAAAATACAAAAAACAATGCAACATCTTTTGTATTTTATAATTATATTATGATTTGGCCCATAATGGTAGAAAAATTATAGTTTTATCTTCGATTTTTTCCATTTTCCTGTCAAGTAGAAGACAAAAGCACCTACGCTGGCTGCAAATGGCGCACAAACGTAAGCCCATGCTATTCCATTAAAACCAAGTTCCGTAGCCTTATTAAATATAATCACCAGCGGAAATCTAACTATATATGCTGAAAACAATCCTAGGCAAAACGAAAGAATTGTATATCCCGACCCTGAAATAATTCCAAGAAAGCTAAATAATATACTTTCAAAGATATAGCTTATCGTCATAATTTGGAAAAATCTTGCACCTATTTCTAAAACTGCCCTGTCAGTTGTAAATATACCGAGCATGCCTTGCGGCGCAAAATGTGCTGCAAGCCAAAAGGCCCCTGAGAAAAATACAGAAATTATTAAAGTAATAGCTAAACTCTTTTTAATTCTACTGTAATTTTTAATTGCAATGTTTTGCGCGGTAAGTGTAAGCATAGTTGCCTGCAAAGCCTGGGACGGCAAAATTGCAAATGTTCCAATCTTAGAAACCGCACCCGAAGCTGCACTCGCGTCAACTCCATACTGATTTACAAAAGCACTAATCAAAACATAAGATGCAACGTTAAGCGCGAATTGCAAAGCAAGCGGAAGTCCAATTTTCAACATAGTGTGTACATATTCGCCTTTCATCTTATAGTCAGAAATTTTAAGCGTTAAAATTTTATGTTTAACCGCAAATATGTACGCTAAAACAGCTGTAAGCGCTTCACAAACCAATGTAGCTATTGCAGCTCCTGCCACGCCCATACCACAAGGACCTACAAATAAGTAGTCAAGTCCTATGTTAACCAAAATACCAATTGTGATAGCTATCGTAGGAAGAATAGAATCGCCAACAGCTCTTAAAGATGCTGCCAATGCGTTATATGCAAAAAGGAAAATTGATCCAGCTGCAACCCACATCAAATATGTTACGCCATCATTAAAAGCTTCTTTAGGAGTATCTAACGCAAGCAGCATAGGTCTTGCAAAAACAATCGTTAAAATTACTAGTCCAACCGAGACAACAATCATAAAGCTAAGAAGTGCTCCGGCAATCTTAGGAATTACATCTCTTTTTCTTGCACCAAAAAGTTGACCGATATAGACATTTCCGCCATTACTTAATCCACTTGCGATAGCTGTCAAAACATTGATAATTAATCCAGCAATATTTACAGCGCTCATTCCAGGCGCACCTAAATAATGCCCTACTATAGCCATATCACAAAGTCCAAAAACGGCTTGTAAAATAAAAGTCAAAACCAAAGGAAGCGCAAAGACAATCATCTTCTTGATTACGCTTCCCTCTGTTAAATCATATCTATTAAATTTTTCTTTTTTTGTTTCTTCCATTACTTAAATCAATGCTAATGCTTGTTCTAAATCAGCAATAATATCCTTTACGTCTTCAAGTCCAACTGAGAATCTAATAAGTGAAGAGTCTACTCCTGCTTCTTTTAGTTGCTCATCGCTCATTTGTCTGTGAGTATGGCTAGCTGGATGTAAAAGACAAGTGTGCGAATCTGCAACATGAGTTTCTATTGTTGCAACCTTTAAGGCATCCATAAATTTTGTTGCCTTAGCTCTATCATTAATTCCAAAGCAAAGTACTCCGCATGTACCGCCAGGAAGATACTTCTTGGCAAGTTCATATTCCAAGTCGCTTTCAAGGCCTGGGTACTTAACCCAATCAACCTTTTCATGTCCTTTAAGGAAAGCGGCAACTTCCTTGGCATTATCACAATGTTTTTTCATTCTAACTGCTAAAGATTCAAGTCCAAGATTAAGATAGAAAGCATTTTGTGGAGATTGAACCGGTCCTAAATCTCTCATAAGCTGAGCGCTAGCTTTTGTAATATATGCAGCTTTTCCAAACTTAGTTGCATATGTAATTCCATGATAACTTTCATCAGGAGTGCAAAGACCTGGAAACTTATCAGCATATTTCATCCAATCAAAGTTTCCACTATCTACTATAGCGCCACCTAAAGTTACGCCATGTCCATCCATATACTTAGTCGTAGAATGAGTAACTATATCAGCTCCCCATTCAAAAGGTCTGCAATTGATTGGGGTTGCAAATGTATTATCAATAATTAATGGAATACCATTATCATGTGCCAACTTAGAAAACTTTTCAAAATCAAAAACATTGACTGTTGGATTTGTAAGAGTTTCTCCAAAGATGCACTTTGTATTTGGCTTAATATATTTTTGAAGTTCTTCTATAGGTAAGTTTTGATCTATGAATGTGCAATCAATACCCATCTTTTTCATAGTAACTCCAAACAAATTAAATGAGCCACCATAAATACTTGAGCTTGAAATAAAATGATCTCCTGCTTCGCAAATATTAAAAACAGCAAGAAAAGTTGCAGCCTGACCAGAGCCAGTTAGCATAGCGGCAACGCCACCTTCTAAGGCACAAATCTTAGCTGCTACATTATCTACTGTAGGATTATTAATTCTTGAATAAAAATATCCATCTTCTTCTAAGTCAAAAAGTTTGCCCATAAAGTCAGAATTTTCATACTTAAAAGTAGTGCTTTGAATAATAGGCATCTGACGAGGCTCTTTATTCTTTGGCTCGTATCCTGCATGAAGACATTTTGTTTCAATACCCAAATCTTTCATATTATCCTCTTTTTCTAGCAAGTTTAAGTCCTAACGGGCAAGACTTAAGAAGTGCTTTTGTAATTGGAACTAAAACTGCTGTAAATATAATTGATAGCGCAACATAAACTGCAAGTCTAATTGGAATCAATGCTATCAAAGCTTCTATTGTCATATACTTAAAGAATACAACACCATCAAAGTAACTTGCAATCAAATTAAAAATTACTGCAACCAATCCACTTGCAAAAACGCTGACACCAATAGGTACCAATTTTGTTTTATACTTAAAAGCTTTAAAAACTAAACCTGCTGTCAATCCTTGGAGCATATAAGGCCAAATCCAAAATGGTGTCGTAATAGTAATTCCGTAAGTAATTATTTGGCTTAGAAATGTTCCGACCGCACCAGTAATTAATCCTTCTATCGGTCCACACAAAAAACCTATGACCACAAATGGAAGCGCTGCAAAAGTTATCTTTAGATCATTGCCGATTCGAATTGTGCAAAATAGTTCTAAAACAATATGCAAGGCAACCATAGCGGCGCACAGGCAAAGATCTAAAACAGTTAATTTTTTCATAAAAAAACTCCCTTCTTTGCCCGCTGCAAAAAGGTGAGTATTCTTTTCTTCAGCGGGATGCGATATATAGACCGTAAAGAAAAACTTTTCGTCTGCAAGACAGCTCCCCGTTCTTTGCAGCACTTGACGCCCATATATCTACTCTGTTTAATGTTTACCAAAAAAGATTAGCACATATATAACCTTTATGCAATAAAAAAGTGGCGCCCTTTAGCGCCACTTAAATTTTATTTTAATAGTCATCTGCTCGTTTCTTTTTTTCTTTCTTTGAAGACGTTTTTTTAGTAGACTTTCCACCCTTTTCTTTTGATGCGACTATAAAGATTACTACTACACCTGCGATAATAACAACGCAAATGATTGCTAAAATAATTGACCCTTTTTTGCCACTTGGCTTTGGCTCTACAACATCAACAGGTTCAGTTTCAATAACAAGTTCTGGATTGTTAATGATTACCTTATATGTATCTCTATAATAATAGTTACACATCGAGCACTTATGCTCCGTATATCCATTTGTCGATTCTGTACTTTCAACTACTGTATCAACGTAAGCATTTTCGCCACAATAGCAAGGAAGCAAATCATTATCATATTCAAAGATTTCTTCACTCTTAAAGTTATCACCATCTTGTATACCTTCATGGAATGAATCATCACTATCAAATCCGCGATCTACTATTTCTCCAATAAATGTTGCGCAAAGAGACTGCCCATTAACATTATCTTCTTGGAATTTAATAAATCCGCTAACCTTATTATTAAGGAAATATCCTTGATGTTCTGTACCTTCTGGATATGTAAAATACATACCCGCAAGACCACCATTGTGAACATATCCATGATCCGAATCAAAACCTTGAATATGAATTGTTGTATCTTTCACATCAATATAGCCCGATGCAAAAGCACCACCCATAAATTGTTCATCTTTTTGCTCAACATCCTTGTCAATACAAACCAAAGTCATATCAGCAGATGAACTTTCAATAGAGCCATTTCCAAAACCAGCCATACCACCAATACCAAAGCAATGAGATTTTGTTGTAAGCTTAACTTTGCCCTCCATCTGGCAATTTATAATATGACTTCCTTCCATATAACCAGCTATACCAGCAACAAAGCAAGGCCCCTCGTTATTAATATCAACATTAATTCCCAAAATCTTAAGGTTGGAAATCGTTGCTCCTTTTAATGTTCCAAAAAATCCTGCGAAATGTGTATCATAGCTTGCCATTGCTCCATCATAAGATGTTGCCGTTGCATCTCCAACTTGAGTAACATTCGCATTTAATATCGCATATCCATTTCCATCTAATGTTCCACTAAAATCTAATGGTTTCCAATCAGTGCCGGTTAAATCAATATCCGCTCCAAGTTGGAAACTGCCTGTTGGATTTTCATAAAGTTTTGCCAAATCCGTAGCTGTCATAATGAGTGATTGCTGATTGCTTGTAACAAGGTCTTCATCATCAGCCTTTACAAAGCTAGGAATTAGGCAGCAACAAAAAACGAGTGCAATAACAGCAACTACTATTTTGTTTAAAAATTTATTTTTCATTTTCACCCTCGATTATCTTTTCTGCTACAAAAACACCACTTGCACTAGCATGTGAAAGTGAATGTGTAACACCACTACCGTCGCCAATCACATAAAGTCCTTTATATTTTGTTTCGAGATTATTATCAACCTCAACACCCATATTATAGAATTTAACTTCAACGCCATATAATAGCGTGTCATCGTTTGCTGTTCCCGGTGCAATCTTATCGAGTGCATACATCATCTCGATTACACCATCAAGAATTCTCTTAGGAAGCACAAGACTTAAATCACCTGGCGTAGCCTTAAGCGTTGGTCTAACTGTGCCTTCGTTAATTCTCTTTTCAGTACTTCTTCTTCCTCTTTCAAGATCTCCAAAGCGTTGTATAATAACACCGCCTCCAAGCATATTGCTTAACTTAGCAATGCTCTCTGCATATCCGTTGCTATCCTTAAAAGGAACCGAAAAATGTTTTGAAACTAAAAGCGCAAAGTTTGTATTTCCTGTCTTTTTATTTTCATCTTCAAAACTATGTCCATTAACTGTAATGATTCCATTTGTATTTTCATTAACAACAATACCTCTTGGATTCATGCAAAACGTTCTGACATTATCTTCATATTTTTCAGTTCTATATACTATTTTACTTTCGTAAAGTTCATCCGTAATATGAGCAAAAATTTGAGCTGGAAGTTCTACTCTTACACCGATATCTACGCGGTTAGATGTTGTTGTAATATCTAGGTCAGCACAAACTGCTTCTAGCCAATGGCTGCCGCTTCGTCCTACTGAAACGATACACTTATCACACTCAAACTCCTCTTCTTTAGCAACAACCTTAAACCCATTATCAAGCTTAATAAGTTTTTCAACTGGTGTATTAAAGAAGAAATCAACTTTCTGTTTTAATTCGTTATAAAGATTTTCAAGAACAATATAATTGATATCTGTTCCTAAATGTCTTACCGATGCATCCAAAAGTGTAAGTTTGTTTTGCATGCAAATCTTTTTAAGTTCTGAACCAGCAGTTGAATACATCGCTGTATTACCGCCGCCGTGAGATGTATTAATCATATCAACATAATACATAAGCTTTAGTGCCTTTTCTCTTCCGATGTATTCGTAGAGAGTTCCACCAAAGTCATTGGTAATATTATATTTTCCATCAGAGAATGCACCCGCTCCACCAAAGCCATTCATGATTGAACATGAAGGACATTTGATACAACTTTTTATTTTATCTCCATCGATTGGACAATGGCGTTTTTCTAATACATTGCCGCATTCTAATACAGCAACTTTTAAGTTAGATTTATTAGCCAATTCATATGCTGAATAGATTCCACCTGGTCCGGCACCTATTATTATTACGTCATATTTTTTCATGTAAATTCCCCTATCTATTTTTTAGTTCTTCTACTTTCTTTGCAATTTCGCTCTTTGCAAATTCCATATCTTCTTTCCAACCATCTACATAGTCGAAGCAAACATCATACTCATCATTTGCCGTATCAATTCTCTTTGCATATCCGCTAAGCATACCGAAATCTTTTTCGTAACAATGAAAGCTATTTGCTCTGTGAGAATAAGTTCCCATCTCAACTTCCAACTCGTCAGCGAATCTCTTTTGAAGCATAATAAGTGCAAACGCATTCATAAAAGCAGCTTTACATGCATCGTTAGATCTAAACAAAACTTTTGCATGAAGTTTTCCATCTCTAATAAAATATTGAATGTGCTGTAAGCATGCTGGATCGTCACTTTGTGAATCTTTTTTCCAATCCCTAATCAAAAGGACTGCTCTTCTACTAGATGGATTCCTTTTTAGTTCATCTACGATGAAAGAAAATTGTTCTTCCATTCTTTGATGATATGTATATGTCCAATTTCCTCTTTCAACTTCGAAATCTAAAATACCATCGAGCATCTCTTGGCGATATTGTTCCAACTCAGTTGGTCCACCAATAAATAATTTACTAATCATTGGCTCAGCTAAAGGTTCTTCTACAAACATTGTTAAAGAAATTTCTTTTTGAGTTGTATCCCAATCATCACATGGATAAATATTAGGATTAGAATCTAATGCCTTAAGCGCTTTATGATAAGCCTCTGGAAGACTCTTTCCTGTTACTAAATATTCATTAGTTGCTGGTAATTTTTCGTTTTCCATTTCAATCTCCTGTTTATAAAATCTTAATAAGTTCTTCTATATCTTCCATAGAAGTCGCCCAACTAGTTACAAATCTAATTGCTGTTTTATTATCATCTATAACTTCCCAGGTAGTATATTCTACTTTGCCTTTAAGTCTTTCTAATTGCTCTTTTGTAGCAACAACAAAAATTTGATTTGTTGGCGAGTCAATTAAAAACTCATAGTCTTTTTCTTTAAGTGCTTCTTTAAGTCTTTCTGCAGTCTTTATAGCATTCTTAGAAATTTCATAGTAAAGACCATCTGTAAACAACGTATCAAACTGAACACCTAATACCCTACCTTTTGCTGCCATCGCACCATGTTGCTTAACAATAGTGGCAAAATATTTTGGCATATTATTTTTCGTAAAAACTAAGGCCTCACCATACAAAGCTCCAACCTTGGTTCCACCTATGTAGAAAAGATCTGTAAGCTCTGCAACATCTTTTATTGTAACATCTGTGCCTTCCGCCATAAGACCATATCCTAATCTGGCACCATCTAAATACAATGGAATCTTATATTCTTCGCAAACACTGTGAAGACTTTTAAGTTCTTCTTTTGTATAGAGTGTTCCTAGTTCTGTAGGGTGCGAGATATAAACCATTCCAGGAAATACCATATGCTCATAACTTTCATCTTTATAGAACTTAACTAAAAGTTCCTTTAATTCCTTAGCACACATCTTTCCATTATGACTAGGAAGTGTTAAAACCTTATGACCTGAAAATTCTATTGCGCCTGCTTCGTGAACATTAACATGTCCTGTTTCACAAGCAACAACTCCTTCATAAGACTCCAGCATCGAATCAATTGCAACTTGGTTTGTTTGAGTTCCTCCTGCCAAAAAATATATTTGTGCATCAGGTATGCCTATCTCTTTTTTAATCTTTTCTTTTGCACTTTCGCAAAATTCATCGTTGCCATATCCAGCAGCTTTTACATACGTCGTCTCTAATAATTTATTTAATATTTCTGGTGTGGCCGCCTCACAATAATCATTTTCAAACTTAAGCATTTTTTACCTACTATTATATAAAGTCATAGTCTTTCTTTACCTTTTTCATTGGTTCGACTATGCTATTTTAAGATACTGTGGATTGGTGTTTTTTCCCTACCACTTGATGGTTTAATAGAGGCTCCAACCACAGTCTCTTTG
>JAZLLU010000033.1:0-13650 GCA_045598285.1 Lachnospiraceae bacterium | reverse complement strand
TTCAAAACATAAAAATAAAAGGGTCGCAGATTTCGGTTGATCATGTCAAGCCTGTCATTTTTGCGACCCTTTTATTGAATAATTTTATTTATTTGTTTTCTTGACTTTAAGAACTGTTCCTGCTGCAAGTCCTGCAGCTACTAATGCAAGTACAACCCATAAAAGCATATTATTTGCATCACCTGTCTTAGGAATTTCTTCTTTTACAGTAAACTCAGCTGTTACAGTAACGTCTGACGCTGGCATTACAAATTTATTATCTGTTACTTTTACTTCTTTTCCGGATGCATCTTTTACTATTAATTTGGCAAGTTCATAGCCCTTGTCCGGTGTTGCTGTTATCGTAACTGTTTTTTCTTCTTCCGTGCCCTCAGCCGGAACCCAGTCCTTATCAACAGTCACAATACCGTTCTCGGACGGAGCAACATTAACCATATATGCTCCGTTTATTTTTTCTGCATAAATTTTCCATCCTGTTGCTTTCGTATAATCATCAACTGATGCTTCAGGAACATAGATTTCTGATAATTCACTGCAACCCTGGAAGCATTGGCCTCCCACTCCCCAGCTTGGTGGATTCGCTGCTTTTACGAGTATGGTTTTAAGCTCTTTACAATTACTGAATGTCTGGTTTCCGATGCCCGTCACTCTGGACGGAATCGTCACACTTGCCAATTTTATACAACCCGCGAACGCACTGCTTCCGATACTTGTCACATCCTCTGAAATCGTCACGCTTGTCAAGCCTATACAATTCGAGAAAGCAAAGGTTCCGATACTCTCCACACCTTTAGGTATTACTAGCGATGTCGTTTCAACGCCCTGGACGGACAGTCTGCCACCCTTTGATTTAGCGAACGGATGACCGCTGATTGCAGCGGCACACCAACTCTCAACACTGTCGATATTAAGAGATTTCAAATTCGCGCATTCCTGGAACGCATCACGACCGATATTCCGTATAGATGAAGGAATTGTCACGCTTGCAAGGGATGTGCATTTATTAAATGCGAATGCGCCAATGCTTGTCACTCCCTCGGGAATTGTAACGCTTGCAAGGGATGTGCATTCAGAAAATGCGTTGTTGCCAATGCTTGTAACATTTACTTCACCAAGAGTTGCTGGAATTTCCAAATCTACGCCAGTGCCTGTGTAACGCGTTATTGTGCCAGTGCTTTTATCGAACGTATAGTCGCCGATTTGCTCTGATTCTGCAAACACCGTCATTGGCATTATTGCTACCACCATTGCTAGAACTACTAAGATACTAAGTAATTTCTTTTTCATATTCATCCTTCCTTAATTAAAAAACCATCTGCCTGTTCATCTTGCATATCTTATGCAGTGAACTCAGATGGTTAATTCTTTATTTTTCTGAATTTTGAGGTGACAAAAAAGACGTCAGAATCCTGTATGTATGTATGTATGTATGTATGTATGTATGTATTCAAAATTGTGTTGGATTTATCCATCTTTGTCAAGCGCCTTCTATTAAATTCAGTGACCTATTTCTATTTTAGTATATCACAATATCTAGTAGTTGCAATTATTTATTTCATGTATATATTGGTTTTTGCCTATAGTTTTATATCTGATTTCAAAATATGTTTTTCTTGAAATAAAGGTATTTATAGCTCATTTTGTTTTCGTGGCAGAATTTGTGGCAAAAAAAATGAACCTTAGAGGTTCATTTTGAACTTGTGGCGTTCACCACTTTTTTGTAAAACCTTTATCAAGGTTTTGCGTCGATAAAGTTTTTCTCGTGCTTTATCTTGTAGAGCGATAGACGGGGCTCGAACCCGCGGTCTCGACCTTGGCAAGGTCGCGCGTTACCAACTACGCCACTATCGCATGTGCCCTAAAAAAGGCGCTCGTTTAATATATTATAAATGTCCTCTTTTGTCAACCGATTATTTAAGGAATCCTGCAATAATCTCTTGTTCAGCTTCTTCTTCGGTAAGTCCAAGTGTCATAAGTTTAATAAGTTGTTCGCCAGCAATTTTACCTATAGCCGCCTCATGAATAAGGGCTGCATCTAAGTCATTTGCAACTATTTCAGGAGAAGCACTAATCTTAGCGTTATCCATAATAATAGCGTCGCACTCAGTATGGCTTGCACATTTAACATTACCAACTATATTCGCCTTAAAAGTTTGAGTTGAGTTATCTTTTGCAACTGCACGGCTTATAAGATCGCAACTAGAATCAATTCCATCCATAACAACATCGAAAATTGCATCAGCGTTTTGCGTTCCATGTGTCATTAGCTTGTCACGAACTACTAACTTAGCGCCTTCGCCTTTAAGAACCGCCTTTGTATCACGAACAGTATTGTCGATGCCTTTGATTTGGGTTGTTTCCATTTCCATGTATCCACCCTCCTCTATTTCAACAATAGTAGTAGGGTTCATAATATTTTCGCCAACAGCGTCTTTGTCATTTTCGCCATAATGCTTTTCAATATATTTAACCTTTGCGTTTTTTCCTACATGGAAAGAATGGATTCCATCATGCTGACTTTTTTGATCGCCACAGTTATGAATTCCACATCCTGCTACAATAGTAACGTCAGCATCTTCACCAATATAAAAATCGTTATAAACTAAATCAGTAAGACCAGACTCACTAATGATAACTGGAATATGAACGCTTTCGTTTTTTGTTCCCGGCTTAATAATTATATCGATTCCTGGCTTATCTTCTTTTGTGACAATATCAATATTAGCTGTTGTAGCTCTACCACCAAGTTCGCCATTAGAGCGAATATTGTATGCGCCTTCAGGCACATCGTGGATATCGGCTACTTTTTCAAGTAAATCTTTTTGAATCTTATCCATTGTGCCCTCCTATTGATAATATTTACAACCAGCCGTTCCCTTAAGAAGCTCTGGCAAAATATCATCTTTTTTATCAAACGCTACAACTTGTCCATCTCTAACAACAACTATTTCATCCGCAATATCAAGAATTCTCTCTTGGTGACTAATAATAAGAATATTACGGCTTTTTTCTTCTCTCATTTTTTCAAAAACTTTAATAAGGTTTGTAAAACTCCAAAGATCAATTCCTGCTTCTGGCTCATCTAAAACACTAAGACGAGTATTTCTGGCAATAAGCTGAGCGATTTCTATTCTTTTAAGTTCACCGCCTGAAAGGCTTGAGTCAACATCTCTATCAATATAGTCTCTTGCGCAAAGTCCAACCTCGCTTAAGTATTGACAAGCTTGTCCGATAGTAGTTTCTTTGCCTGCTGCCAAAGTCATTAAATCTTTAACCTTTATTCCCTTAAATCTAACAGGTTGCTGAAAAGCAAAGCTTATGCCAAGCTTTGCTCTATCAGAAATAGACATATTTGTAATATCAGTTCCATCAAAAATAATTTGTCCTTTTGTTGGCGTATAAATACCCACAATCAATTTTGCTAAGGTACTTTTGCCGCTCCCATTAGGTCCTGTTATTACTATAAATTTTTTGTCATCGATTTTTAAGCTAACATCTTTTATTATTTCTTTAGTGATATCATTTTCATCGGTGACTGAAAAAGAAACATTTTTAAGTTCTAACATCTAATCCAAACCTTTAGTCAAAATATACTATGCTACCTTTTCCATCGGCAGTAGCTCTTACATTAGCCATTGCTCCATTTATCATAACAAACTGCGGTCCTTTATGGCCTATATCAGCATCCATAATAATTGGAACATTTAAGTCGCCTAATCTTTCTCTTAAAACATCAGCATATGTAGGAAGTTGATTTCCTTCAAAGTCAACATTGTTATAAAACAAAGGTCTTCCAAAAATAAATCCTCTTACACCTTCGAACCATCCCATCTGACGAAGTTTCCAAAGTCCTTCCATCATCTGCTCGCAATCTAGATTAAAGCTTTCAAGATACCAAATAATACCATTATCTTTATATCTTTCTAAAAATTCAGCTGTACCATCAAAACGAGTGCCTGCAATATTAAGCAAAACATCTAAACAGCCACCAATAAGACGACCGTCGAACTCAACCTCTGATATTTTCATGTTTGCACTTTCGCCGTAAACAGTTGTGTAATCAAAGCGTCCTCTTCCATCTGCAACTATTTTCCATTCAACGAGTGCATCTTTAGAATAACCTGAAGAGCTAAGAGAATCTTTCTTCTTTGGTCCATCTTGGTAATAATCAAAACTTTGTTGTTCTTTTAAATCGCCAGTTAAAATTCCCAAACCTCTGTGTACACTGTCATCCCAAGGTTCCATTCCTAAATCAGAAAAGCATGCGCCATAAGCAGTAGCAACATCACCCTTTGTAGTCAAATAATAAAGTAGTGATGTGACATCTGAATATCCTTGAACCCATTTTGGATTTTTCTTAAATAATCTAATGTCTACATAAGGGAGCATCTCAACAAGATTATCTCCTCCTTTAGCAGCATAGATAAGAGAAATTTGGTTCTCACTAACTAACGCATTAAACTCGTAACCTTTTTCTGGACCTGTCCCACTTCTTCCAAAAGCATCAGCATCTAGAAAAACATTATTCGTAAATACAGCACCAAATCCTGCTCTAGAAAGAACATTCGCCGCATGATTAAATCTAGCTTTTTCAGCTGGATCATTAACAGGATTACTCATCGCTGAAACGCCTATCCAATCGCCTCTTCTAATATAATTTGGGAAAATCATAATACTAATTCCTTTCCTATTTCTGTAAGATAAAGAATCTTCTCTTTAACCTTTTTATTTGTCGCTTTTTCTATAGCATCTGCATACGCATCTTGCTGTGGTTTATATGTTTCAATAAAATAATTTTCGTCTGTATTTTTGTCAGTCTTATAATCGACTAAAACTATTTCGCCATCTTCCTCAAAGAACGCATCAATTATACCCTGAATGAGTCTATTTTCGCTACCATCAATATATTTTGCAACAAATTGCTGCTCTCTTCTTAAGTTCCCCACTTCATCAGCTTTTTTCATTCTTCGGCCCAAAGAAGATGATGCAAATTTTTCTAAATCTTCTATATTGATAGATTTTACCTGTTCCTCATTTAAAAATCCATCCTCTAATAACAATTTTACATTATCTTTGGCACTTTTTTCAAAGTCAAATTTTTCAAATGCTTTATGATACGCATTACCCCTTTGAGCTCCTGTTAAGCCCTTCTTTGGCTTAAAGTTTTTATTTTCTAAATCAAACTCTCTATTAGTTTCCTTATTTTCTAGCTGCGAAGCCGTAACCTTTACTTGTGTCTTAGTTGCATTTTCGAAAGGATAATCGAAAGTTAATGTCGCTGGTTTGGCATCAACTAAAAGTGCATCTTCTATTTCCTTCTTCTTTATTGCGTTATCTAATAACTCGTCAACCCTTTCAATTTCAACTTCATCAGCTTTAAGTATATTCCATTTGTTTAAAGGATATTCGGCACATGTCCCGGACGCTTTATGGCAAAGGCTTTGTCCTATAAGTGACAAATAACTATTACAGCTTAAGACGTCTGCGCTGCTAAACTTACTAGCTCTTTTTTCTTTTTCATCTTCCCAGTCAGCTATTTTATTATCCATATTTATTTGACATCCAATAAGGATAAGTTTTTCCTTAGCCCTGGTCATAGCAACATATAAAAGACGCATCTCTTCGGCAAAAATATCAACATTCAATTTATATTTAATAGTCTCCATCAAAAGAGTGTTACTTTTAATTCTTGTCGATAAATCTCTTTTTTCTATACCCATACCCAATTCTTTGTCTAATAAAATCGAGTCAGATAAACTTCTTGTATTATATATATGCCCAATATCATAAACAATACAAACCGGAAATTCCAAACCTTTTGATTTATGGATAGTCATCATCTGTACAGCGTCAACACTGCCTTCAACTTGCGCTTGTCCAAAAGAATCAGACTTTTTAATTTCTTCAATATACCTAATAAAATTAAACAATCCCACGAAAGAGCCTTTTGAAAAAGATGCACACAAACTCTTTATAAAATCTAAATTAGCTTTTCGAGAATCGCCTTTAGGCATAGCACTAATAATATTATAAAGTCCTGAATCTTCCATCATGTATGTGATAAATTCCTGGATATCCATCCATAAAGACTTTTCATGGTATTCGTTAATCTTTGTAGCAAACCATCCAAAATCATTGCTTTCTTTTAAGGCATCATAAACATTAAAGTTTTTATTCTTAAAATTATTTTTCAATATAGCTAAATCATTAGCACACATTCCAACTAGTGGGCTTAAAAGAACTGCGCACATAGGAATATCCTGATAAGGATTATCAATAACTTGCAATAAATTAACTGCTAATCGAACCTCAAAAGTTTCGAAGAAACCTTTATTAGAAGATTTAATAACTGGAATATTTCTATCTTCTAAAATTCTTTCTAATTCAGGGTTATTAGATCCTCTAGAAATAATTGCAATATCTGAATAATTAAATCCCGCAAGTACAAGTTCTTCAATCTTCTTTGCTGCTATATAAGCACAAGAAATCAATCCTGTTTTTTTCGGTTCATTAACCATTATAACTTCTGGAATTCTTTTTAAGTCATCACAATCATCAAACTCAGCGCCTAAAACAAGTTGATTATTATTTAAGTAATCAATTCCGCCAATATCTTTTATCATAGTTTGCTCGAAAATAAAGTTAGTAATATTTAAGACTTCTTTTCTGCTTCTATAATTTTTATCTAAAATGATAAGCTCGCCACCATTTCCTTTTTCATAAAGCTCCCTTTTCTCATTAAAAAGTTCTGGGCAAGCCATCCTAAATCCATAAATGCTTTGCTTTACATCTCCAACCATAAAAACGTTTGGTCTGCCGAAACGTTCTGCGCTTAAAGCCTCAATTAATGCCTCTTGCATATGGTTTGTATCTTGGTATTCATCAACGATTATTTCATTCGTATTTTTTGCAATATTATCAGCAATTTTGCTATATACCCTATTTCCGTTTTCATCATAATTAATTAAAACGTCAAGAGCAAAATGAGCTACATCAGAAAAATCAGCGATAAATCTATTTTGTTTTTCAGCTAAAAACTCTTTGTGAAATTGTTTTGTGATATCAACTAACATTTTTGCAATATTTGCGCATGAGCTCATATCCAAATATTTATCTTCTAAACTTTTATCAAAGAAACAATCTCTTAGGCTAATAATTTCTTTTTTGATGTTGCCATATAATGTGCCGGCTTTTTTTCTTTTATTTTTATCAATTTCTTCATCTCGTTTTGCAGATAAACTAACCCATGAATCAATAATTTTATTAAGTTCATCGCCAATAGCATCAAAATTTAAGTCTTTTAAGTCATATAAGCTTCTTTGCACGCCTAAAAAATTCTCTTCGAAAAGATATGGTCCATAATTTTCGCCACACAATTCGATTCCTTTTTCGCACATAACTAAAAGGCTATAAATCTTATCAAAAACAATACTTTTTAATTTTTTTTGCCAAAGATTTTCATCATCATTTTCCGTTTCACCAAAATTTTTGGCATTGATATATGAGCCGGCACATGTATCTAACCATCTAATCGGTTCTGGATGGCTTTGCGAATAGTCATAAAGTTTGAGAATAATATCTTCAATTTTCGAATCATTTTTTTCTGTATATGAATCAACGAATTCTAAAAACTCTTGTGTTGGATTTTGATAATTATCCTCTAAAATTTTTGCTAAGATATCCTTTTTTATCATGTTTATCTCAGCATCATCAGCTATTCTAAAAGAAGGATCTATATCAATTTCCTGGAAGTTTTCCTTAACGATATTCATGCACAAAGAGTCTATAGTGCAAATATTTGCGTTGTAAATTTTCATCATCTGAACTTTTAAGTTATCCTTTTGTTCAGCGCTTAAACAGTCTTTATCTAAAGCCTCTCTAATTCTCTTATAAATCTTTGCACGCATACTAGCAGCAGCCGCTTTAGTAAATGTCATAATTATAAGCGAATCAATATCTACATTTTCATCTATAACTTTTCTAATAACGCGCTCAACTAATACCGCAGTCTTTCCTGAACCTGCGGCAGCACTAACTAAAATATTTGTGTCTCTTTTTTCTATGGCTTCTAGTTGTTTTTCATTAAACTTAACTTCTGCCATACAAAATATCCTCCATCTCTTTAGTGCTTAAATCGCTACGCTCTTTCCAATCGCATCCAAAATTGCCCTGTTGAAATTTGCAAACATCTTTATAATCGCAATAAATGCAAGCGTTATCATTTTCGTTTTTACCAAAAGGTTTGATATCAACATTACCTTTTTTAATTTCTTCGCTTACATCTAAAATTACATTATCAACATAATCCATAAGTGATAAAAACTCTTTTTCATTAGCCACCTTACTATATGACTTAAGTTCACCTGTTTTGCTGTATGAAACATCTATGATATTACTACTTCCATTTTCTTTTGCACTGTTATCAATCGCACTAATTACTCCTTCTTCACAAGAAGTAAGTCCACGCATCATAAATTTCTTATCCCCCTCTTTATCACTACTTATAAACTTATCATTTATTTTGTAATAATAAACTCCAGCCGGTCTTACTTTTTTATTTGTTTTTTTAGCAACACTATCAATTGCTTGCTTCATATAGGCGACAAGCTGAAGTTGAAGTCCTAAATAAATATCTTCTGAACTAAATTGTTTTTCACCCGTTTTATAGTCAATAATTTTTACGAATACATCATCTGCTTCATAAATATCAACTCTGTCAATCTTACCGCTGAACTGAACGTTATTAGAAAGATCACAAACAAAATTATATTCGAAAAGTTCTGGCTCGAACTCTCCTTGTTTTATATGCTCTCTTAGAACATCAGTTGTCTTTTGAGCCACCACCTTAATTCTTTCTTTTAAGAACTCATTTCTTGCTGCGCTATCAAGAACATCACTTTTTGTATTACTAATAGCCTCATCAACACATTCATTTATTATCCTGTGGCTGTCATCATCGCTAACACTTTTATAGTCAAAGCCCTCATCAATTAACTGCTTAGAATATTTTTCAAGCGCATCATGATAAATAGTTCCTAAGTCAGAAGCCTCGATTTTATATTCAGGTCTTTTATTTATTCTTAGACCATATGTCATAAAATGCTTAAATGGGCATTCGTTAAACTTTTCATATCTGCTTACACTTCCGTGCAAAACGCCACCATACAAATCTAAAGCTACTTGCTCATCTAATGGCATTTGTTTGTTTGTATATAAAGCA
Source organism: Lachnospiraceae bacterium (assembly GCA_045598285.1). Classification (GTDB taxonomy): domain Bacteria; phylum Bacillota; class Clostridia; order Lachnospirales; family Lachnospiraceae; genus RGIG5612. Next base: position 4,430 of record JAZLLU010000033.1, on the reverse strand, counting down.
CCATCAATGATTTGTTTTAATTTATAAGGTTCTTCGTTAGCAAAAAATTTTAAGATGCAAGTGTCTGGATTGTTTCTAATCGTTCTTGCTAATTGGTTAAGTTCTAAGCTAGGCCATGTTTCGCCAGCCTTAAGCACATCTAAGAATTTTAAGTTGCCCGTTAATTCTCCTAAGTCCGCAATAAGGAACGAAGGTTCCATCTCTTCGCCTGTATCACTCATACTTGCATAAGAAATATAAAGATTTTTGCTTTGCTTATTTAGAAGCATATACAAATAGAATTTTTGAGTATATAAATCTTCTAGTACAGAAGGCGCAATTTCAAAATCTTGTTTTAAGAAAGTTCTTTCTTTTTGAGTGAAAATTCCAGTCGAGTTTTGTGTCATTGGAATCTTTCCATCATTAACGCCAATAAAGAATAAAGCTTTAATACTATCTAACCTCGTTCTAGTAAGGTCGCCAACAGTTAGTGCATCTAAACTAGGTGGAATAATTCCAATTTTAATTTCTCTAATGCCGCCATCTATTACATTTACGTAATCTTTAAGAGTTATCTCTTCATTCGCTAAAAGAAGCGCAACCTTTTCTAAAAGGTCTGTCATAAGCTCATAAATTTGCTCATACTCTTTTGCGTTAGAAAGAAGTCCCTCTTTATTAAACTCTTCTTTTAGGATATCAATTTTTTTCGAAACATTATTCTTCTTATAAAGTTTAAGAAGTGCATCAGAAAAATCTCTTGCGCACTTACTCTTATTAACAGAAGCATAAAAGCTATTTATACTTTCATAAACTTTTTTTCTATAAGAATTAATTATTCTTAAATCCCAAAAATATTTATCCTTACCATAAAGTTTTCTATTCTTATTAAAATCGTTACTCCAAACCCTAATTCCTTTTATTCCAAACTCAAGGCAATAATTTTCAAGCAATGAAATTTCATCAAAACTTAAATCAAAAAATCCAGTTTTTAATAGCCCAAAGATACCGTCAAAAGAAAATTTTGTAGATACAAGATCTAATGCAGCCATAGTAAAGCGAGCCAACGGATTTTTAATAATTTGATTTTTATAATCGATGAAACATGAAATATTCGCCTGTTCAAAAATATTTTTTATAAGCGAATAATAACCTTCTAAGTCAGAAGTAATAACAGCAATATCTTTGTATCTATATCCCTCATTTTTTACAAGTCTTAAAATTTCTTTTGCAACAAATATAACTTCATCTTTTGGAGAAACGGCCCTGTACAAATATCCATTTATATCTTCTTTATTTTTTTCAGGCATATAATAACTTTCAAACTTATCCGGGTATCTAGAAGCAATCTCTAAAAGTTTGTGATAAGTTTGATTGCTTAAATAGAACAAAGAATGCTCAGGGCAATTCGCATCAATTTTATCTTTAGGAAGCGTAATCGCTATTGTTACATCTTTCGTAACATGCAAAAGCTTTTCTATAAGTTTGTTTTGTATTGGAGTAAAACCTGTAAAACCATCTAGATAAAGATAAGCACCTTTAAGCTTTTTTGACTTTTGTGCAACGCTAGCAAAGATATCTAAAATTTCTTCGCTAGTCTTAAACTTATCGATAATTTCTTCATTGAATTTTTGATAGATTAAACGGATATCTGAAAGTTTATTAAACAAAAGATTGTTGTTTTCCGCTTTAGCCTTTTCTTGCATTTGAGCCAAAACAACATCATCAATATCATACTGTTTTAGCTCAGTAACAATAGATTTTATCTCTTCTACAAAGCCAGGCATATGCGTTTTGCTTTTATAAACAACTAAATCTTCTCTTATTTCATTTAATACTTTCTTTAAGACTAAAGCCTTTCCAGTATCATCTAAAATATTATTTATATCAATACCAAGCTCATCAAAAACAACAAAAGCAAGTCTTTCAAAACTTACAACGTCTATATTCATTACAGCACCACTTTTTGATGCCGCTACAACGCTTTGTTGCATTTTAAGAGTTGCTTGTTCTGGAACAATAGCAAAAATTTTCGTATCTAAAGACTTAAGGCCGTTTTGTTCGTTTTGTTTCTCGGCCTCCTTTGTCATCTCCTCTACGAGCTTATTTGATTTTCCGGAGTTTGTATCTCCTAAAATTAGCTTAAGTGACATAATTTATAACAAGAATATATTGTTTTCTTTACATTTTTTTAACATATCTTCTGGCCAAACAGACGCTTGAACTTCTCCTACATGTGCACGTCCTAATAAAAGCATACAAAGACGCGACTGACCAATTCCTCCGCCAATTGTAAAAGGAAGTTCCTCGTTTAAGATCATCTTGTGAAATGGAAGATTTTCTTTTTCTAGTTTACCAGCCTTTTCTAACTGTGAATGCATAGTTTCTTTAGAAACTCTTATTCCCATCGAAGAAATTTCTAATGCGCACTCAAGCGGTTCAAACCAAAACAAAATATCACCATTCAAACTCCAATCGTCATAATCCGGAGCCCTTCCATCATGTGGCTTTCCATCTCCTAACTTTTCTCCAATTCCAATAATAAAAACAGCTTTTTTCTCTTTGCAGATTTGATTTTCTCTTTCTTTAGCAGAAAGGTTTGGATACATTTTTCTTAAGTCTTCTGAATCGATAAAGAAAATCTCATCTGGAAGCTTATAAACTGCTTCTGGAAATTTTGATGCAATATCTTCTTCTATCTTCTTAATAACCTTGAAAATAGTTTTTACATTTTCTTTCAAGGTTTCTATGTTTCTATCTTCTTTGTTTATAACTTTTTCCCAATCCCATTGGTCAACATAAACGCTATGAAGATTATCTAATTCTTCATCACGTCTTATAGCATTCATGTTTGTATAAAGGCCCTCACCTGGCTCAAATCCATATTTACCTAAAGCCATCCTCTTCCATTTAGCAAGGGATTGAACAATTTCATATTCATTATCTTCAATTCCACTTATATCAAAAGAAACTTTTCTTTCTATTCCACTTAAATCATCATTAAGTCCAGAATTCTTTTCAACAAAAAGAGGCGCAGAAATACGCTCCAAATTCATTGCCTGGGCAAATTCTTTTTGGAAATTATCACGAATAAATTTTATTGCTTCTTGGGTTTGTCTAACGCTTAATTTTGAATCATAATCTTTAGGTATAATCAGTTTCATTTTCGCCTCATTTTCTAATGTTTTTTTATTTATCTTTAATACTTTTTTATACCATATTTTTACCATTTTTTAAAGGTTCTTACCCTATAAATAATATAAGTTTAAGATGTAAGTCGACATAAAAACACTCTGTGCAAAACTGCACAGAGCGTTAATTTTATTTGCTTATTAAAAACCACTATGCCTAGGATAAAACCTTTTTTTATTTATTAGCATAACTATCGTTGCGAAATAGGCATACCTTCAGTTTACGGTTGATATGTAGTCCATTTACACCTGCTTAAATCGATCACGAAAGCCGCGCGAACGGCGCGACTTGTGCCATTGCTGTCGTAGTCGAGGTCACCTTTGTAGCCGTCCACGTACCAAGCACAAGTGTAGTTGGCAATATCAGCCGAGCGCAGCCAGCAATAATTAGAAACTGAAGTTTCTTGATTAAAGAACATCTCGTTTACAGCCTGAGGATTTATTTTGTTTTCTCCAAGATAATTAATTACATCTTCTACTTCAAGCGCATATACTTTTCTTGTTCCTTCCACTGACGCACTATATCCTGGATTTGTAATATAATAAGTTGTTGGTGTAGCATCAAATCCATATGTGCCCTTCCAATAATCAACACCTTCTGTTCCGCTGCCTGGCTGGTAAATTGTCTTACCATATGCTTTTTGTACAATTGATTGTGGTACTATTGCGTTTTTAATATCAGTGCTTAAGGTTCCATAAAACGTTCCATTTAAGTATGTATCAAGATTACTTCCTGCATACTGTTGTAATTCATACACATACTCAGTGCCTTCAGAATTGTAAAATTTCGTTGTGTCTCCTCCACCAAATGTTTTACTCACACCTGCCACATTCCACATCGACATTACCAAGGCTTTTGCGCCATCCACATTAAGAACTCTATATACATTTGTTAACCCTGTTGCTTCTTGTTCATCGAGTATAATTAAATCACCCTTTTCAGGAACTGATGTTATTGTAAATGTTGCCAAGCTTTTTACTTCAATATCTTTTCCGTCAACTTTTACATTACTTTTTATTGGTTCAATTGTTTCTTGACTTTCACCTGCTTGAGTTTTGATAACTGTTGTTCCAAGCACCCCCCCTACGAGGGCAAAACCTAAGATTATAGGTAAGAACATTTTGCGTGCTTTCTTTGAAAAGATTAAAACAGCTATAAGTGATCCACTTAAAACAATGATTCCAATTATTAAGAATAAAGAATTGTTATCTCCCGTTTTAGGATTAGTCTTTGGAACAAAAGTTGTTGTTAGTTTGATTGGC
>JAZLLU010000032.1:0-16848 GCA_045598285.1 Lachnospiraceae bacterium | reverse complement strand
AAAAGATAGCAGCTTTAAAAAACCATATTTGGTATTTATAAAAAATGAGACAAGGAATATAATAGTTAAGAAATCTAAAGTTCTAACAAGAATCTAGGGGAAACTTATCTATTGAATTCCTACAGTAAATTTACACTATCTACCACGATTGAATATATAGAGAAAACAAATAATTTTTGATATAATATAGAAAACTATGCAAGGAGTTGTTATCTTGAGGTCGATCAAAGAAATTTGTCTAATAGGAGTAGGGCCGTCCAGTTCCCATACTATAGGGCCATCTATTGCGTGTGATTATATTTTAAAAAAATATAGTGATATTGAACAAATAATTGTCATATTGTACGGCTCTTTGGCAAAGACAGGAGTTGGACATCTTACAGATAAAGCAATTCATCTCAAACTAAAAGGTATAAATCATAAAATTCTATTTGATGTAACGAAAACCACAGCGCATCCAAATACAATGGATGTCATCACAGTTACAAAACCATCAGTTTTTCATAAAGATAGATTCGAATCAACGGGTGGAGGCACCATACTTATAAATGAAGATAAAAAAATGCTTTCAAAGGAAATTTATCCAGCACAAAACATGAATGAGATTTTAGACTATTGCGCAAAAAACAATATGACGTTGTTAGATTATGCGCACAAGTTTGAAGAACCGGATTTGGATGAATATTTTGGAACAGTTATAGACGAAATGGAAAATGTAGTTTTTCGCGGAATGAATTCAAAAGAAACTGTTCTTCCAAGTGATTATAATTTAGAACGTAAAGCGCCAAAGATGTATCAAGAATATCTAAAGCTTAGCGAAGAAGAGCAAAAAGAAAACTTAAAATCTTATATGGCGATTGCCTCTATGGCAGCGAGCGAAGAAAATGCATGTGGAGCAAAAGTTGTTTGCGCACCGACGTGTGGAAGTTCGGGTGTCTTGCCAGGCGTAGTATCTTACTTATACAAAACAAATCATACAAGGCAAGAAATAATCAATGCACTTATTGCAGGCGCTTTAGTAGGAATTGTATGTAAGCAAAACGGTTCGGTTAGTGGAGCTGAGTGTGGATGTCAGGCGGAGATAGGAGTTGCGTCTGCGATTGCAGCTGCAACTTTTGCGGCGATTAATCATCTTTCAAATGAAAAGATAACGTTGGCAGCAGAATTGATAATAGAGCATTCTTTAGGCTTGACATGTGACGCAATCGAAGGAAGGGTTTCAATTCCATGTATTAATAGAAACGCACTTTATGCACTTAAAGCCTACGACGCATATACAATTGCGAAAATAACACCATATGAACTTTGTGCGGTTTCATTAGATGATGCTGTAAAAGTTATGAAAAGAACGGGAATAGATTTAGACGAAGGATATAGAGAGACTGCTGAAGAAGGGCTAGCAAGACTTTTCAGAGAAGAAAAAATAAAAAAGGTGGATAAGACTGATGAGTAAGCAAGAAAAAATAAAAGACTTTCTAGACATGTCTTCCATCACAAAAACAGTTCTATTAGATAACGAAAAAAAGACCAACAGATTAATAGTAATGGTGCAAGTTGCAGCATGTGTTGTTATGTTGGCTCATATAATAATGAGGCTGTTTATAACACCTGAGGGGTACAATATAACAGTTTCTCTAATCTTAGGAATTGTGCTTGCTATAAATATAGTAACGATTGTTATTGTTGAAAAAACAAAATATAAAAAGGCGACAAAATATGTGCTTATAGGGTTGATGATTTTTACGGCGATAGCATTAAAATTATATTTAGGAACATTTTATAATTTGTGGGTTGTTTTGCCAATCGTACTAGCAAGCACATACAATAACAAAAAAATCGTTTTAGGATCATCGATAATTACTATAGTGCTGTTTTATGTAGCAGATATAGGAAATATCTTAGCATATGAATTTGATGATTTTAATATAATAGTTTTTTCTAAAGGCCAGGAAATTTCTTTGTTAACAGGATTAGGCAGATATTATTTAAGGAATAATTTAGAAATAGCAGGGACCTTAAAAAATTATTTTACAGTCTTTGTTCCGACATCGTTATTCATACTTATAGTATTAGCATTTGGATGTTACATTTTTGCAAAAAGAAATTATGAAAATATTATGTTGCAAGCAAAGACAATGGAAGAAAAAATGAGAGCTGACGAAGAACTTTCACTTGCAAAACAAGTTCAAAAAACAATGCTCCCACTTAACCTTGATAGAGTAATTGATGAATGCGAAAATATAGATGTTTATGGATTGATGCTCTCCGTAGAAGAAATCAGTTCTGATATATATGATTTCTTTATGATAGGCGAAAATAAACTTTGTTTATTTATTGGAGAAACGCCTAAAAGAGATGTTAAGTCCACCTTATTTATGGATAAAGCAAAAGACTTAATTTGGAAGTTTGCTAATAAGGGATTAGGCATTTCGGAAATTTTAACTAATGTTAATAATGAACTTTGCAAAATCAATTCTGCTAATTTATTTATTACGGCATGGATAGGAATTTTGGATATAATGACAGGCCAGATGAAATATTCTAGTGCAGGCCAAAATCAGCAATATAAAAGCACAAAGGGGACTTTTGAGTTGATTTCGAGAGTAAAAAATGATGTACTTTTAGGTGCGATAGAAAATATTGAGTATGAGGAATTAGAAGTAAACTTTGAAAAAGGCGATAAACTATTTTTGTATACAGATGGAGTAATAACAGGTGCTAATAACAGCAAGGGATTTTTTGGAAGTGAAAGGCTTGTTAATTGCATCAATAAAAATATAGATATGTCAGCAAAAGAACTCCTTTGCGATGTACAAAAAGAGATTATAGAGTTTACAAAAGATGGTGAGCAATCAGACGATATTACAATGCTTTGTGTCGGATATAAATAAGGTGCCCAAATAGGATGAAAATATATATATCCGCTTAGCTAGTTTGTGTTGCGATAATGATTTTTTTAGATTAAACTAGTAATAAATAAATATATAAATACATTTAATGAAAACTAGTTTTGGCCTTTATCGTTGAAACTAGTTTTTTTAAGAAGTAGAAAGATAGATATTAGGAAGGAAATAAATGAGCGTAGTAAATATTATTAGTTTGCTTGGTGGGGTTTGTCTTTTTCTATTTGGTATGAACCTAATGGGAGATGGACTTAAGAGAGTTGCAGGAAGCAAGCTAGAAGTTATTTTATATAAGCTTACAAGTAACCCAATCAAGGGTATTTTGTTGGGAACAGGGGTTACGGCAGTTATCCAAAGTTCGTCAGCGACTTCGGTTATGGTTGTTGGTTTTGTTAACTCTGGCATGATGAAGGTTAAGCAAGCAATTGGTATCATCATGGGAGCTATTATCGGAACTAGTATTACTGGGTGGGTAATATGCCTTTCTGAATTAAACGGTAGTGGAGTATTTGAAATTATTTCTACAAATACTTTGACCGCGGGATTAGCAATAGCCGGAATAATCCTTTTGATGTTTACAAAAAAAGAAACCAATCATAATATTGCCTATATCATGCTTGGTTTTGCAGTTTTGATGTTTGGAATTTCTGCTATGTCAACGGCAGTATCGCCTTTAAGAGACAGCGAAGAATTTATTAGACTTCTTACAAACTTCGAAAACCCATTCATAGGAATTTTAATAGGACTTGTTTTTACGTGTATTATACAAAGTGCTTCGGCAGCAGTTGGTATTTTGCAAGCACTTGCAGTTACAGGAGCAATTAATTTTCAATTAGCATTACCAGTAATTATGGGTATTGCAATCGGTGCATCAGTTCCAGTTTTGCTTTCAGCACTTGGTGCAAACGCAAACGGAAAAAGAACAGCATTGATTTACTTATTAGTTGATACTCTTGGTGTTATAGTATTTGGCGCAATATTCTATATAGTTGATGCGATTGTTCATTTCTCGTTTATGGGTGCAAATATGAATATGGTAAGTATTGCACTCTTAAATACAATTTTTAGAGTTATCATTGTATTATTACTCTCGCCATTTATTGGCTTAATTGAAAAATTAGTAAATATAATTGTTTCAGACAAGAAAGAAGATATCGCAGAACTTCATAATGTAGATAGGCTCGAGGAAAGATTCTTAGACTATCCAACATTGGCAATAGAACAGACAAGCATTGCAATAAAATCAATGGCAAATCTAGCTCGTGAAAATATAGAAGTAGCATTAAAACTTTTTACTAAATTTTCTGACGAAGGTTTTTCTAGAGTATGTGAGCTGGAAAATATTATTGATACATATGAGGATAAGATAGGAAGCTATCTTGTAAAATTAACAAAAAAAGAATTAAGTGAAAATGAAAACAATAAGGCTACTTTATATTTAAGAACGGTAACTGATTTGGAAAGAATAAGTGATCACGCAAAAAATCTTGGCGAATCAGCAAAAGAAATTAGCGATAAAAAAATTGAGTTTAGTGGTTATGCTAAAACAGAAGTATCAACTTTGTTTGCAGCTTTAGATGAGATTCTTGCGAACACAATGGAAGCTTTTACTGACGATGATATAGAAAAAGCATATAAAGTAGAACCTCTTGAGGAAGTTATTGATTTGCTTTGTAAAACAAATAAAGCAAACCATGTCGAAAGGGTACAAAAGGGAATTTGCCTATACACAGATGGATATGTTTATAATGATATGCTTACAGATATCGAAAGAGTTAGCGATCATTGTTCAAATATTGGGATTGCATTAAGAATTAATCATAATGAATTAGCAGATAAGCATGGAACTATTTCCAAACAAGAACTCGCTAGTGAACATGACTTTGAAAAATATTTTAAGGAATATAGTGAAATGTTTAATCTTAAATAATAATTCTAATAAATTATTTTATCTTTTTGAAAAATGCACGACGACGTTTATGCTCAACGGAGTTAAAACGTTTCCATAAATTTCTAATTGCGTGGTTATCTTCAAGATTAAGATTTGTTTCGGCATATTTCGTGTAGCCGTTGTTAAGCATTTTTGCAATACTATTTGCGAAGATTGCACTTATTCCACGGTTAAGATATTCTGGTTCTACAGCAATTAAAGCGAAGTCAATAATCTCAGGCTTTTTCATTGATTTTAATAATTTAATAAGAGCTTTAGGGCTAAGGTGACCTCCCGATATTTGCATAGCATGTGCAATTGAAGGAATGCAAAAGCCCATAGCAACAGCATGGTCGTTCTCATCAAGGATAATCGCGATGTGGTCAATATCGGTAACTAGCTTAAAGTTTTCGATAGTCATCTTTTTCATGCCATCAGTAAAAGGAACTGTGCCGTAAAGATGCTCATATCCTTGGTCGATAAGTCTAAAGAAGTCGTCGCAATATTTTTTTATAAACTCCGACATATTTTTAGCTTCGCCAAATCTAAGACCATAACGATTGCAAATAAGATCAGACATTTTCTCTAATTCTTTTGCGCTTTCTTCGTCAGGTGCATAAATTTTGCTTTCTAACCAATCGACTTCTTTTTCATATCCACAGTTTTTAATGAGTTTTTCATAATAAGGCGCGTTGTATTGCTCTTCAAAAGTTGCAAGTTCATCAAAGCCTTCAACTAGCAAACCTTCTCTTTCAAGGTCAGAAAAACCTAACGGCCCACACACGGTGTCCATACCTTTTTCTAAAGCCCACTTTTCTACAGCATCAAAAAGAGCGTTAGCAACTTCTTGATCATCAATAGAATCAAAACGGGTAAAACGAACTCGTTTTTCGTTATTTTTTTCGTTGCTCGCTTTTTGCAAGATTCCAGAAATACGGCCTACATGTTTTCCGTCTTTATATGCATTGAAATAAATAGCTTCACATGTATCGTAGTATACATAATCTTTATTAAAAATTTTCTTTTCGTCTATATAAAGAGGTGGTACAAAATAAGGACTTCCCTTGTATAGTTTAATCGGGAAGCCCAAGAAGTCTTTTTGTTCTTTTTTTGTTGTAACTTTTTTAATGGTTATCACAAAAGTTCACCTATAACTAAAAAAAAATAATTCTACTATATTTTATCATACAAAAATATAAAAAAGCACTATTTTTTTAACATTTTGTTATAATAGAAAAAAATAGAAAGAAGAACATATATGGAAAAAAACATTAAATTAGCAATTTTTGATTTAGATGGAACACTTCTTACGCCCGAAGAAATCCTGCCAGAAAATTTTGAAGAAGAATTAAAGTGTTTTATAGAGAAGGGCGTAAAAGTTGCTATAGCAAGTGCACGCCCAGCAACAGACGTTTTTAAACTTTTTGATAAGGTTCCGGAAGGACTTTTAATTAGTTGCGAAGACGGAAACGTTTTCTTTGAGGGTACAAATCTTTTGAGCGTTCGTTATATTGATCCACAAGCAATCGACGCGGTGTATAACGCAGTAAAAGGAAGAAAAGATATAGCAGTCCTTTGCTCATCTCTTAAGAGAAATTATATAACCGAAGAAGACTACCAAAAATTTGTAGCAACAGGATTTGAAAGTTATGTTCCAGGCGGTCCTTGCGAATTGTCCGAAGACGATCCAATAGTAAAAGTTCATTGTGCATGTGCCGGCGGAGTTAGTCAGGCACTAGAAGTAATAAATACATTGCTTTTAGACTTACAAAAAGATTACGAGGTTCATGAGACGGGCAGAGGAACAATCGGAATCACTATGAAAGGTGCAAACAAATCTGGGGCGGTAAAATTCTTTATGGAATATTTCGGCCTAGGAATAGAAAACATAGTGGTGTTTGGAGATAGCGATAATGATATCCCGATGTTTAAAGCTGTAAAATATTCTTTTGCGATGAAAAATGCACTAGAAGATGTCCAAAAAGAAGCCACATTTGTTACTAAAGAAGATAATGGTCATGGTGGTGCGATAAAAGCTCTTAAAGAATTTATTGAACAATAAAAATTAAGCGCCGGGCAAATGCTCGGCGCTTTTTTAATAACCATATCTAAATTTATTACTCAACATTAATCATAGTAGATGCAGGTTCTTCTAAAAGTTCTGGATGCATAAGAATGTATTCGATAAGTTTAGCACTCTTAGCAAAATAGAATCCATCGCCAATACGCTCATCTAAAGTTATACCGAACTCACATTGCTTTTGAATCTCTTCACTTCCATCTGGATTAACAATTTTAACATCTAAAATCTCACCCATAGAAGCTAGAGCGGAACATGTTCCGAAGTTAGCAAGATTATGATAAATAGCACCACAGTGGATTGAACCAAGGTTGGAAATAATCATACTGCTATAATAAATATTTGAAGAAGCAAGTGATTCAGGAATCCATCCATGTCTATCAGCAAACTTAATAATTCCAAAAATAGGAATTCTAACGAAGTTAGGGAGCTTTGATAAAATATCAATTGCGTTATCAGCACTTTTCTTTTCAGTCTCTTCATCTTCGCTGCGGAGATTAGTAATTTTTCTTTCTAGTTGAGCCTTAATTGTTTCGATCGTGTCTTCAGGCTTAATATCGATAAAAAGCATAAGCTCTTCAGACTTATCGTTTAAGGATATCTTTGCAACGAAAGCTAATACAACATTGTTATGCACATAAAGATGTCTGTTAGTAATAAACTGATTTAATTTTGGTCGATTATAAATTACTTTTCCACACGCTGTTGCGAAAGCATGAAAGAAAGTATAATGCTCGCCAGATGCATTTTTCTTTTCAATGTATTCAACCAAAGGAGTAACATTCATTTTTTGATTGATATAAACTTCGTTTTCCATACGGCTAGGCTTTAAGTCAATACAAGATTGCATAAGCCCAGGCAGTTGCACGCGTTTTGCGTCCTTGCGGTCGCCAAATTTTCTTTTAGCCATTAAAGACCTCCTGATTTATTATTCTTTTTTGAACGGGATATCGCCAATATTAATTGATTTAGTGGTATCTAAGTCGTCAAAAGTCTGAGTCTTAAATCCATCAGCCTCAATTTTTAGCATATATTTATCAACTGGTAAATTCTTAAACCAGAAATCTCCAAATTCGTCAGTCGTGGCTTTATAAGCAATTGAAGAATCGGATTTGCTGACTAATGTACAAGTGGCACCTTTTATAACTTCTTCTTCAGCTTCGTCATAAATTAGTCCAGCAATAAACTTACCAGGGATATTCTTATAGTAAACTCTTGGAGCGCATCCACTTTCTTCTTTCATGACAGTGGCGCCTTTAAGTTTGTCTTTGATTTTTTCTTCGTCTTCATAAATAAAAGCTTCAGTAGGGCAAACGCTTACACAACGAGGAGATTTGCCTTCATCGATAAGGTGAGCGCAGCCTGTACATTTTTGGGCGATACCTTCTGCTTCGTTAAAATAGATGCTTTCGTAAGGGCAAGCCTTAAGACATGCTTTGCAGCCATTACATTTAAGTGGATCAATTAAAACTAGGCCATCTTCTCGTTTGTAAATAGCACCTGCGTTACATGCATTAAGGCATGCAGGGTTTTCGCAATGACCACAAATTTCAGGGATATAATAGATTTTTACTTTAGGGATGCTACCTTCAACATATTCGTTAACTTTTGCCCAAAATTGGCCGATTTGAGGTTGCTTTTTAGCATAAGGAAGCCATTCGTTATCACAATGTTCTTCCTTGCAAGCAAGCTGGCAATTATAGCAACCGGAGCATCTGGCAATATCTATAAAAAAGACTTTTCCCATTTTAGTTCCTCTCAAACTCGTCTAAATTTTTAACCCAACCTTCTAAGCAAACACCAGCTGCTTCGTCATACTTTCTTTCGAAAGCCCAAGGAGCTTTTTCCTTCCACTTAGCCCAATCCTCAGGAGTAACCTTAGCTACTTCGCAAAGGAATGAAGACGTAGCCATACCAGTAGAATTTTTGCCGGTTGTATGCAAAGGAGTAATATTATTAATTGCACCGCCACGGTCTACTTCGCCCGGAATAATAGGGTCGAGTCTAGCACCGTGATCTATATAAGCAACTTTATCTTGCATTCTTTCAGTTACATAAGCACCGCAAAGAACGATTCCTCTTTCATTAAATACCTTAACAATATCGCCGTGCTTAATATCACGTTTTTTAGCTTCACTAGGACTAAGCCAGCAAGGTTCATAAAGATATCCATCTTCACCTTTAATCTTCATTGTCTCAATTTCACGTGTCCATGGAATATCATCGCACTGTGCATGAATTCTCCAACGACCGTGGTTAGACATACAAAGAAGAGGATACTTTTTAGCACGCTCAGAACTAAGTCTTTCATCATGCCAAGCAGTATTTTCAACCCAGTGAGCAACAGGAGGTCTTTCCTCGTCGTCTGGGAAGTGCTTTTCAATATCAGTAGAAGAGTACTCTAAAAGTCCTGTTGGAGTCTCTAATGGATTTTCTTTAGGGTCTTTTTCAAATTCAGCAAATCCAGCAGGCACTTCGCTAGTACCTTCCTTAATAGGAATAGTAAAGATTTTCTTTTCGCAAAATTCTTCCCAACTCATTTTTTCTTCGCAGCCAGAAGCTTTGTAGAAAAATCTTACACGTTCTTCTTCGCTTAAACCGCCAGTGTAAGCCTCAACATAATCAGGTCCAAATTGCTCTAATATCTTAACGCAAACGTCAAAGTCGCTTACAGACTCACCAACTTTTTCGACGCATGCTTCTTCTTTATAAATGTTTGCAAAAATTCCAGAAGAGTAGTCATTTCCTAAATCTTCCATCTCATGTTTCGTACAAACAGGCAAGATGATATCAGCAAAGTAGCAATCATTTTCAAGCCATGGGTGTTGCACAACCATGCATTCAATTGAAGGATCTCTATAAGCTTCTTGGAATTTAAATCCGTTATTCCAACATGTAACGTTACATGGAGCGGTAGACCAAATCATATGAACGTTAGGCATACCCTCACGAGGATAAACGTTGTGAATGAACTGGTCATATGACGTAGATTTTCTTTTGCCGTTTTTATCGGGCATCTGGTTCGTTGAGAAACAACTAAGTCCATACCAATCAATTTTCTTTTCTAAGATTGCGCGTTGAACGTTGCATCTAGGAATAAACTGCTTTGGTCCTGGAAGTTGCTCAAACAAATCTATAAGCTCTGGAGCTCTTTCCTTTTGCTCGTCGTTTAAGACGAAACGATGACTAATATCAATATGTGCAGGAACATCCCCCGGCACAGTACGAAGCGCGTCACAAATATGTGGAACGGCTGGTAAAAATTCAGGCGTGTATGGAAGAGGATAATTCTTTGCCCACATGTTCCACTCAATAAGTTTGCATTGGTGGACGCCCGGCTTTCCAAGTCCGCGCATACCAAGAAGCATAACTTCAAGGCGGGCTGGCTCAGAAGCGAAAGGTCCTCGAATATAACTTCCACCATTGCCATGGCAAATAGAAATAATTTTCTTTGCCCAATAATCAGCAAGCGCTTTAATTGTATAAGTAGGAACGCCACACTTTTCAGACGCCCACTTAGGAGTCTTTGGAACGCAGTCCTCCTTGCCTAAAACATAAGCTGTAAATTTATCAAAACCATAAGCGTGTGTATCTATATATTCTTTTTCAAAAGTTCCTTTTGTAATCCATTGGTAAGCAATAGCAAGTTGCAAAGCAACGTCGGTGTTAGGCAAGATTGGAATCCACTTGTCTGCATGTATCGCCGCCCCATAGTTAAGCTCAGGACAAATATAGATTTGCTTAATTCCAATTTCGCTAAACCAATAAGAAAGAAGAGTCGGCATATGAAGACCAAACCCAAGAGGCGTAACTTCCGGATCGCATCCCCAAAAGAGAAGAGCATCGCAGTTTTTAGCCATATCAGGAATTAAGTTAGCTTGAGGATTTTGCTCGCCAACAGGTTCGCATCCCCAAACATGTTTAGCGCCCCAATACCATCCTTCCCATGAATCCATGTTTCGCATCTGTTGCGTGTAACCACCAAGAAGCGAGAACATTCTATTAGGGCAGCCATGTGAAGGAGCAACATTTTTTCCTTCGCCATGCATATCTGATTCACAAAGAATTGCTTCAGGAGCATAAGCTTTGTGAATTCTTTTTATTTCATCAGCGCAAAGTTTTGCGGCTTCTTCCCAACTGATTCTTTCATATCCAGAAATACCTCTTGTTTCAGGATGTCTGTTTCCATTAGGGTCCCAATCGATTCTCTTAAGCGGATACTTAACACGGTTAGGAGAATAAACTCTCTTCTTATAACAAAGTCCCATATGAGTAAGAGGTATTTTATTTGGAGGTGTGAACGTTTTGCCTTTAGCTTCGATTGTCCAAGGCTTTAATGGCGCATTATTATAATCCGTACTAAACTTATAAGGATTGATACGAGTTATTTTTCCATCATTGCAGTCAACTTCGCAAAGGGCACCACTTTCAGGTCCCATCAAACTAAAGCTAACTAATCTAGAATAATCTGGTTTTACGTTCATCTAAGCTTCCTTTTGTTCTGCTAAGTTTTTATTCTTTATCATTTTTGCAAGTATGAAGTAAAGAACTAATGTAATTAACGCTGTAACGCATCCTACGATAAAGGTTGCGGTATATGAATCAGTTGCACGGTGAAGCACGTTAGAAAGTTCGCCAAATGCTATTGAACTAAATCCAAGTGCCAAAAGAGTGCAACCATAGTTTGTAGCTGAATATTTTTGTCCAAAAAGGTCGGTACATGTTGCAGGGTTAACTGCTGCAGGACCTCCGAAGAAGAAAGCTGTTAAAAGAACTACAGCAAAGTAAACTCCGCCAGGAACAAATGTTAACAGTGCTGAAAAGAGTGCAGTGCCAATTGCTAAAACTTTGTATGCTGCCATTCTACCAATTTTATCTGAAAGAGCAGACATTGAAAAACGTCCGCATGCGTTAAATATACCTGTTAAAGATACGCAAACAACTGCAACTGCGTCAGGTAATCCTCTATCTACACCAAGCCCTTTAATTAAAGGTGTAAGCATATTCCATGTAGCATTATAGAAAAATATGCTTAAGATAAATACCCAATAAGTTGGTGTTTTGATTGCTTCTACAAAAGTATAATCTTTTGAAGATGCAATAGAGGTTGCTTTTGCTTCTATCTTAGGAAGAGAATCTAAATATTCTTTAGAAGGCATCTTCATAAGCAAGCAAGCAATTATTCCAACTACTAATGTTGATATAGCTAATATTCGTAGAGCATTAGATAAATTCATACTCTTAAGCATTGCTGAAATAACAGGTCCAAAGATAACTGAACCTAAAGCAAAACCAGCGGTTCCAAGACCTGAAGCAAGGCCTCTTCTATGAGGCAACCATTTTTGTACACATGAAAGGCCAGCGCTGAAAGTAAATCCTGAACCGATTCCAGAAAGTGCACAATATGTAATATAGAATAAAATTATTGATGAGCCCGGTTTAATTAATGATGAAAGGTAAAAACCAAAACCGAACATTATAATACCTATAATAGCTGTTATTTTGGAACTGATTTTATCGTTTATAAAACCGCCAACAAAGGAGCCAATACAAAATCCAAAAAGCATAAAGTTAGAAATAAGATTCACAGGACCTTCTTCCCATAAATAATATTCCATAGCAGCGCCCTTCATAACGCTCCAAATATAAACAACACCAACGCAAACTAATGCGATTACACAACAAATTATTGATAAAATGCCTTTTGAATTACTAGGCTTTTTTGTTGCTTCCAATTTAAAATCCTCCATATTAAATCACATAAAAATTCATTATAAATGTTATCACAAAAAGGGTATCTGCGCAAACCAAAACCAAAACCACACGGAGAAGTATATTGTAATTGTCTTTTTTGAGATGTTGAGATACAGTATAATATAGTCATCAGATAATATGCAGGGAAGGAGCATAAAAACCATCTCAGTGGTTGTATTTAGTAAGGATATATGAAAACTAAATGGGTTAAATGGATTGCGCTGATTTGCTTGGCGGCAATCGTGATGTCAGGATGTGAGAAAAAAGAGGAGACGAAGCAGCCTACGGAAAGTGGAGAGAAAATCTGGAACCATATCGAAAAAAGCGAAAAACTGACAGCGGTATTGGAATCAGATGAAAAAATGCAGATTGAAAGATTTGATTATTATGCCTATACCGAAGGTGGGGGAGAAGGAAAACGAACAACAGATCAAGACCTGATTCTTTCCATTATAGAGGCGCTTGATAAAGTACAGATTGTAGGAGAGTCAGAGATATACGTAACAGACTCTGACGAAAATCTTCAGTTCCATCTGGTGGATGGGACAAAGATCTCATTTTCGTTAGATGCGGGTATGCTCTCTACACAAAAGACAAATTATGAACTTGAGAATACAAAGGACCTTCGTACGCTTCTTAATCAGGTGAGAGAAGAGGGAGAGTGGATCGAGTAGATGTCGGAGAATGCAAAAAGAGGGATCGAAGGCATCGATGTTTGGAGGCATGGGTGATGTGATTTCGAATGCCTAGAAGCTGTTCGGAGGTTTTGGTGACAAGCTTTCAAAAATGGAAGGAGTACTAGGTGCATCTATGTACTGGTTATTTATTGACAAATTGACTCCAATCCCGTAGCTCACAGTAAGCATCTTTTGGATTTTCAGGGTTATAGAGAACAACCACTTTTGTTCCAATCGGGGTATCCATGGAAACTCCTTTTGCACCAGCTATGCTCAGAAAAGCAACGTATTCTTTTCCGTCAACATTGTATTTTACATCAAACATTGTTCCATCTTCCCAGCGGCTGACAAATTTAACATCTATTAGAGTGCCTTCGGTTTCGAGACGAGGGATATTTTGTACTTTTTTAACATACCTGATGCAGAAAAAAGCAAAGAGAGCTAAAGCAATCAGAACGATAAGTCCGACAATAAGTAGTATTTTTTCTGTGTTATCCATAATTATTATTAACCTCCTTGAATTTTCAAGCTTTCAAGTATAAGATTTTTTGGATTGTTGAATAAAACTTCCCTAAATAAACTGTCACTGCCAAACTGATTGATGGTTATTGTATCTGTACCCGAACTAGATTCGGTAGTATCCAGCTCTGATTCAACAACATTTTTTATAGAGTAAAGTGTCCGAATGGAATTGTCAATATAGTGCAAATCCCAGACGGTTTATTGAAAAATGGAATATGTTAAAGTGCCAACTTATATTGACATTAAATTTGGGGGGGTGGTAAAATTATCAAATATATAAAGTTGTATAATTTAAAGGTACTAAATGGGAGAAAAATCTATGAAGAAGAAGTTTTTACCAATTTTCATGTCTGCTTTATTAGTTATTGGTTGCATAGCACCAGTAACAGCATTTGCGAAAGTTGATATTAGTTATACTATTGAAACAACTAGTGAAGGACTAGATATTACTGTAGATGGTCAAAACTATAGTGGTCAATTAGTTAACACAATTTCAGTTGATAATACTGAAAAACATACTTTTAAATTTTCTACGATATTGGAATCAATTACTGAAGTTACAATTAATGGATCAGTAGTTAATCCAATATCATATGATGTAGGACCATTTGGAGTTGAAGCCACATATGAAGTTGATCATGCTACAGATTATATTATTTACATAGTAACTGGACCATTTGAGTCTAATACATCAAATATTATGTGGGCTACAACTGAAGAGGCTTGTAAAAGAGAACATATGGAAGATCCACAAGGAAATCCTGATGCAATAGTTGAACATGGAAAGGTTGAAATAGTTAAAGTTATAACTTCAAATAGAGAATTAACAGCAGAAGAAATGCAAGAAACTAACTCAGATGGTTCGCCAAAATATCCAGAGGGATTTTTAGATCTTGGTTCAGATTATGGATATGCTGAAATTGAAACTGGAGCTGATGTAACTGTTAAATTTATTCCTGATTATGGTTACCAATTAACTAAATTACAAATAAATGATACAGTATTTACTGCAGCAGCAGAACAATCAACATTTACATTTGAAATGGGAGAAGGAGAATTACATTTATCCGCATTATTTACTAAAGTAGCCGATGTTGTTAAATCTTCAACTTCAAAAGTAACAAGTGGTTCTGTAAAAATTGGATCATCTGAAATTGCAAGTGGTTCAACAGTATTATCAGTTAAAGATGCAACTTTAACTGATGAACAAAAAGCAACCTTTACAACAAAAGCGGGAGATTATAAAGTTTCTAATGTTTTAGATATAAAATTAGATCAAGTTATTTATAAAGGAAAAGCAGATGATGTTTGGACCAATCCGTTAGGATACAATGAAGACTTAAAGACTCCTGCAACTATAACATTGAAATTAGATGAAGGCGTAGACGGAAATACAGTTATCTTAATCCACGAAAAAGAAGATGGAACATACGAAACTATAGAAACAACATATGATGAAGCAACACATACAATTTCGTTCTCAACATCAAGCTTTTCTAATTATGCAATAGCTTCAAAAACAGTTGCTAATCCTAAAACTGGTGACAATTCAATGTCATGGTTAATTCTATTAATTGTTTCATTAATAAGCATTGCAGGAATCGTTATTTATAGAAGAAAACAAAACGTATAAAACTAATTATAAAAATATAAGGACAGTTTAACAAAAGAAAAAATCCTCTCGAACACGAGAGGATTTTTTAATTATGTGTCAAAACAAACAAAATTATATGCAACACCTGCCATCCTGCCAAATTGCCCTTTGCCAAGCTCTTTTATTTTCGCTCGCATACCATTTATTAATTGACCAAAGATAAATAATCTAGTATATTAGAAAGGCACATTCGTGCATTGAGCGTTTCGCTCAAATCTGGCAGCTTCTGCCAAAATTTCAAATTATTTTTTATTAGGCAGGACGAGCCAGCGCTTTATCATGCGTTAATCTAAACCGTTCTGCAGAAAGGTTATATTATGACAACTAAATACAAAGAATTACCCTTTACAGACAACTTTATGTTTTCTAACACGCTTTACAACAACTACGAGTTGTGTAAAGAATTATTGGAACTTATCTTAAATGTTCCAATTGATCGTATTGAAATGGTCGACACCGAAAAGTCTATCAAGACAGGCTACAATTCCCATGGCGTTCGCTTTGATGTGTATGTCAAAGATGAGGCTAATACGCATTATGATATTGATATGCAAGTCGAGCAAGATGAAGATCTTCCAAAAAGAAGTAGATATTATCACAGAATGTTGGATGCTCATCAATTAAGAAAAGGCGAGCCATATAAAAATCTTGCAGAAAGTTATGTAATATTCATATGCAATGAGAAACTCCCTATTGAAAAAGACCTACCTGTATATTACTATGAATATAGATGCAAGGACGATTCAAGCATTACATTAAATGACGGCAGTCATGTAGTTTTAGTAAACTGTTGTTACAAAGGAAATGATATTTCAGAGGAGTTAAGAAATTTCTTTGATTACATTAAAACAGGTATACCTAGTGGAGAAGAAAGCAATTTTGTACACCGGTTGGAGCAGGAAGTTGCAATAAACCGTTTGAATGAAGAATGGGAGGCGGCGTATATGACTTTTGAAGAGATTGTACAAATAAAAGAAAGACGTGCAGAAGAAAAAGGCCGTGAAGAAGGCCAACAAGACCTTCTTGCAATGCAACTAGAGAAAGGTTTAATCACATTGGAACAAGCAATCGAATGCGGATACTCACAAACTCAAGCAGAAAAATAATTTTGTGCACTTATTAGAACAAGAAGTTGCAATAAACTGCTTGAATAAATAATATTTTAAGAAACAAGTAAAATCTTAAACCTCGCTGCTATCAGCGAGGTTTTTTGTTGCCAATAAAGTTCGATAATACCCTTTCATCTCGCAAAATTTCTCTTTGTAGGACTCTTTTATATATTTTTATCATTATAGAAAAATGACTTGTATATAGTGATAAAAATATAA
>JAZLLU010000031.1:0-8121 GCA_045598285.1 Lachnospiraceae bacterium | reverse complement strand
CGAACGAATGTGTTTTGGCGGACGAACATTAGCCACCGTAAATAGCGAAGGCCGGCGCGCGCCCACACACAGCGCTAGCGCCGGCAACTTCGCGTTTCAATAATAAAATGCAAACCTATTTTAAAAAACTCTTCTAGGTTTGCATATTACATATATGGAGCCGGTGGTCACACCGGCGAAGCGGTCGACGAAGTCGGACGCAATGAGTCATAGTAGTAGAGGCTGTAATTTCTTGGTTGGCAAGGTAGTGGCTCGCGAAGCTAGCGGCGCTAGAGCTTAAGAAGGAGCTCGCGCCTTGCTTCGCTACTTGCGGTGGCTAACTTTTACCAACAGTAGATGTTCTTTCGAGCGCCACCTTAGTTTGAGAACGGGTGATGAGCAAGAACGAAACTTCTTGCTATAGAGACAAAAGAGTTCTATAAACCTTATTTATTTGGGTGTCAGCATAGTAAAAGGCCGGGGATTTTCCCCGGCCTTTCAACCTATAAATTTCTCACTTGAAACGCACGCGTGCAGCATGCATTTAGTAACAATTTAATTTTCGATTTAATGTATACACTTAATCGTTGCATTTAGAATCGATTAACGAGTTCAATCAAATCGATTAAACGAGTTCGATTAAAACCTCCATAGCTGCGTCGCCTTTACGTGGTCCAATCTTTACGATACGAGTGTAACCACCATTGCGGCTTGTATACTTAGGAGCGATCTCGTCGAAGAGTTTAGCAACTAAATCAACTTCGATTGTGCCTCTCTTCTTTCCAGCTAAAGTATTTGGAACTTTTTTTACAGGATAAAGAACTTTAAGCATTTCTCTTCTTGCATGTAAGCGAGAAGGTGCATCCTTCTTTATTGTCTTTTCAACTTCATCAAATACTGTAACCTGTTTGCCGTCTTTAACTTCTTTAACGCGTTTGCCATCTTTGTCCTTGCGGGCAACTTTAGCCTTTACGGTTACTTCTTCAAAGTTATCTTTTTCTCTTACTGCTAAAGCGATAAGGTGTTCAACTTCCTTACGGATTTCTTTAGCCTTAGCTTCAGTAGTAACGATTTTACCATTATTTAATAACGCAGTAACCTGGTTACGGATTAAAGCCTTTCTTTGAGCGGCTGTTCTAGATAATTTTCTATATCCGGCCATAACCTTTGCCTCCTTTAGTTATTCTTCATTTGAGCTCTTAAGCTCTAATCCTAACTCCTTAAGTTTTGCAAATACTTCTTCTAAAGACTTGCGTCCTAAGTTACGTACTTTCATCATTTCTTCTGGAGTTTTGTTAATTAACTCTTCTACTGTGTTGATAGAAGCTCTCTTTAAGCAGTTATAAGAACGAACAGAAAGTTCAAGTTCATCAATGTTCATCTCAAGAACTTTTTCCTTATCATCTTCTTCTTTTTCTACCATAACTTCTGCTGTCTTAGCATTTTCAGAAAGGTTGATGAAGAGATTTAAGTGTTCCGAAAGAACTTTTGCTGCTAAGCTGATTGCTTCATCAGGAGCAAGTGCTCCGTTTGTGAATACTTCAATAGTAAGTTTGTCAAAGTCAGTAATCTGACCAACACGAGTATTCTCAATCTGAATATTTGCACGCTCAACTGGTGTGTAAATTGAATCGATTGGAATAACTCCAACTGCATTATTTTCAGAAGCATTCTTTTCAGCGTCAACATAACCACGGCCTTTAGTAATTGTAAGTTCCATGTATAATTTGCTGTCAGCGCTGTCCAAAGTTGCAATTACAAGATCTGGATTAATAATCTCGATATCCTGGTCAACATGGATATCTCCTGCAGTTACAACACCTTCACCTTGAAAATCTATATAAGCGATCTTAGGCTCATTTGTAGCACTATTATTTCTAATAGCTAACTCTTTTATATTCATTACAATTTCAGTAACGTCTTCTTTAACGCCTGGAATTGTTGTGAATTCATGCATAACGCCTGCAATTTTAATTTGACTAACTGCTGCGCCTGGTAAGGAAGAGAGCATTATTCTTCTTAAAGAATTTCCAAGAGTTGTGCCATAGCCTCTTTCCAAAGGTTCTAAAGTGAATCTACCATACTTATTATCATCAGAGATTTCGCTTACCTCGATGTTAGGTCTTTCAAATTCGAACATAGGCCCTCCTTTATATAATTGAATTTATACATTGCTAAAAATTATTTAGAATACAACTCGACGATTAACATCTCATCAACAGGGATATCAATGTCTTCTCTCTTTGGAAGTTCTTTAATAGTAACTTTCCAATTTTCGAGATCAGCTTCCATCCAGCTAGGAGTAAGGCGTCCGCCTGTTACTTCTGCGATTTGTTCATATCTTGTTGATGTTTTGCATTTCTCTTTAACCTCGATTACATCGCCAGCATTAATAAGGAATGAAGGAA
Organism: Lachnospiraceae bacterium; assembly: GCA_045598285.1. Taxonomy (GTDB): domain Bacteria; phylum Bacillota; class Clostridia; order Lachnospirales; family Lachnospiraceae; genus RGIG5612. Next base: position 5,734 of record JAZLLU010000031.1, on the reverse strand, counting down.
TGTTCACGCCCTTACCGTTAACGAGTAATTGTTTGTGGTCAACGATTTGTCTAGCTTCTCTACGTGTTCTAGCAAAACCTGCGCGGAATACGATATTATCTAATCTGCGCTCTAGAAGGACCATAAGATTTTCACCTGTTTGGCCTTTCATCTTCTTAGCCTTCTCATAATAATTATGGAAAGGTTTTTCTAATACTCCGTAAATAAATTTAGCTTTTTGTTTTTCTCTTAACTGGAGACCATACTCACTAAGTTTTTTACCTTGGCGTCTGCCGTTTGCAACGCCTCTTTTTGATTTTTTATCTATTCCTAAATAAATTGGATCTAATCCCAGTGATCTGCATCTTTTAAGAACAGGAACTCTATTTACTGCCATATTCGCACCTCCTATCAGACTCTTCTACGTTTTGGTGGACGACATCCGTTATGTGGAACAGGTGTAACGTCACTAATACTTGTTACTTGTAATCCGCTTGCCTGAAGAGCACGAATTGCTGCTTCCCTTCCTGAGCCCGGACCTTTAACAAATACATCAACGTATTTAAGTCCATGAACTAAAGCTGCTTTTGTTGCAGTTTCAGCTGCCATTTGAGCTGCATAAGGTGTAGATTTCCTTGAACCTCTAAAACCCAGACCGCCGGCACTTGCCCAACTGAGGGCATTTCCTTCAGCATCAGTTAAGGTAACAATAGTGTTATTAAATGATGACTGAATATGCGCTTGTCCTCGTTCAACGTTTTTCTTAACGCGCTTTTTTGTCACTTTTTTCGTAACTTTTTTTGCTGCCATTTTCTAAACTAACCTCCACTTATGGGTTCCCGTTCCGAAACTTTTACACTAATACAATTTCGGATTTGGGGTGTAATTATTTCTTCTTATTTGCTACAGTTCTCTTAGGACCTTTACGAGTTCTGGCATTAGTTTTTGTCTTCTGACCACGAACTGGTAAGCCCTTACGATGACGGATGCCTCTGTAACATCCAATCTCCTGAAGTCGCTTGATATTCATAGCAACTTCTCTTCTTAATTCACCTTCAACCATGTGCTCCCCTTCAATGATTTCAGCTAATTTCTTAACTTCATCATCAGTAAGATCACGTACACGTGTATCAGGATTTACGCCAGCCTTTTCAACTATCTTAGTTGCGCTTGGTCTGCCGATTCCGTAAATATAGGTTAAACCTATTTCAACACGCTTGTCTTTTGGTAAATCAACACCGGAAATACGAGCCATTTATTTTACCTCCATTAATATTATAAAAGGTTAACCCTGGCGTTGTTTATGCTTAGGGTTTTCACAGATAATTCTGATTTTACCTTTTCTTTTAATAACTTTGCACTTTTCACAAATCGGTTTAACTGATGCTCTAACCTTCATGTTAAACATCTCCTTTCCAAAAAAGTCCGCCCACCATACTATCATAAATGATTTTCGTGCGCAAGAATTTTTCTTACTATTTGTCTCTCCAAATAATTCTACCTTTTGTAAGATCATATGGAGACATTTCTAATGTAACTTTGTCTCCAGGAAGAATTCTTATGTAGTTCATGCGTAGCTTGCCGCTAATATGTGCGAGTACAGTATGACCATTTTCTAACTCTACCTGAAACATTGCATTAGGTAATTTCTCAACTACCTTGCCTTCGAGTTCGATTACGTCCGCTTTAGACATAAATACCTCCTAAAGTGTGAGAATCTCTGGCTCACTATCAGTGATAAGTATCGTGTTCTCGTAATGGGCAGAAAGCGAACCATCTTTCGTTACGCATCCCCATCCATCGCTTAAGAACTTAACATCGTCACCACCAATATTAATCATTGGTTCGATTGCCAAAGTCATTCCTGCGCAGAGCAAAATTCCTTTTCTCTTTTGTGGAAAATTAGGAATCTGTGGTGCTTCATGCATTTCACGGCCTATGCCGTGTCCAACTAACTCTCTTACAACTCCATAACCTTTGGCGTAGCAATAATTGCCAATCGCATTGCTTATGTCGTGTAAGTGATTTCCTGCTTTTGCATATTTTATGCCTTCGAAAAAACTCTCCTGTGTAACGCTAATCAAAGCAGCAGCTTCTTTAGAAACTTTTCCTACAGCATGGGTTCTTGCTGCATCGCTTTGAAATCCGTTATGTATAAGACCAATATCAAGACTAACTATGTCGCCTTCTTCAATTATCCTTTGAGCTTTCGGGATTCCATGCACTACCTCTTCATTGATAGATACACACACCGATGCTGGATATCCTTCGTAGTTCAAAAAAGATGGAATTGAATCGGTCTTGCGGATAAGTTCTTCCCCAAGTTTATCTAAATCTAAAGTCGAAATTCCAGGGGCAATTTCCTCACCTAAGCGATTATGAACATCCCTAAGGAGTTTTCCTGCTTCCCTCATCAACTCAATTTCTCTTTTAGATTTGATAGTAACGCCTGGCATACTATGCTCCTAAAATTTGAACAATTGCATCAAATACTTCCATCATGTCAACTGTTCCGTCAACTTCCTTCAAGACGCCTTCCTTTGTATAGTAGTCAATTAAAGGCTGAGTTTGCTCATGGTAAACATCGAGTCTTTTCTTAACTGTCTGAGGTTTGTCGTCATCTCTAAGAATAAGTTCCGCACCGCACTTATCGCAGATGCCTTCCTTCTTAGGAGGAATGTTAACTATATGGTATGTAGCGCCACATGCAACGCATGCTCTTCTACCGCCCATTCTTTCAATGATGTTCTCGTCCGGAACATCGATGTCGATTGCGAAGTCAACCTTCTTGCCATTCTTTGCAAGAGCGTTAGTTAAAGCCTCTGCTTGCGGAATAGTTCTTGGGAAACCATCAAGAACATAACCGTTCTTAGCATCTTCCCATGCAAGGCGATCAACTACTAAATCAACAACAAGCTCATCAGGTACTAATAGGCCTTTGTCCATATACTCTTTAGCTTTGCTTCCAAGTGGTGTGCCTTCTTTTATGTTAGCCCTGAAGATATCTCCTGTAGAGATATGAGGAATGTTAAATTTCTCAGCTATCATTTTTGCTTGAGTGCCTTTACCCGCACCCGGGGCACCTAACATAATTATTTTCATTGTTATGCCTCTTTTTATGTCGTATCGAAACCTACTTTGCAAGGAAACCTGAATAGTTTCTTACAAGCAACATAGACTCAAGTTGTTTAGCTGTTTCTAAGATAACGCCAACTACGATGATAAGTGATGTGCCAGCGAATGAAAGCTGTGCATTAAATACACCTGAAACGATAATTGGAATTATTGCTACAATAATGAGTCCAACAGCTCCGATAAAAATCAAATATTTTAATACTTTGCTAAAGTATTCTTCCGTTGCCTTACCAGGTCTAATACCCGGAATAAATCCACCATTCTTTTTAATATTGTTTGATACTTCTGCAGGATTAAAAGTAATCTGTGTATAGAAGTAAGCAAAGAATATAATAAGTGCGATATAAAGAATTAATCCAAGTGAATAGATCGGAAAGTTTGGATTGCACCAATAGCTTGACGTAAAGAATCTTGTCCATGTTCCTGGCTGATAATTAGTTGCAAAGTTTGCAATAATTACAGGGAATTGGAAAAGGCTGGCTGCAAAGATAATAGGAATAACACCAGCTGTGTTAACCTTAAGAGGAATATGTGAACTTTGTCCACCATAGCTCTTTCTGCCAGCAACCTTTTGCGAATATTGAACACTGATTCTTCTTTCGCCATCGTTTAAGTAAACAATGAAAGCGATAACAGCCAAAACTAAAACAATAATAATTACAGCAGCAGTAACAGCCATACCAACACTGCTTGCGCCAGCTACGAACTGTTCGTAAAGATTTGAAAAATCGTTAGGCATTGTAGAAACGATATTAATTAACAAGATAATTGAGATACCATTACCAATACCCTTTTCAGTAATCTGCTCGCCCATCCACATGATAAGAACTGAACCAGCAGTTAAGATTATGATGTCACAAATCATTGTCCAAGTTTTAAGACCGCCAGAAAGCGAACCGAAAATACCTTGGTTACCAAAACCGATAACCATCGCAATACTTTCGATTAAACCAAGACCTACTGTTAAGTAACGAGTAATCTTAGCCATTTTTTGTCTGCCGTCTTCACCTTCTTTTTGCATTTCCTCTAATTGAGGAATAGCAATAGTAAGAAGTTGGATAATGATTGACGCTGTAATATAAACCGTAATGTTCAATGCGAAGATTGACATGGAGCTAAAAGAAGATCCAGTCAACGCATCAAAGAAGCCGAAGGCACCTGTTGAAAGTCCTCCGAGCACTTCTTTAATAACATCGGCATCTGTTCCTGGAAGAGGAATCTGACAACCTATTCTGACAATAATAAGCATAACAACTGTAAAAAGAAGTTTTCTACGAATTTCTTTGATTTTGAATGCCTGTACTATTGTTTTGAACATTATTCTTCTACCTCACATGTTCCGCCAGCAGCTTCGATTTTTTCTTTAGCTGCAGCGCTGAAAGCATTAACTTTTACATTTAATTTCTTTGTGATGTTTCCGTTACCTAAAATTTTAACACCATCTTTAGGGTTCTTAACGATACCCATATCCATTAATGTTTCGATAGTAACGTCAGCACCATCTTCGAATTTTTCAAGAGCGCTTAAATTAATACCAACGATTTCTTTAGTATTAATATTTGTAAAGCCTCTCTTAGGTAATCTTCTGTATAAAGGCATCTGTCCACCTTCGAAACCGATACGTGGTCTACCTGAACGAGCCTTTTGACCTTTATGTCCTTTACCTGCTGTTTTTCCGTTTCCTGAAGCATGGCCACGACCTCTTCTGAAGTTGTTGCTTTGCTTGGAACCATCTGCAGGATGTAACTGCGATAAATTCATTTCGTGACCTCCTTAAGCTTCTTCAACTTTAACTAAATGTCTAACGTGCCAAATCATTCCTCTAACTGCGTCGTTATCAGGAAGTTCTACTGTCTGACGGATCTTTTTAAGTCCAAGAGCCTCAACAGTTGCTTTCTGTTTTGGAATAGCGCCAATAGGAGATTTGACTAATGTTACTTTAACTTTTTTATCTGCCATTTTATTTCCCTCCTATTATGCCATTACTTCTTCAACAGTTTTGCCACGTTTCATAGCAACTTCTGTTGGTGTCTTAAGTTGTTTAAGACCATCCATAACTGCAAGTACTACGTTTTGTTTATTGTTTGAACCTAAAGACTTAGCACGAATGTTCTTGATACCTGCAAGTTCAACAACGTTACGAGCAGGGCCACCAGCGATAACACCAGTACCTTGTGAAGCTCTCTTAAGTAATACAGAAGCTCCGCCATAGTTACCGATAATGTCGTGTGGGATACTAGCTGTTTCATCAACAGGAATCTCTACTAAGTTCTTCATTGCATCTTCTTTTCCCTTACGAATAGCTTCAGGGATTTCAATAGCTTTGCCAAGGCCTACGCCAACTTTTCCTTTACCATTTCCAACAACAACTAATGCCGTGAATTTGAAGTTACGTCCGCCCTTAACAACTTTAGTAACACGTTTGATAGTTACAACTCTCTCTTCGAATTCAGGAGCTTCACCATTTCCGTGAAAATCATCTTGTTTTCTCATTTGCGCAACTCTCCTTCCTTAAAATTCTAAGCCGGCTTCTCTAGCTGCATCAGCTAAAGCCTTGATTTTACCATGATAAATATACCCGCCTCTGTCAAAAACAACTTCAGTTATACCTTTTTCTTTT
>JAZLLU010000030.1:0-13714 GCA_045598285.1 Lachnospiraceae bacterium | reverse complement strand
TCAATAATTCATTTGATGTTACTCAAACTGAATCTTCAAGGGTTTTTGTATAGTGCATTGTTCAATTTTCAAGATACTTTTTTTCTGTCGTTCGTTGTGTTCTCTCGTCCGACAGCTTTATCATTATAGCATGGGATCAAGCATATGTCAACCCTTAAAATCACTATTTTTTCATGTTTGTTAAATTATAATATTTTCTTTTCCATTTGTTTTTGTTTCATACAGCACTTTTTACATATTTGTATTATTATCAGCAATTATAGGTATTATACATTATATCATTATTGCATATTCTTCCTGTTTTAGATACATTACTTTTATTATCGTAAATTTATTACTTTTTTCCCTTTAAATCCACTTGATTTTTGATCCCGTACGTTATACAATATTATAGTATGATTTTATAAAAAATGTGAAAAGGATTATGTTTATGGTTTTTTCAAGTCTGTTCTTCATCTACATGTTTCTGCCCGCATTTTTGCTCTGTTATTTTATATCACCAAATATCAAAGTAAAAAATGCTGTACTCATCGTTTTCTCCCTTATTTTCTATGCATGGGGCGAACCGGTTTATGTTTTATTGATGATGTTTAGCATCTGCTTTAACTACTTATCTGCCCGCTCTATTTCATATTACGCTGAAAGCAATAAAAAAGGCGCAAAGAATTTTGCTTTCGTAATTAATATTATCATTAACATTGGGCTCTTATGTTTCTTTAAGTACTATGGATTTGTTATTGAAAACATCAATGCCCTTTCAGGTTTAGAAATTCCGATACATGAGCTTGCGCTTCCAATAGGAATTTCATTTTATACATTCCAAACTCTTTCATACGTTATCGATGTTTATAAAAACAACGTCAAGGTTCAAAAAAATATAATTAACTTTGGCGCTTATATTACGATGTTCCCACAACTTATTGCCGGTCCTATCGTTAGATACGCTGATATTGAAACGCAACTTAACGAACGAACTTTAGAACTCGACAAAATTGCCGAAGGTGCAACTCTTTTTATAATTGGTCTTGCAAAAAAAGTGTTACTAGCTAACAACGTTGGGATGCTTTTTGATCAGATTATGGCAACTCCGGTAGCTAGCAGAGCTGCCTTAACTACGTGGCTTGGTGTTTTAGCTTTCACTTTCCAAATTTATTTTGACTTTTCTGGATATTCAGACATGGCTATTGGTCTTGGAAAGATGCTTGGGTTCGACTTTATGAAAAACTTTGATTATCCGTACATCTCTACTAGCGCAACTGAGTTTTGGCGAAGATGGCACATTTCCCTCGGAACATGGTTTAGAGAATATCTTTATATTCCACTTGGTGGAAATAGAGTTGGCGCCGCAAGACATATATTTAATATTTTAGTTGTTTGGATTCTTACAGGTTTTTGGCATGGAGCTGCTTGGAACTTTGTTCTTTGGGGACTTTACTACGGAATCTTATTGATACTTGAAAAATATATTTATGGAAGAGGACTTGCTAAGCTTCCTAAAGTTTTACAATATATTTATTCAATTTTAGTAACTTTATTTGGATGGCTTTTGTTTTCATCAAACTCAATTGGAGAGCTTGCAAAGAACTTCCAATCTATGTTTGGAATGTTAGGAAATCCTATTTCAAACATGGAAACTCTTTACTTCTTTAAGACAAATTTAATTCTTCTTATAGCTTGTGCTTTTTGTTCAACACCTGTTGTAATGAAGATATTTAATAAAATTGCATCTAGGAAAGGAATTGGATTTAATATTATTTGCGTTGCATGTTACGTGATAATTTTTGTTTTATCTATCGCATATCTCGTAAACTCGACTTACAATCCATTCTTGTATTTTAGATTTTAAGGAGAAATTTTGGCAGAACAAAACAAACGAATTTTTAAATGTGTTTTATTAATATTTGCAGCTGTAATTATTCTTGCAGATGCATGTCTTATTATGATGCACGACAAAAAATTCTCAGAAAATGAAAATCGTACTCTTGCTAAGTTTCCAGAATTTAGTGCTAGCACATTAACTTCTGGAAAATTTATGAGCGATGCAGAAACCTTTGTTGCTGACCAATTCTTTCTTCGTGACCAGTGGATTTCACTAAAATTCTATACTGATAAATATACGGGACATGAAAACTCTAATGGTGTTTGGTTAGGATGCGGAAATTACCTTTTTGAAGATGTTAGTGCGCCTGACAAAACTTTTAAGAAGAATGTTAAGGCTGTTAAAAAATTTGCCGAAACTCATCCTCTTCAAAACACATATATGACTTTGGTTCCTAGCGCAATTAACGTGTTAGATTTTATGACTCCTATTTACTTCCCTGTTCATAAGCAGGCAGACGACATAACTTATGCGGGGCAATATTTAGATGAAGCATTGAAATTTGTTGATGTAACTGATGTGCTTAAAGCACATAAATATGAGGATATCTATTATAAGAGCGATCACCACTGGACTAGCCTTGGTGCAAAATACGCCTTCGACTCAATTGCTAATGCAATGAATATTAAACCTATCTATGAGTACGACATTATGAGAGCTAGTGAAGACTTTAGTGGAACTATGGCATCTACTAGCGGCAACTTTAATGTTAAAGACAATGTAGATATTTATGTTCCAAAAACTACTGATTTTGCATATGTTGTTGAATACACGGATTTGCAATTAAAAAGCGCTACTATCTATAGCAGCGCTGCTTTAAGTACAAAGAATAAATACGATGTTTTCTTAGGTGGTAACCACCCATTAATTAATATAAAAACAACTTGTAACAATGATCGAAATCTTGTAATTTTCAAGGATTCTTTTGCGAATTCCTTTATTCAATTTATCTTACCATACTTTGAAACTATCACTATTGTTGATGCACGTTACTACAGTGATGATTGCAAAAAACTAATTGACAATTCCGAAGCAACAGATATTCTTTTCCTTTACGGAGCCAATACTTTCGTAACAGATACTTATCTGGCCGATGTTTTACTTGATACTGCAAAATAATTCTTTTTCTTGTACGCATTCATTTTTTAATTTACTAACCAAAAAATCCAATGCCTTTGTTACATTAGGTCTTATATCGCCACCTATTAAGACATACATTATTTCATGTCCGACTTTTATTTTACCTTTTTCAAGATGCACTCTAACATAATATATGCCTTCTAGTTTATAAGTTTCTTCTATTGCCTGCTGAACTTTTATTGCATCATAATCAAACTCCATAGCCGTTACATGTTTTGCGTTTTCATCACCAAAACGAACTTTTGCCTTTGCATCTTCTCTTACAACACCCACATGCGAAAGATACATTCCGCATTTTTTTGCATCTTTATCTTTCTTAGCTTCTTTTATCCACTTGTCTATTGAAGGTTTCATATTAATCTCTTCCTAAAATTATTGTCATTTTATTTTTAATCATTATAATTTATATCAAAGGATTTTTACAAATGAAAATATCTAAAAACCAAATTTCAAAAATTAAAGAACTTTTGTTTTCGGGCGATGAAACTTTTGTAGCCTTTATTAAAAATGTGTCCGGTACATGTTCCGAAAGCTCTTACAAACTTTATACATCTAAGAAAAAAGGTATTGCTCCTATTATGGATATGCTTAAAACAGACCGTTATTTTTTTGATGGCGCTGTTGTTGCTGACCGAGTAATTGGAAAAGCTGCTGCTATGCTTTTAATCGACAGCGGCGCTCAATATATCTTTGGAGAAATAACGAGTGAACATTCCTTTAAGGTTTTGGATAATGCTAAAAATTCCAACCCCGATTTTTCTTACGAAGTTGGAACTATCGTTCCTTACATAATTAATAGAACTGGCGACGATATGTGCCCTATGGAAAAGACTGTGCTTTCTTTAGAAAATCCTTCTGACGCATACGCGCCATTAAAAGAAAAACTTAAATCTTTACAATCTTAAATTAAATAACTGATTCCATAAAGAATAACTAAATGAACTGGATAGAAAATATAAAACAAATATTTAAGTTTGTATTTTCCACGCTCATTATTATAAAACCAAAGAAGTGGCAACGAAAGAAGTGCTACCCACTGCGTTGGGTTATCTAAAGCTTGAATGCTAAGAAGTATTAATCCTGCGCCAAACAAAGCAAATTTGTACTTTTTTTCGCTAAAGATCATCGCACAAAGTGGAAGCATCATTCCCATAAATCCGTAATCAAATTCAATTCCAAATCCTAGTATATATGAAAATCTTGAATATATTTGGAGTGCTGCTGCCAAAAGAACAACAATAAGCAAAAGTATAAATCCCTTTTTATTCTTAATTGCTGCTTCCCAACAATAGCATATAAGAATTCCTATGGAGAATGTTAGAAGTATATTAAAATATATATTTGTGATGTGGACTCCTTCAATTACTTCACTTAGGGTGTATCCTATCTGACAAATAATTCCAAGAATAAATACTCGCAAGAAATATTTTAATTTGTTTGATGTGTGTTTTACTCCCTCTGCAATAAGGAACGCAAAAATAGGCAATGCCAAACGTCCGATGCATCTAAATATACTCTGGCTCGGGAAAAATATAACGCCAATATGATCTACTAACATAGAAATGCAAGCAATTATTTTTAATGTGTTCGAGTTAATTTTTTTCTCCTTAAAAAAGTAAACCTCCAAAGTTTTCTTTGGAGGCCTTTTTCTTAGTAGTCTATTTCTTCATCCATTGGAAGTTCTAAAAGCTCCGGATTTTCAAGAAGTTTTTTTAGTAGCCTTACTGTCTTTGAGTAGTAATATCCATCAGCAAGTCGTTCATCAATTGTAAGACCTATATCAATTGTTTCTTTAATAACAATTTCGTTATTCGCATCTAGCAAAGGTCTGTTTTTTATTTCACCAACTAGGCAAAACAGTGAGCATGTGCCCCAGTTTGTAAGATGATGATAACCACTTTTTATATGAAGTGATCCCATATTAGAAAGTACAACTGATGTGTAGTAAGGATCTGTTTCAATAAAACCTTTCGGGCATTTACCAATTCTATCTAAAAAGCAACAAAATTCGCAAAACGCTCTGGTAAGTCTTCTTGGCATTTTACTAACAATGTCCATACTCTCTGATGATTTGTCCAGCACATCACTTCTGCCCGCACTAATTTGCTCGAACAATTTTTTATGTATCGTAGCAATCGTATCTTCTGGCTTTGCATGAATAATTGCTAATGCCTCTTCACCTTCATCAGAAAACTGTTTCTTTACAACGAAAGAAGCACTAACTTCATTTCTTTGATACATAAGTTTGTTTGCAACGAAGCGGTTCATCTTTGGACGAACTGTTAAGGTTTTGATTATCGCAGTAACAATTATGTGAAATACTGTGTAAGGAAAATCTTTTTCATTTGCATTTATTTTTTCAAGGTAAGCTTTAATTGGTGCGAGATCAATTCTTTCCATAATATATGCTTCATTATCACATCTATTTGGATAAAGAATTGGTGTGATTACATGCATCGGATCTAAATCTTTTATCAGCTTGCCATCAAACCTGTCGCCAAATTTACGACGTTCTTTTTTCTCACCCATTTTTTCTCCTTTTTAAGCAGGGCAATTATGTCCTTCTTAGTCTGTCATTTTATCTGCCTCTTGCGCTATCTCTTCTTTCTTAAGAGTGCTTGGGTCAGGAGCATGCTTTTCTTCTTCTGTCATTGCTGCAATTTTTGCTAATTCTTCTTCCTCAAGTTCTCTGTATGCAACCTTTCCAACTAATGTTTTTGGAAGGTCTTTTCTAAACTCAATATCGTATGGCATTGAATATTTTGCAACATGTTTCTTACAATATGCCATAAGCTTAATCCATGTTTCTTCGTTTTCTTTATATTCTGGTTTAAGAACAACGAAAGCTTTAACTTTTTGGATCTTATAATCATCAGGTACGCCTATTACGCAGCTCATAGAAACCATTGGATTTGCATCTAAAATGTTTTCCATCTGTGCTGGGTAAATATTATATCCCGAACTAATAATCATTCTCTTTGCGCGGCCTTTGAAGTATGTGAATCCTTGTTCATCCATAGTTCCTAAGTCGCCTGTATAAACCCATGTAAGTCCATCGTCATGTTTACGAAGCGTTACCGCGCTCTCTTCTGGATGTTTCATATAACATTTCATAACGCTTGGACCAGCAAGAAGAATTTCACCTTCTTCACCATATGGAAGCTCTTTTTCTGTTCCTGGTTCTACAATCTTAATATATGTATCTGGGAATGGAACACCAATACTTCCTTCTTTATTCATTGTAGGTGGTGTTAAGCAACATGCTGTAACAGTTTCAGTTGTGCCGTATCCTTCACGTACTTGAATGCTTGCATGGTGATCATATAAGAACTTATCTAATTTCTTCTTTAATTCAATTGAAAGTGAATCGCCACCTGAGAATACACCTTTAAGTGCACTAAGGTTAGCTTTCTCCATTGAATCAAGACGAAGAAGTGCTTCGTATAATGTAGGAACGCCTGCAACGAAATTACATTTTTTGTTAACCATTAATTTTGCATAACTCTTTGGTGTGAAACGAGGAACTAAAATACAACGTCCACCATTAAAGAGCATCGAGTGAATGCAAACACCAAGTCCGAATCCATGGAAAATTGGCATAGCTGCAAGCATCTTATCGCCAGGTCTAAACATAGGGTTAACACCTACGATTTGAGCTGCAAGTGCATTAAAGTTTAAGTTTGTAAGTTCAATACCTTTTTGAATTCCTGTTGTTCCACCTGAATAAAGAACTACTGCTGTCTCATCTTTATCTTTGTGAACTTCGAAATTCCAGAAGCATGCCTTACCGATGTTCATGAATTCATCCCATCTGATAATTGGTGCATCCTTAGGTATTCTTTTAATCTTACGACCTTCTGTAAGCATATATCCTGCTTTAATTGGTCTTGAAAGTTCATCTTTAACACTTGCAATAACTACGTTAACAATTTTTGTATTTTGACGAATTGCTTCGATTTTATTATAAAATTGATCAAGTGTAATTACTGTAACACTGTCTGACTCATTAAGATAAAACTCTATTTCTTTTTCAGCCGAAAGTGGATGTATCATGTTTGCGACAGCTCCTATGCAGTTAAGTGCATAGAAAGCATAAATAGCTTGAGGGCAGTTTGGAAGTGCAATTGTAACTTTGTCTCCCTCACGAACGCCAAGAGTCTTTAACGATTTTGCACATCTTTGAATTTCGAAAAGCATTTTCTTGTATGTTGTTGTGCTTCCCATAAAGTCAAAAGCAATATTGTTTGGATATGTTTCTGCCATTTTCTTTACGCCTTCATACATAGTTCCTTCAAAATAATCTAAATGTAGAGGCAACTCTCCCATATGATCTTTCCAAGGCATTTTTGCTGTAATATTATCAGACATAACAATCTCCTTTCACACCTATTAATCTTTTTCTTCTTATTATATTTTAGCGAACCTATACATTTTACCCCAAGCCCTTTAAAAATACAAGAAAAAGCCACCCCTTTTTCAAAGGATGGCTTATAGCATTTCTTTATATTTAGCCTTTGTATCCGTCCATATTTCTTTTCTTTCCCCAGAAAAAGATTGCCATAAGTCCCGGGCCACAATTTGAACCAATTGTAGGTCCAATATAAGTGTATTTTACCTCTTTGAAGCCGTAATGTTCTTTCAATTCTTCGCCCCATTTTTGTGCCTGCTCTGGAATATCTGAATGACATACGTAAACGGTTTGTTCTTCTGGTTTTTCTACGATTCCATCTACTATTTCATAGATTCTTCTTAATGTCTTTTTAAGTCCTCTAACTTTTTCTTGAACAATCAAATGTCCTTCAAGGTCTAAGTTTAAGATTGGACATATGTTTAATGCTTCACCAATAATTGCACCTAATTTACTTACGCGGCCACTTCTATATAGGTATTTAAGTTCATCTGTTGTGTACCATGTGTTCATATTTCCTTTATGTTCTTCTAGCCACTCTATACATTCTTCGGCCGTTTTTCCTTCATCTCTCATACGCGCAGCCTCGAGTGCAAGCATTCCATATCCTACTGAGCAAAGTGTTGAATCAACCATTCTAACATCAGCATCTGGGTTTTCATCTTTAATAAGTTCAGCTGCCTGACATCCATTATTAAAAGTTCCTGAAACTCCACTTCCAAGACTTATATGCACAATTGGAAGATTATTATTTTCTTCAGCGATTGGCTTAAAGTATTCAACAAATTGAAAATGATTTATTTGGCTTGTCTTAGGTGCATCGCCCTCTCTCATGCCATCATAAAATTTATGACAATCTGCTTGCACCATTGTATCTGTAATTATTTCTCCGTTAAGTTCATATTGTAATGGGAACGCATATATTTTATTTTCATTTAATATTGAAATATCAAGATCGCATCCTGAATCTGTACTAACAACAAATTTTTGTTCCATATTTCTTCTCCTTTTATACTTTTTATATTCCTTGAGTTATCCTCCTCGCTCCTGCAGGACACCTCCCATTGTTTCGCAGGGAACCCTGACCCTGCTTGCATGGTGCCTTCCTGCTCGCGCTCGGAGCTCTACTCAAGATTATAATTTTGAATAACGTCTAATAATTTTGAAAAATCTGTGATTACTCCGTCTGGGTTTTCTACTTTTCCAAATCCATAGCTTGCATGTATGAATGGTATGTTTGCATTTTTTGCTTCGTTCATATCCTTTGCCGTATCCCCAATATAAATCGCTTTAGTAAAATTGTTGCGGGACAGGACCAGACGGATATTTTCAGCCTTGCTCTTTAATGTGTTTCCCCATTCTTCTGTATCTACAAAGTATTGTCTCATATCCATCGATGTAAGGAAGGCGTCTATATATCCTTTTTGGCAATTGCTTACGATTGCCATTTTATATCCTTTTTCTTTAAGTTCGCTAAGTGTGCTTTTCACGTTTGGAAAGAGTTCTCCGCCCGTGACTTTCAAGTATTCAACTTCGTTTACTTCGCACGCCTTAAATATTCTTCTTTTGTTTTCTTCATCTATGCCAATTATGGTTTTGTCTGCTATTTCTTTCATCGTTAGTCCCATTACTGAGTGAATGAAATTTGCATCAAGCGGTTTCATGTTTGGAATTTCTTTTTCTAAAATTTCATTCCATGAAATAGCGACTTCTTTAGCGGAGTCCCAAAGCGTTCCATCTAAATCCAAAATTAGCATTGTGTCTGTAGAAATCATTTTTTTACTTATAAATTTCCTTATAAATCTTTTCTATTATTTTGCTATCCGACATATATGGCACAGCCTTGTGGTCTATAATTTGCATCTCTTCTGCGCCTCTTCCTAAAACGCAAAGTACAGCCGGCTCTTTTATATCCATTGCAGCTTTTCTTATCGCATCAATTCTATCTTCAACGATAATATATTTGCCACCTTTTTCTTCTACGCCCTTTGCAATATCTTTTGCAATATCAATTACACTTTCATTATCCGGACTATCCATAGTCAAATAACACATATCGCAGTTTGGTCCTGCTGCCCTCCCCATGTCTAGTCTTCTGTTTACTGCCTTTGTGCCTGTACTTCCAAACACACTTACAATTTTTCTATCTGGATAAAGTCTTTTTACTGAACTTAAAACCGTTTCAACACTTAATCCATTATGTGCAAAATCTACAAATGCAATTATTTTGTTATCAGGACTAGTGAATTTTTGCATATGCCCTGGCACGCTAACTTTTGCTAACCCACTTTTTATATGCGCAACTTCAACTCCGCTGCTATGACAATATGCAACTGCTGCTAGCGCATTCATTGCATTGAATGTTCCTAGCATCGGCATAGTAAACTCTTCTTTGAAATCTGGTCCTTCTATCGTAAAGGTTAATCCTTCTTGCCCTTCATTTACGCTAAGAAGTTTATAATCTGCTTTACTTAAAGTTTCTTTGTTTTCATTAAATGTACATTGCGGCTTTGCTGAAATTGTTTTTTCAAGTTCTTTTGTGGCTGCATATGTCACTATTTTCTCGCAACTGCTTGCCGCATCTAATATTTTATCGATGTCATCGCTTCCTATGTTTATTACCGCATTTTTTGCCTGCTTAAATATTTTTAATTTTGTTTCTAAGTAATCTTCATATGTTGGATGCTCTACGGAACTTACATGGTCATTTGAAATATTAGTAAATATTGCTGTTTCAAATTCTATTCCCGATGTTCTTCCAACTTTAAGTGCCTGCGAAGAAACTTCCATTACAACATATTCTCTTTTGCTTTCATAAACATTTAAAAATCTTCTATATAGTTCGAAACTTTCTGGAGTTGTTTGGTTTGGTGAAAATTCCACGCTTTTTCCGTCGTCTATTTCTACTGATGAAAACATACTCATCGGATTCTTATTATTTGCTGCTAAATACTCATCGTAAATTTTCTTTACACAATAAGCACTCGTCGTCTTTCCCGCCGTTCCCGTTATTGCAACTTTTTTCAATTGATCTTCTGGGAATTTATAGAATACTCTTGCCATATCTGGCATGCATTTTCTTATATCTTTTACGATAACATGTGGCGTAGATGCTAAACGTTTTTTTAGTTGCAAATCGTTCTCTTGAGCAGCATAGTCTACTTGACTTACATAAGCTATTGCTCCGCTATCAAGTGCATCAATTAAATATTGCTTTTTGAAATTTATTCCTTTGCAAACGAAGAGAGTTCCTTTATTAACTTTCTTCGAATCATATGTAAGACCTAAAATTTGCATATCAGTATCTGGCCCTGTTACGCAAATATTTATTTCATCAAGTCTTTCAAATATTTTGATAAATTCAATCCATGAAGTCATCATTTTTTCTTTCTTTTTTTTGTTTATTCATACAATTCTTAGGATTTTTTCTGCATAATTCTAACGAAAAAATCCTAATTTTTCCGTCCTTTATACTACCATAAATTTGCCAAGACTTCTATATAATATTGCATAATTAGGGTATGGCGAAAGTCGATAATGCCGTTGTGGTGATAATCTATCTGTTAGGTTATGGATTTGCCAATCATCCACAAGCCTAACCGCTTCTACTACTTCTATGACGCATTGCAATCGCTTTCGCTACGGCTTCATTCATATAAACTAAAAAAAATTTTCGCCGTATTTTTACTAGTTTTGTACCCATACAAAATTTTTTTATAAACTCAGGATAAGCTCAACAGCCATTTGTCCAACAAAAGCGCTGTTATTGTTGACTATTATGACAAATTTAGCGCTTTATATTAATAATTTTTTTAATCTAATATTTTATGGGGTACAAAAGTTGACTTATTACGGCCTAAATTATTTTTGAAAATGTGTTACATGGAACGAGAGTAGCAAAAATAAAGTTTGATAAATATTGATTTATCGGAATGAATTACAATAAAAAACCTTGAAGATAACTTCAAGGTTTTTTGTGTGCCCAGAGCCGGAATCGAACTAGGTGGATTTTCAGTTTTGCGTTAAAAAAGCGTCCAGTGGACGCTTTTAGCAAACCTTTTCTTTATTTTTTTGCATAGAAAATGCCCAGAGCCGGAATCGAACCAGCGACACGTGGATTTTCAGTCCACTGCTCTACCAACTGAGCTATCTGGGCGTAAAAATTTGTAAGCACAAACGCTAAAATTTTTAAAAATAAATTTTCAAGCTTGCTTGCAAAAATTTATTTTTGAAAATTTGTAGCAGGATTTGTATTTACAAATCCTGCGTCCACGAGCGAAGTGTGAAACACGTAGCGAGTGGGCGTTTGTTGATTCATGAATATGAATCCTGCGTCCACGAGCGAAGTGCAAAGCACGTAGCGAGTGGGCGTTTGTCCAATTTTCAAAGAGTAGCGGGGGCAGGATTTGAACCTGCGACCTCCGGGTTATGAGCCCGACGAGCTTCCGGACTGCTCTACCCCGCGTCGATTCATAGGGCACCTTTTAGAGGCGCCCTATGATAATATCATATGCATTTTGTGTTGTCAATCATTTTTTTCGCCTCTGACGGCAAACCTAAAATGAAATTTTAAATTCTACACCTTCTGCATGATGCAGCATTTACCTTTGCACAGTATGCATTTACTCCCGCATACTTTATAATGTACTTTGGCTCTGACAACAGGGGAAGGAGTACATCATGAGTAGGGATATCCCCGGTAATCACAAGCATCTTTCCGTACAGGATCGCCTTTATATCGAGAACAGCCTGAATGCAGATATATCGTTTAAGGATATTGCTCGGTATCTATGCAAGGATCCGTCCACTATCTCAAAGGAGGTTCTCAGACACCGTCTATCCGAATACCATTCCGGAAAAGGCTTTTTCTACAATGCCCACAACTTCTGCACGAAACGCTTTAATTGCAATTACACCAACGTATGCGGTAAGATCATCCTATGCGGCATCAAGTGCAGATCCTGTCCCAGCTGCAATCAGCATTGCAAGTACTTTGACAAGGAACACTGCAGCAGGCTTACACGCGCTCCGTATGTTTGTAACGGCTGCAGCAAAAGCCATGCTCGCTGTACTGTTCCTCACAAGTATCGTTATGACGCCTTGTTTGCCGATCGGAAGTACAGAGATCTTCTGACGAGCTCCCGATCCGGTGTTCATTTCCCGATAAAGCGTCTGCATGAGATCGACCGCATCATCACTCCGCTTCTTGCTCAGGGACAATCTCCTTATCAGATCCTCATTGGGCATCCCGAGCTTGGCTTGTCTGTAAGGACGATGTATCAGTACATCGAAATGGGTCTGCTTTCCGGACGCAGCATCGATCTGAAACGCAAGGTAAAGTTCAAACCCCGTAAATGCCATAAGACACAGATCACGGATCGAGAAGTGTTTATCGGCAGGCTTTACAGCGACTTTCTTAAGCTTCCTCCTACGCACATCGTTGAAATGGATACCGTTAAATCATCCAGAGATTCCAATAAGTGTATCCTGACCTTCTATTTCAGGGACGAAAAGCTGTTTCTTGCTTACCTTCTGAACCGATGTACGAAAGGGGCTGTAAAAGCTGTCTTTGACCGTCTTGAAAGCCGTCTCGGTACAACCACTTTTCATGTTATCTTCGAGACGATACTTACAGACAGGGGCGTGGAATTCGGCGACCCGGAAGGATTGGAAACCGGCATCGACGATTTCCGGAGGACTAGCGTCTACTATTGCGATCCCATGCGCAGCGGACAAAAGGGCGGAATTGAAAACGTACACACAAAGCTTCGTGAAGTTCTTCCCAAAGGCTCAAACTTTGAGTATTTAACCCAGTGGGACTTGAATCTCATTGTAAACCACATCAATTCTGTCCCCAGGCAGAGTCTGAATGGGGCTACCCCCTATCAAGTCGCTTTACAGGCATGGGGGCTTGAGGTCCTGCTCCCGCTTCACCTTAAGAGCATCGATCCGGATGAAGTGAATCTTAAGCCATGCCTTATTAGGTGAGGCAAGAAACTTGATTAAAGGCGCTGCTTTTGACCCTGAAGCAACGCCCTGATAAACAAAGTCAGATCTGTTGTCAGGAGCCAAGGTTTAACGATTCATAAAATCTCTTTCCCACCAAGTAGAATTAAATTTTTCACACCCCATTCTATTTGGCTTGTTTGCTATGCCCTGATTTTCTTATTTTTGACCTTGTTCGATATAATTATACATCAGGCGCGCGGATTATCGTTAAAAACTTTTGAAAACATGCATACTTTTAAACCTTTGTGGATTTTAGTTCTGCACTGGAACTTACTTTT
>JAZLLU010000029.1:0-3107 GCA_045598285.1 Lachnospiraceae bacterium | reverse complement strand
TGTTCCATCTTTGTGAAACTGTTGTATACTATTAATCATGAAAGCACCTCCTTGGATTATTGTTTTCTCAACTTAAATCCTAACATAGGAATCAGGTGCTTTCTATTTTTTTATTTTTCCTACAAAAACTTTACACTAGCATCGTGGTATAATACCGACTGAAAATGTAGTTTTATTGGGAGATGAAATAATGGGAAAAAATTTTTCATCCGTAAAAAGGATGCTTTCGCAAGATATTGCAAAAGGCTTAGCCATAATGCTAGTTATTGCAGTGCATACTTACCAAGTTTCTAAACCTGTCGGCGCTGTATTTGCGATATTTTTTGGATATCTTCTTACTTATTTCTTTTTTATGTCTGGATACAATTACAAAAATAAAGGACTTACTTATCTCCAAAACATCAAAAAAAGAACTGTACAAATTTTATTGCCACTTTTGATATATTCTTTGGCTGTTTTCGTAGTCATGGGCGCTTATTTTCTTATTAGAGGCGAGGCAACCATTCCAGAATTATTGAAATCATATTTTGTTTTTGCTATTTCTAAATGGGGAGCAAAATTAATCGGATGGAATATGCCACAAGTACTTTTCCAAAGATTGCTTGGTCCTTGTTGGTTTCTTCAATATTTAGTAATGGCAAACTTTATTTTCTATGCTGTGGTTGATTGGGCTATTGTAAATGGGAAGCGCCTTATCTCATGTGTCGTAGGTCTTTGCAGCATCTCGACACTATTATTAGCTTTTAATATTATTCTTCCATGGGGCATCCAAGACGCTCCTGCTATCGCAGCTTTGATGATAGTTGCCGCTTATTGCAAGAAAGAAAATCTTTTGTTTGCAGAACCTTCAAAGAAATATTGGACTATTATAAATTGTATTGTATGCGTTGCCGCAATCGCAATAATAGAGCTTCTCTTTAATGGAGCAGGCTTTATCGGTGCTGGCGAACTTGGAACGACAACTGCACTAGGTGCCGGCGAAACTTATGTAATGATTATTATCGGAGTTATTGGAACATACTTTATTGTTAATGTTTCAAAACTTATAGAAAAGATTCCTGTGGTTTCAAAATTCCTTATTTGGATAGGACAACATACATTTCTTATCCTTATACTTCACTTATCATTCGTTCATATAATTAAAGATATTTTGAATTTGCCACAGACAAACTCCGCCGAACAATTATTTGTAGAACACCCAATTCATATGAATGCGGTAGCCTTACTTATAGCTTATATCGTAATACCACTGTTCTTGCTATTACATGACAAGGTGCTTTTTGCTATAATAAATCGCAAAAAGAAAAAAGCTTAGTTAACTTGTATTAAGATACTAATTATTGATATAATATTTTGAAAGAAATATTCTCGTTTTGAAAAAGGAGATAATAAGAATGTTTAGAACAGACAAACCTATTTACAAAGTAATTCTTATTTTAAGTATTGTACTTATTGTAGCAGCTCTAGTTGCTAGTATTTGTTATATTTCAATAGTAAATGAACCTTTAGAGTTAGTATCACTTATACTTAAGGTTATTACACTTATTTATGCAATTTACTATATGTTTTTTGGCTATTCAAAAAATGCTGCTCTTTACTTTAAGTTTTTCCTTGCTTTAGTAACAATTACGTTTGCATTCCAAGTTGTAATCGCAGTATTTTATGATGCTTTTGAAGTTGCTACATTATTGTGGGTACTTTCATTTGCTATTATGTTAGTGCTAACAACCGGATTGGATTTAGGAAAAAAGAAATCATTTGTATTTTGCGCAATACTTTTAGCTATCAATATCATTTATATAATTGTTATGCTTATAGTTAATCCAACTATTGAACTTCTATCAGCAGCTGTTGTATTTATACTTGCTTGCTTAGTTAGTGTTATGACTTACGCTAAATACTTAGACAAAACTGAGCGTGGCACGAAGTAAAACAATGCGAAACATGAAAAAAATCGGGCGCTTGTGCAAGCGCCCTTTTTTATTAATATTTTTTTGAAATGTCTACTTACAATTCTTTTACTATAACTTCGTTTTCTAGTTTCTTAGCTAATTCTATATCAAAGCCCGATGATAGTTCACTACTCAAGATATAAAATTCTATCTACTGAAGGATTCAGCGTAATTGTGTGTATTTTCATTTTTTATTTTCTACAGCTTAGTATTGCGTCGCACATTGCCTTATAGTTTTCCGGCTTTGCTATTCTCATTAAATTAATTGATTCTTTTGGCTTCTTAAGATTCTTCAACAAAAAATCAATATCTAATGTTTTAACATTAGGCGCAAAATCTTTTAGCAATCTAGTTTCTTTATAAATATATTCAGTCCAAGCCCTACAAGAACTACATATGGAAGACTGCCACTATTATCTAACAATTTAATAAATTCTGTAAATTCTTTACTTTGTATGCTCATCTATGTATTCCTTCCCTAGAGCTCTAATTATCTGTTTTTTACTTTTTCTTAGTTCTTTTAATGCAGCTTGGTTTTCTTTTCGTTTTTGGATTTGTTTTTTTAATGAATCCAGTTCTTCTGGTTTTATATAACGACTTATCACCTTATTATTTTCACGATACATTAAATAATTATATTGTTTATTCGCAATATTTTTTATTTGGATTGATCCTTTTGGTAATTGCTCTTGTTCAATAAGAATAGCTTTTTCTATTCTTATTGAGCGTTCATATTCTTCAAGCATTACTTCTTCTATAACTGACATGTTAACCAACTTTCTTTAGATATGTTTGACTTGTTGGTTAAATGATAATCCACTAAATAAATTTTGTCAAATGAATATTGAGGGTGGGATTCCCGCCGGGGCTTTCGCCCCTTTCACGTCGCGTCAGCTGCTTCATGTCCTAAACACTCGCACCTTCCTTGACAAAAAAACACTCGAGGCTTCCTTGACCAAGAAAGTTTCCGCCAAAGTGTTGTTTTGGTCAATCGGCGTAAATATTTTACGATTATTCTACGCCATTTCGAATTTTTTGCATCGTGGCGGAAATATTTCAGAAAAGTTTCCGCCAAATCATTGATTTTAAAAATGGCGGAAACTTTTCACTACTTTTTCTACGCCGATTCATGTTTTAGAGGTTTTGGCGGAAACT
>JAZLLU010000028.1:0-59651 GCA_045598285.1 Lachnospiraceae bacterium | reverse complement strand
AAGTTGCCTTCCAAAAAACCTTGTAAAATCAAGCTTTTTTCTTATTTTATACTGTCCCTGGTTCTAAGGGGACAGCTTGAATATAATATCACTCTAAAAATGCTTTGTCAATTACTTTTTTAAACTTTTTTTAAAAAATATTCAAAAAAATTCTGCCCTGTTTCTTTTCGCTTCAGGGCAGATTTTTACTGATAATTTATACTCAACTATATACTACTCTTCTCTTAGTTTACAAACGTCAATCCACTCCTTAAATTTTGATATTTGTCCGAGTTCTTCAGGTGTAAGTTTTACTGCGCTTTGGCTGTTTCCGCAAGCTGGATAAATATATTCAAAACGTTTTAACGATTCATCTAAATATACATCTACTCCCTCGTTAATTCCGAATGGACAAACGCCTCCAATTGAATGCCCAATTAAATTATCAACTTCTTCTGGCGAAAGCATTGTGGCTTTGCAGCTAAACTTTCCTTTATATTTAGAGTTATCTATTTTGGTGTCACCTGCACAAAGAATCATTACCGGTTTTTCATCAACCTTAAATGTAAGAGACTTTGCTATTTGCGCTGGCAAAACATTCGCAGCCTTAGCAGCGAGTTCTACTGTCGCACTAGAAACTTCAAACTCCATTACTCTATCTTCAAAACCAACTTCTCTTAAATATGCTTTTGCTTTTTCGATGCTCATGTTTCGCCTCCAAAAAATTATTTTTATTATTTTATCACTTATAAATTTATTATGCACTAATTGAATTAGTTTGTGGTAAAATACGGAACATGAGCGCGAGAGGAAAAGGAAGAACAATTATAATAATTACTGCACTTCTTTGGGGGCTAACGGGCGTTTGCGTCAAATCAATTACTTGGAGCACTCCTGCTATTATTTGTGCTCGTGCAATTATTTCTTTAATTGTGCTTTACATTTTTAGAATCGTTACTATGAAAAAAGCTGATCCGAAAATTCAGCTTAATGAAATCTTGAAAATCAAATTGACTAAAACAAATGTTTTAGCAACTTTATCTATAACAATAACGAGTATCCTTTATGTTCAATCGATTAAACTTACAACAGCCGGAACCGCAATCGTTCTTCAGTATGTTGCGCCGATTTTTGTTTTTCTTTACGCAATTATTTTCCAAAAGAGAAAGGCAAGAATCAGTGAAATAATTTTAACGCTTCTCGTATTTGGAGGATGCGTGCTTTCATTCCTAGACTCGATTGATATGACTCATGTCTTGGGAAATATTTTAGCTTTGCTTTCGGGCATAACTTATGCAGGACAAATAATTTTAATGAACGGGCAGGAAGTTGACGGAAACGGAAGTTTAATATTAAGCAATGCTCTTAGTTTTTGTGTCTGTCTTCCTATAGTATTAGCTGGTCCTTTGCCAAGTTTTGACAAGACAAATATTATTTGGATTTTAATTTTAGGAATCTTCCAATATGCTCTTGCAAATCTTTTGTTCTCTATTGGAATAAAAATGATAGATAAAGTGGAAGCTTCTTTGCTTCTTTGCATAGAACCGATTTTCAATCCTATCCCTGTAGCAATTTTTTGCGGAGAAAAAATGGGGTTGCTTGCGATAATAGGTTCGATAATTGTTATATTTGGCGTTGGACTTTATGGCTTAGTACCGACTGCCATTGAGAAAAAAGAAAAGAAAACATGATATAAAAAATCTCGCATAAAGCGAGATTTTATTTTATTATTTTGCAAATTCTAAAATTGCTTGGACGGCTGTTTCTTCTGCTATTGGATCTTTATCATAGAAAATCGAATGTGTTCCATTTTCTACTTTTACGACATTAGCCTTATTACCAATTGCCTTTTTCATAAGTTCAACTGAAGGCTCTGTTATTATGTGGTCCTTCGATGGGAAGATTACAAGGTGCTCATGTGGGAATTCTTCTACAGTCTTTAAAGCCGTTTTCATAATCTTATAATAATCAATCAATTGCTTCGTAAAATAATATTGCCAATATTCGTTTCCGAGGTAAAGTTCGTCGCAAGGTGCTCCTTCATAGTGCTGATGGTACTTACTGCTAGCGTGCCATTTGCAATGCACCTTCGGTGTGAATACAGAAAGAAATCTAAGCATCAATCTCGCAGGAAGTGGCATCTCTTTATTTTCAAAACTAAGACATGCGTAAACAATTTTTCCAACCTTTGGGTCGTCACAACCTAAAATAGCGCAGATAGATGTTCCCATTGAATGTCCTAAAAGATGAACCTTTTCATACTTGCCCTTTAAATCTTCTAAAGCATTTTTTGAAAGAGTCATCCAATCTTTTCCATGAGATTTTTCAAAGTCTTCGTGACATGTTCCGTGGCCCGGAAGTCGTGGCACATAAATATCATATCCCAACTCATAAAGGTCTATTGCTGGGCGAACCAACTCACCCGGATAACCTCTGTAGCCATGAATAAAAAGCCAACACTCTTTTGGTTTTTCTTCATGCAAAATATTAAATGAACGTGCCGAACTGCAGCATTCTTTTTTGTCATGGTAAACGTTCTCATACCAACTTTCTGGTACTTCATATTTTAACAAGTTAAGTTTTTCAGTAATCATATCAAGTCCCCTCGAAAATAGTGCCCGCCTTCAGCGAGCACTTTTAATTTATATTGCTTTATTAAATTAATCCTTTTTTCTTTTTGTTGTAAAGTTTAATTGAGAGATACAAACAATATAGACCTATAAACAACAATACTACGAAATGGATTATATTATCTACTGGCTTTGTCCAAAGTCTTTCAAGTGAAAGCGCTGGAGAAATAGCAGAAATAAAAGCGGTATTAACTGCGCCGATCCAAAAAACTGCCGTTCCTAACATAACGTTTACAATAAGGAAAATAACATCGTAAACAATCGCAACAACAGGTCTTTTATTAAATACTCCGTAGAAATAAAGGAGTATATGAATCATCAACGCAAGTGGTAAGAGCAATGATAAATAGAATGGGAATGTAAGCCAAAGTGAACTTACCTGGATATATGTAACGCCCCACATCAAAGCTCCTAAACGATTATATGTGATGAATATAATAACAAAGATTGCTATTGAATAAACAACATATCCAAAGTCAATTCTTCTTTTTTCTGTATCGTCTGGTGTTTTCTTTACCTTGATAATTCCTATTATTGAGCCAACTATGATTAATGCATGCACGATAATTCCAAGCAATGTGTAACCTGGAAATGGATAAGGTGCAAGAATTGAATCATAAACTACAAAGCCAGCGAAAAATGACGAAAGAAAACCTATTATCGAAAGTGAAAGAAGATACTTAAGATATAAGAGTGTTGTTTTCTTTTTATATTGATTTCTTCTTGTTACTCGCAAAAAATAGATTGTTACTGCAACAAATTCAACAGCAAACAAAAATCCTGGCAAACTTGCTATGCAGTCAGCATTATGTACTCCATAAAACATATTTGATACATCGCTCATGATGAGGTTAGATGTATAAAATGTAACGAATGAGCCAACGAGTATTAATGCAATAAGAACTATAATATTTCTTGTCTTCTTCATTATTTAACCTCCTCATAAGAATGTAAAATATCATTAAACTCCAAACTTCCGTCATCGCATATTGTGATAACACGTCCGCCGATAAGTCCGTCAGTATAATAAATTCTATCTGTTGAATTTACACCGTATGCCAAAATGATTCCTTTGTATTTAACTATATAATCAGATTTGTGATCATGTGCAACAAAGACACCTTCTGTTGAACCAAGTTCAAGCATCTTATCAAAAAGACCTGAATTGATTTGTGGGCAGCATGTATCTTCACCTTGTTGGCCAGAAATATATTCTGTGTCTATACTTCCACCGTGAGATGCTTCGTTCCATGCAGTGTCAAACTCTGGAAGTGGTATATGGAAGAAAGCTAAAGACTTAACTGTTTGTCCATCATTTTGCTTTGTTGTGTAATTTACAATTCTTTCGTACCAATCAATTTGGTCTTGTTTAATATAATCATAACCGATATATTCACCGTAATTATAACGGTTACTATCAATCATGATAATTTGTTTTTTAATCTTTGATCCTTCCATTAAGTTGATTGCAAAGTTAGAATTACCAAAAACGTCATCATCTTGGATATCCTTAAACACACAATTAGAACCATAATTATTAAGCACATTTGTTACCCAATCAATTGGGAAATAGCATTGCTCGTCATGGTTACCAAATGTAAGAGTCCATGGAACACCATAGCTATCAATAAAATCAAAAAGTTCTAACGCAACTGTCTTATCTGCAAATGTAAACAAATCGCCACACATAATAATCATGTCTGGGTCTGCGGCCTTGATTGTTCCGTCAAGATAATCGTACTGTTCTCTTCGATTATCTTTGTTTGCTAAATGGATATCGTTAAGTTGAAGAATTTTGAAATCTTTTTTGTATTCAACTTCAAGAATGTAATCTTCTGGTTTATATCTCTTTTGTTTATATGAGCAGCCACAAAGTAATGCTGCGCAAAGAGAAACGGCTATAAGCACCAGAAAAATTTTTTTGTTCTTCATGTTTCCTTCCCCTTTTTATTTTTTAAAATCCGTCTGTTTTAATTACATAGGTGGTTTCGCCAGTAATATTTGCATCCGCCCCGCTGAATGAAAAATATTTTCCATCGGATTGTTTCATTTGTTTTATTCTGTTTATTAGATATCTCAAATTATCTGATTTTGTGTAAATGCTTCCGCCAATTTTTATTGACTTAAGATTTAAAATTCCTTTTCTAAATTCAGCAAAACCCTTGTTAACATCTTTAATGCCGTTGCTTAAATCGTTGATACCTACGTCCAATTGATTTACGGCTTCGCTTACATTTGCACTGCCTATTGCTATTGTTTCGGCTCCATCAGCTGCATCTTCCGAGGCTGCGTTAAGTCCTGTAATATTTTCATCCATTTTATTAATGCCATCGCCTAGTTTCGTCACGCCTGTATGCAAGTCTCCATAAGCTTGTTTTAAATCATCTGATGAGTCAGCAAGTTTTTGTGATCCTTCGCCTATCTTAGTTGCCGCTCCATATAGTGCATCAACTTCATCTGCGATTTCATAAAGCATATCTGCAATTCGTGTAACTATCGAATGCATATTTGTCATGAAAAATCCATCTGATGAAAGTTCCGATAGAAGAGATTGTAACTTCTGTGCCGTTTCATTATCATCTGCTAAATAAGAATTTTCTATTGCTGCATTAATAACTTCGCTGTACGAAGAAATAATTTCCGTGAAATTTTCTACATCGCTTAAAAATTCAGCAATCTCTTTTAATGTATTTGAAAGGCCCGGCATAAAAGTTAATTTTGAATTAAGTTCAGCAATTCCTTCATTCAAATCTTTTACGCCTTGAGCATAATCATCTAATCCTGTTTTATATTCTCCTGCACCTTCTACTAATTCATCTGCGCCACTTACAGCTTCTTTAGAGCCATCTGCCAACATTGCTGCACCATCTGCTAAACTTCTAATTCCATTTGAAAGATCTTTTGCTCCATCTTTTAATTCTGCAGAGCCAATCGCAACCTTACCAGATGCATCAGTTAATTTTTCTGAGCCTTCTTCGAGTTTTTTCATCGCATCAGCAAAAACATCCGTTCCATCAAGAATTTCTGAAATATATGTTGTAATTTGGTCTGTTGGAATATCAATCGAAGAAACTTTGCTAGCGCTATCTATTTGATTTAGCGTTTCATCTTTTATCAATTTAGAAAATCCTTGCGTGAAAATTGTGTATGTATAATCAATTGAGAAATTTGTTGTATCTGCTTCTATTTGAACATAGTTGTCTACATCAATATTGATATCACCGTGACCATTTTGAGTGATATATTCCTTAAAGCCTGGAATTGTTCCGCCATAAGCCAAAACGTTATAGCCAGTGCTTATTACATTTGCGTTAGTTTTTATATTGCTGAATTTTTCTGCATCTAAAACAACTGCACTCATTGCAATATAAGGAACATATTCGGTATAAAGTGTACTATTTGTATAATCAAAGCGAATGATTACATGACCACTCTTTCCAGCGATTTTATCTGGAGAGACTTTTTTGCCATCTAAGTAATACGAAACGCTAACGCCGACTGGCATTTTCTCTTTGCTAGTTCCTTCGTACATAATGTCCTTGTTTTTGTTTTCGAAATAAACATATCCGTCATGCATCTCAAGTTTTTCATCGCCACTAATGTTTTCAATATCGGTGAGATTTGTTTTATCTTTTGTGTATGCTGAATGTTCATCCACTCCCGAAAGAATAACTCTATCTTTTATTTCATAAACAAGGCCGTTAGCATCAGCGCTACCTATAACCATCTCATTTTTATTTTTCGCATTAATTGCGTTATATTCATTAATTGCAAAAGGCTCTTGGTTTGCATTTTCATCACCAAGAGTTATATTTGCACCAAAAAATGTGGCGGCAAAAAGTATTATTGCCAAACTCAAAGCGCAAACAGGTCCAATTAAAACTTTTGCCACCTTAAAACAAAATTTTCTAAAATTAAAAGGTTTATATCCATAAAAAACAGCACGTTCAACAAGCATATTAATACGTGCATCGCTAACCCTCTTTTTCAAGACATGTTTCGCCTTGTTTTGGTCAAATTTCTCTATTAATTTTTTTGGCAAAATCTTTTTAAACAATTTTTTACCTCTTATTTTTAAATAGGGGTATTAATTTTACTATACTATAGATCTTAATTCAACCTTCTACTCTCTGCTTCTCATGTTATCGGCAAGATTCCACTTTTTAATCAATTTAATCGAAAGGAAGTGTGCCACAAATAAAACGAGTGCAACAAATCCGATAACAATTAACACATCCCAAACAGTGCAAATAAACGGAAAACTCCACGAATCATTTATAAGCATCTTGTTTGCAATTTTTTCAGCATATAATCCAAGAGGAAAACCTATCACCGTTCCGATAGCGAAGAATATTGCTTCTTGTTTAAGCCACATAATTGAAATATCTTCTATTGAAAATCCTAATGTTCGCATTGTACTTATTAATCGTTTTTGTTCTATTATAGAAGCTTGTGTCATCATAGTTATTATGATTATGCTCATTATAATTGCAAAAAGAATAACTATTGAAATCATAAGGTTCGCGCCTCTAAGTCTTGTATTTAAATCATTTTTTATATCTTTAATTTCATTAATAACACTTGCCTGGCTTTTCCTTAAAACATAATTATCCAATGCACTTCTATCAGAAACATTCATCATATATCCAGTTTGGTAATCACTTGTAAGAGCAAAAAGTTGTTCATCACTCATCGCTGATATTTTTTCGAGATATTGATAAGCTAAGCCATTTACCTTTATTTGCATCCCATTTATCTCAATGCTATCGCCTACATTAACATTTAATTGTTCTGCGTAATCTTTGTTAAGCCATATACCTTTTCCTTTAATATTTACATTGCCAAGCTTTCCTTTTTCATCAGGAAGTTTAAACATTGTACATCCTTCTTGCATTCCGCAAACATTCATTTCTATTTCCTTGTCTGCATTTTTCATCTTCAAAGTTGCGTAATGTATTTTTTCAATTTTGTCTATTCCTTCTAATTTGGATAATTTATTATACGTTTGATCGCTTTCGTCATCAGCACAAAGGTAATGAAGATCAAAGTCGTAAGAGCCATTCGTTACCTGCGCAACAGAAATATCTTCGCTTGTTTCAAAACATATTGCAAAAACCATAATTGCCGTTACTGCAATTACGCAAAAAATCGATGCGATTATTCTTCTAGGATTATGAAATACTATATTGAAATTAAGCGCTGTGTTTGTCTTTGCTTTTTCTAGTCGTTTGCTTAAAAATTTTGGAACACTAGCTTTGTTTGTTTCATTATTAATCATTGCATCTTTTGGTGTGATTTTTAATACTCTTCTAGACGCAATCAAAACTGCTATTTGTCCAACTATTGTTGTCATAACTATTGCAACAATAATCAGCGTAATATTTAAGTTTATCGGGATATTAGGAATTTGATAAATATCTTCAAAGAATATTGCCCCAATTATTGAGAGAATTTTTCCAATTGCATATCCTACTATTAATGCTGCACAGGACATACTTAAAGCAAACATAGAAAGCAATTTTGTAATGTCTGATTTTGCAACTCCTAGTGCGCACATCGTTCCAATATCTGTAGTGAGATAAAGAACTATTTGATTTAAGAAAATACTAATTATTATTAGCATTACTAAATAGAAAAATGCAGGCAATACGATTGCAAGACGACTGAATGTATTTGTAAATTTAACCATATAATTAGCCGTTGGTGAATCTTCAAAGCTCATTTCGCTTATCATTTTTTGACCAAGCAAATCTTTGCATTTGCTAATTACAGTATCAACGTCACTGCCTGCGGTACATGTAACAAGAACCTGGTTAGAATACCTTGTCACTCCATTTCTAACCAGACCATCCATCATATCAGTAATTGCTATTTCAAAATTTTCTTTACTTACTTCTTTAATAACTTTTGCATAATCGTCATCTGACAAGAACGCATAACCAAAGCCTGTGTTGTCTGGCTTCATAAATTTGTTGGCAAGAACATAAATTGTTTCCGGCGTATAAACTGTTTCTTTAACAAAACATGTAGTTTTCGTGCCATAAAAATACATGTCAAACTCATCGCCAACTTTTAAGTTGTTATTTTCTGCATATCTCTTTTCGAGAGATACATTGATTGAGTCTTTGCTCGGTTTAGTTTTTTTGATTACATAATGTTTTGAAAAATCAGATTCATTGTATGTGCAAATCATAGCTGTCGAGATTTTTTCGCCAGTTTTTAAGTAAGCCGGTAGTGCAATTCTACCGTTTACGTTCTCGACTCCCTCTATGCTTTTTAGGCTTTCAAGATTCTTTTTTGACATCAAGTCAGTTGAAAGAGTTATGTCGGCTATGCCATATTCACTTTTAAAATTTTCATAGGCTTTAGTCGTATTGCTGACCATAGAAGTAAAACCTGTCAGCATAGCAACGGCTAACGCAGACACGATAACCATTGACGCAAACAAGCCCTTATATCTTTTTATGATAGGAATAAGTAATTTCCTAGTCATTACCAATCAACCTCTTGTGTATCTTCATCATTATTTTTTTCTGAATGCTCTTCTATTATTTTACCATCTTTCATTTTTATAACTTTATTTGCTAAAGATGCGATTTCCTTTGCATGAGTTACAACAATAATAGTTTTGCCTTCTTTTTGATTTAGTTCTTGTAGTATTCTCAATATTTCCTGACCGGATTTTTCATCAAGTGCTCCAGTAGGTTCATCGCAAAGCAAAATTGAATTTCTTTTGTTTAGTGCTCTTGCGATTGAAACTCTTTGTTGTTGCCCGCCGGAAAGTTGTTTTGGGAATTTATCTTTTTTGTCTAATATTCCAACCTGTTTTAATATTTTGTTAACAACCGGCTCTATTGTATTAGCACCCGGAACTAATGTAATATTTTGATAAACCGTCAAATCGTTTATAAGGTTAAAAAACTGAAAAATAAATCCAACTTCATTTCGTCTATACATAGTAAGTTTTTTGTCAGAAAATCCTGAAAGATTTTTTCCATTAAAATATACCGCACCACTTGTAAGTTGATCTATTCCACCAATCATATTGAGCAGTGTAGATTTTCCACTTCCAGATTCCCCAAGTATAACAACGAAATCCCCTTTGTTGATTTTTAGTGATACGTTGTTTAATGCTACGGTTCTTCCTTCATCTTCACCATAGACTTTTATTGCATTTTTAATTTCGATTAATGCGTCGCCTCTTCTTCTCATTTTTTCACCCTACTTAATTTTCTTTTAGTAATTTTCAATTTCTTTTCTTAGTATGTTAAGTGCGTTTACAGTGCTTCTTGTTCTAACTATTTCTCTTGTGCCCTTAAAATTAAATTCAAAAGCTTTTGCCTCTCCTTTTGAGTAAACTCCAATATAAACTCTTCCCACTGGTTTATCCTTAGTGCCGCCTGTCGGGCCTGCGATTCCTGTTGTAGAAACAGCAACATCTGCGTTTGCTTGCTTTGCTGCCCCTTTTGCCATTTCCATAGCACATTCTTTTGAAACCGCGCCATACTTTTTTAGTGTTTCTTCACTAACTTCTATTGTTTTAAACTTTGCCCCATTCGAGTATGTTATATATCCTTCGTCAAAGCAATCACTTGCGCCACTAACATCAATTATCCTTCCAGCTAAAAGACCTCCGGTACATGACTCGGCAGTGGTTATTTTTAATCCTTTTTCTTTTGCTTTCTTTACCACTACGTCTTGCAACGTTTCATTTTCATCTTCAGAATAAATATATTCTCCGAGTTCTTTTTTTATTTGTTCATATACTGGCTTGATTAGCGTTTCGGCTTCGGCTGCGTCTTTCGCTTTTGCTGTAATTCTAAAGTGAACCTCGTTCGTTTTTGCATAAGGCGCAACTGTTGGATTTGTTGAATTTATTAAAATCTCTTTTATTCTATCTGCTGCCGCACCTTCACCTATGCCTATCATCTTTAGCATCTTTGAATATATTACTTCGCCAGTGGCTTCTTTTAAAACCGGCGCTAGATATTCTTCAAACATCGGCTTTAATTCTAATGGTGGTCCCGGAAGAAGTGCCACTATTTTTTCTGGATAATTTTCTTTTGCTTTAGTTGCAGAAGTTATTATAAGTATTCCGGGTGCTGTGCCATTATGATTTTTAAGTGCTCTTGCACCATCAGGAATATATGCTTGTTTGTTATTAATTGCCGGATAATGTGCATGGCCAAGTTTTTTTAGCATCATGTCCATGTTATCAAAAGATTCTTGATCAAAGATAAGTTCTAATCCCAATACCTTTGCTACTGTTTCTTTTGTAATATCATCATTTGTTGGTCCAAGTCCTCCACTCAAGATTAAAACATCCGACCTTTTAAGCGCTAGTTTAATTGCTTCTTCTAAACGCTCTTCGTTGTCACCAACAACGCCTTGATAGTACATAGATAGTCCTAAATCAGCACATCTTCTTGCGAGATATGCTGTGTTAGTATTTATTATATTTCCTAGTAGGATTTCAGTTCCTACGCAAAGAATTTCCGCCTTCATTTTTGCTAACTAATCACGCTTCAATTTTTTTAATTATTTGGTCGCCCGCTTTATTAAAATCCGATTATAATTATTTTTCTTCGTCATCACCAAAAAGTTTCTTTGAATAAAATCCTTCGCTCATGTATAGAGCTGCTGCCGGATTATGTCCTAATACTCTGTCTTTTGCAACGAGGGTTGTTGCCGGTGCTGCTGAATATTTATAAAACATACTATCATGTCCTACACAAAGACCCATAACAATATTAAATTCTGTTCCTTCCTTTTCGAGCAGTGCTGCCTGCATTATTGGATTGCATATGCTTTTTCCAATAGCGTTACATTCTTCTGGAATTCCGAGATCTTGTTTGCTAACCTTTCCAACTTTGCAACCCACTCCATATACTTCAAACCCATGGCTTCTTAAAATTTTTGCAAGAGTTCTCGTTTCTTTTAAAAGTCCGACACATGTTGCAATTCCAAGTTTCTTAAAGCCCATTTTCTTTGAGAACTCAACTATTTCTTGAACTCTAGTTAACTGGCAATATCCACCGAACTCAACTGCCGCCGCGTTCTGCATAAATTTAAGATTTTCGGGCTCATTATATTTTTCAGTAACTTTTTCTAAAAATTCTGGGTCCATCTTTTTTGTAGCACAAAAATCTGAATAGTCTGTTCTGTCTGAATTACATAATGGTAGTGCGCAATCTGCACAGCTCATTTTCTCAACTTCCATATCCACCTCCAATTACTCTCACTCTATCAGTATAATAGCTAATCTGTTTTTTCACAGACTACGCCTTTTGGAATTAATCCTGTATAGTGTAAATTTCTGGTCTTCTATTTTCCAGTAGTGGTAATGTTTTTCTACACTCAACAATTTTTTCTGTATCAATTTCTACAATCAATACATCTGGCATATTTCCTAATTCGCCAAGCACTGCTCCCATCGGGTCGGCCACAACACTTTCTCCAACCCTAATATCTCCGGTCATGTCACACATGGCAACAAAAACTACATTTTCCATCGCCCTGCATAATGTTGAAACGCGAAGCTGCTCGCTTTTTCCTTTTCCTTTTACCCAGGCTGTAGGAACAACAATTAGTTCTGCGCCTTTTAACGCCTGATATCTGGCAATTTCAGGAAACCTCAGTTCATAACAAACCATAAGCCCTAGTTTGCCAAATGGAGTATCTATCGGCTCAAAGAGTTTTTCTCCCGCTTTATTAAAATCTGATTCGCGATATGAAAAGGCATCATATAGATGGGTTTTTCGGTAAATCGAAACGATTTTCCCCTGGTCATCTACAATCAATGTTGTATTATAATTTCTTTTTTCATCTGCCGTTTCGTACATGCCAAAAACAACCCATAACTGGTATTTTTTAGCAAGCTCTTGCATAGCCTTTACATTTGCTCCGTCAACTTTTTGTGTTTCTTTAGAAAGTGCAGCAATAAAGCACTCCGGAAAAACAATTAATTTTGCTCCTTCTTCCGAAGAGTGTTTCATCGCACTATCTGCTCTTTCAATATTAATTTGATTGTCAGAACAACTTTCTGTCTGAGCCAAAGCTATTTTATATTTCATGATTTTTTATATTATATTTTTTTCTATTTTTTATCCAATAACCAATTTGCTATATCAAGGACTTTTATTCCTTCGTATTGAGTCATGTCATGCTTCGTTCTTGCTATCTCAGTCGCTCCGGCCACACGCTTATTTGTGCTCTAGGTCGTTCATATTTAGAAATTCCTTGAATTGAATATGTTGTACATTACTTGTTGAATAATCAATTTCATCATTCGTTATTATTATTTTTTTATCTAATTGCGATATATTACTAAATGCCGAAAATTCGCGATTATAGGTTTTTTCATTTTCAACACTATAAGCAACTTGCACGTAATATTTTTTTCTGTTTTTTTCTGCAAGAAAATCTATTTCTCTCCCGTTATTGTCATACACTGAAACTTCATATCCCATGTATACCAACTCATTATATACAATATTCTCCATATTATGAGTCAAATCATACCTTCCGTTGGTACACCTTATTGAGTTTAAACCAACATCACAATTGAACAATTTCTTGCTTTGCTCAAGTTCCTTTTTTGCTCTTGTTGAGTACCTCGGAGCCTGGTCAATTACATATGCCTCGCATAAATACCCAATCCACTTTTGTACAGTATTTGTACTACACTTTATTCCATGAGATTTCATATAATCCGCAATTGATTTTGCGGAATATATTCTCGCATTTGATATTAAAACAAAATTAGCAAGCTTTTTGAATTCTTCACTTTTGCGTATTTTGTATCTGTTTATTATGTCATTTATAACTATGGTTTCGTCAAGGTCATTCAAGTATCTTCGCTGAGCTTGCGTATCTGAAAACTCTATTCTTTTAGGAAATCCACCCCACACAAGATAATCTGTTACAGTTATATCCGTATTCAATTCTTTTGCATATTCACATAATTCCTTATAAATAAAAGGCCTTATCCTAAATGAAACATACCGTCCTGACAATTCTTTTGTAAATTCTTTTGACAAAAGCTTTGAGTTTGAACCTGTTATAAATACAGAACAGTTTTCCCTTCTTAGAGACTTACATGCAACTGCCCAATTCTCAATTTCCTGAACTTCGTCCAGAAACACATAACAAAGACCTTCTTTTCTGTTTTCTTTAACATGTTCTATGATATCATTCCATGTCTCGATTTGTGCCGTAACTGCTCTATCATCAAAATCAAGATAAACAATATTAGAAGATATATTCTTGAGCTCATCAATTATTTGTTCCATAATTATTGATTTCCCACATCTTCTAACTCCCGTTATTATTTTTATTAAATCACTATCATAAAAACTTCGAATTTCTGATATATATTTTTCTCTTTTTATCATTTGATGATTTCTCCTACTTTTTTCTATTGAGAATAATATCAATGCTTTTCATTTTTGTCAATTCTATTGAGAATTTTGTCATGCTGTCAATTTTTTCTCAATAGTGTTTGTAGCCGCTGCGAGGCCGCAAAAGTGGCTGAACGCGGCGGATGGGAAGGTCTTTCTAAAAAGAAAAAGACCCTCGGTCCTTCCGAACCAAAGGTCTAAGTCATAGCTTTATTTACTTTTATGTTCCAGGAAATTCAAAATCGAATTTTCGTGGAATTTATGTTGTTATCGAACAGCTGGGTTATTCCCACTCTATCGTACTTACTGGTTTGTTTGTGAAGTCCCAAAGGACACGGTTGATTCCAGGGACTTCTTCGACGATGCGGTCACGCATCTTGTAGAGAATCTCGTATGGAATTTCAGCAGCCTGGGCAGTTACTGCGTCGACAGTATTGACTGCGCGGATTATTGCTGGCCATCCCATATAGCGTTTTTCATCTTTAATTCCTGTTGATTGGAAAGGTGGAACAACTACGAAGTATTGCCATGGAACTTTATCCATCTTTTCAATTTCTTCGCGAACGATTGCGTCAGCTTCTCTTAAAGCTTCAAGACGGTCACGAGTGATTGCGCCTACGCAACGAACTCCAAGGCCTGGGCCTGGGAATGGCTGACGATAAACCATTGTATCTGGAAGGCCGAGTTCGCAGCCTACTACTCTAACTTCATCTTTATATAAAAGTTTTACTGGCTCAACAAGTTCGAAGTTTAAGTCTTCAGGAAGTCCGCCTACGTTGTGGTGAGCTTTAATTCCATCGCTTTCTAAAATGTCAGGATAAATTGTACCTTGTCCTAAGAACTCGATTCCTTCTAACTTCTTTGCTTCTTCTGCAAAAACTTCAATAAATTCTGCACCAATAATTTTTCTCTTTGTTTCAGGATCATCTACGCCAGCTAATTTATCTAAAAATCTATCTACAGCATCTACATAAATAAGGTTTGCTCCAAGTTCATCTTTGAAAACCTTTACTACTTGTTCAGGCTCGCCTTTTCTTAAAAGCCCATGGTTTACATGAACACAAACCAGTTGATCGCCGATTGCTTTAATAAGCAATGCTGCGCATACAGATGAGTCAACGCCGCCTGAAAGCGCAAGAAGAACTTTTTTGTCTCCCACTTGTGCTTTAATTTCTGCGATTTGCTCCTCGATAAAAGCTTTTGCTAACTCCGGTGTATTAATTCTTGCCATATTTTCTGGACGTTTATTTCCTGTCATTTTTATCCTCCTAAGGTTGCCGAAACATGTTTCGCAACATATATTTTTCAATAAATATTTTAGTGCAGACGTACTTTATTTTCAATTAATTTTTATGTACATACCTCTTATTTTTGTGTAAAATAATTATATATTTACGAAGAGAGGTATTTTATTATGTCAATGAAAGACAACTTTTATGCGAACTTTCCTAAAGCACAAAAAGGTACAAACTATATGGATCTTACCTTTTTAACTTTTAAGGAAAAAAACATAGCTAGAGACGTAATCACTTATTATTATAAAAAGATTAAATCTCCTGAAAGTAGATATGCTGAATTTTCACATGTAATTAGTAAATGCGGTCAGCATATAGTTGCAAAGGTTATGGACGAGCAAGATATCCAAACATTTATCACACTCGCTAGTACATTAGACAAAGCTGTCAAGAACGGTGTAGTTGTAGATAAAAAAGGTAAATTTACAAATCTCTCTGAAGTTATTCGGAAAATTAGAGAAGAAGGTAAAAAGTACTACGGTCAAGCGTTTTAATCAAACAAAACATGAGCAAAATTTTAGGCTGCCGCTAGGCAGCCTTTTTTATTTCAAATATTTCTTTAAGAATTTTCCAGTGAAGCTTTCTTTATGCTTTGCGATTTCTTCTGGAGTTCCTTTTGCGAAAACTGTTCCGCCTCTATCGCCACCTTCTGGTCCCATATCTATAATGTAATCAGCAACTTTTATTACATCAAGGTTATGCTCTATTACAACTACACTGTTGCCACCCTCAGAAAGCCGCCTCAAAATATTAACTAGCTTATGGACATCTGCAAAGTGAAGACCTGTTGTAGGTTCGTCCAAGATATACATAGTCTTGCCTGTCGGTCTACGACTAAGTTCTGTTGCGAGTTTAACTCTTTGTGCCTCGCCGCCTGAAAGCGTTGTCGACGACTGGCCAAGTTTAATATAAGAAAGTCCAACCTCGTCGAGTGTCTTAATCTTTTGGTAGATGCGAGGAATATTTTTGAAGAATTCCAACGCCTCCTCGACGGTCATGTCAAGCACGTCATAAATGCTCTTACCCTTATATTTTACTTCGAGCGTTTCTCTGTTGTAACGCATGCCGTGGCATGTATCGCACTTAACAAAAACATCTGGAAGAAAGTGCATTTCAATTTTAATTATTCCGTCACCGGAACATGCTTCGCAGCGCCCACCTTTTACATTAAAACTGAAACGTCCCTTTTTATATCCACGCACTTTCGCATCATTAGTAGCTGCGAATAAATCTCTAATTAAATCGAAAACTCCTGTGTATGTAGCTGGGTTTGAACGCGGAGTTCTTCCGATTGGGCTTTGATCTATGCATATAACTTTGTCTAGTTGGTCCGTTCCTTCTATGCCTTTGTGTTTTCCCGGAACTGTGTGTGCATGGTTCAAAGTTTTTGCAAGACTTTTATACATAATCTCATTCACAAGCGAAGATTTTCCGGAACCGGAAACACCCGTTACCGCAGTCATTACTCCAAGCGGAACTTTTACATTTATATTTTTTAGGTTATTCTCTTTTGCACCTTTAATTTCAATCCAGCCTGTCGGCTTTTTGCGCTCAGTCGGAACCGGAATTACAATTCGCCCACTAAGATAATCGCCCGTTATAGAATTTTTGCAATTCATAATATCTTCGGCAGTTCCTTGCGCAACGATTTTTCCACCATGTTCGCCCGCACCTGGTCCAATATCCACAATGCAGTCAGCCTGACGCATCGTATCCTCGTCATGTTCAACAACAATTAAAGTGTTGCCGAGGTCGCGAAGTTTTTTTAGCGTCGCAAGAAGCTTATCATTATCTCTTTGATGCAAGCCTATACTAGGCTCATCCAATATATAAAGTACGCCCGTAAGTCCGGAACCAATCTGGGTTGCAAGACGAATTCTTTGTGCTTCACCACCCGAAAGAGATGCCGCGTAACGAGTAAGCGTTAAGTACTCGAGTCCAACATCAATTAAAAAGCCAAGACGCGAATTTACTTCTTTTAAAATTGGTCCTGCAATTTCTGTTTGCATTTTATTTAATTTGAGTTTCGAGAAAAATTCTTTCGAATCTCTAATCGTCATATCAGAAACGTCGTGAATATTTTTTCCACCCAGCGTTACCGCAAGTGAAGTTTTATTAAGACGCTTTCCGCCGCACTCCTCGCAAGGACTAATTCGCATATATTCTTGGTATTCGTGCTTAAATGAATCTGGGCACTCTCTATATCTTCTATTTAAGTTTTCAATAAGACCCTCGAAAACTAGCGGATACGTTCCATGTCCTCTTTGGCTTTTATAATAAACATCAATTTGCATATCGTCGCCATGCCAAAACATCTCTTTAATCTTTTTCGGATAATCCTTAAATGGCGTATCAAGACTTATCTTGTGAGCCTTAGCTAACGCTTTAAGCGTCGCATGTGCAAAACTTCCTTCTTTTTTAGCGCTGCCCCACCCCGGCGCCACAATAGCTCCTTCGTTTATGCTAAGGGAGTCGTCCGGCATAACTAAATCTTTATCAAATTCCATTTTGTAGCCGATGCCTGCGCAAGCGGGACATGCTCCGAAAGGATTATTAAATGAGAAGTTTCTAGGTTCAATCTCGCTAAAACTTATCTGGCAATCGGGACATGCAAAGTTCGAAGAAAAATTAAGTTCTTCTTTTTCGCCGACCAGCACCGTCATTATTCCTTCGGTTTGTTTAAGGACATTTTCAATCGAATCAACGAGGCGCGATTCAATTCCCTCTTTTATAACAAGTCTGTCGACAATTATTTCTATGTTATGTTTTATATTTTTTTCTAATTTAATTTCTTCGTCCAGGTCATAGGTTGCGCCGTCGATTCTCGCACGAACATATCCAGCCTTCTTAGCCGACTCCAAAAGTTTTGCATGCTCGCCTTTTCTTCCTCGAACAACCGGGGCTAAGAGCCTTATCTTGCTTCCTGCAGGAAGTTCCATAATAGCATCGGCCATCTGGTCAACTGTTTGTCTTGCGATTTCTTTTCCACACTCAGGGCAATGCGGAATTCCTGCACGCGCATATAAAAGTCTAAGATAATCATGAATTTCTGTAACCGTTCCAACCGTAGAACGAGGGTTTCTATTCGTTGCCTTTTGGTCAATTGAAATAGCCGGTGACAATCCTTCAATCATCTCAACTTTCGGCTTTTCCATCTGGCCCAAGAACTGTCTGGCATAGCTCGACAAACTTTCCATATACCGGCGTTGACCTTCTGCGTAAATCGTATCAAAAGCAAGCGACGATTTTCCCGAACCAGAAAGGCCCGTGAATACAACCATCTCATTTCTCGGAATTTTTAAGTTTACACTCTTTAAATTATTTTCCGAAGCGCCAACTATATTTATATATTTTTGATCTTTTGCTGCCATACTTATTTAGACTTTCTCTCTATTCTTTTCTTAGTATTTTTCTTACGTTTATTTCTAGTCATCGGGTCAGACTCTACTAAATGTTCTTTAAGTTCAAGCATCTGATCTCTTAGCGAAGCTGCGCTTTCGAAATCTAAATCTGCTGCCGCCTTACGCATCTGCTTTTCAACCTTGGCAATAAGTTTTTCAATTTCATCCTTCGTCATGGACTCAGGATCTTTTTCCAGCCGTGCACTAACCTGAGTAGCTTCCTTCGTGATGCTAATTAAATCCCTTACTGCTTTCTTTATAGTCGTCGGCGTAATGCCGTGCTCTTCGTTGTAAGCCATCTGGATGCTTCGGCGTCTATTCGTCTCGTCGATAGCAACCTGCATAGATTTTGTAATCGTGTCTGCATACATTATAACATGTCCCGACGCGTTTCTCGAAGCTCTTCCTATCGTTTGGATAAGCGAAGTTTCACTTCTTAAGAAGCCTTCCTTGTCTGCATCTAAAATTGCAACTAACGAAATTTCCGGAATATCTAAGCCCTCTCTTAGCAAGTTAATTCCAACCAAAACATCAAAAACATCTAGTCGCATGTCCCGAATAATTTCAGTCCTCTCGAGCGCCGCAATATCAGAGTGTAAGTAGCGAACTCTAACGCCCGCCTCTTTCAAATAATCGGTAAGGTCCTCGGCCATCTTCTTTGTCAGCGTCGTAACTAAAACTTTATTTCCGTTTTCGATTTCTTTATTTATTTCTGAAAGCAAATCATCGATTTGCCCTTTAACCGGCTTAACGATTACCTCTGGGTCTAGTAAACCTGTTGGCCTAATTATCTGTTCCGCTCTTAGTAGCTCATGTTCCGCCTCGTATTTACCTGGTGTGGCAGAAACAAAAAGCATCTGGTCGATTTTACTTTCAAACTCTTCGAATTTAAGTGGTCTATTATCGAGCGCCGACGGAAGTCTAAAGCCATAATTAACAAGTGTTTCTTTTCTAGAACGGTCGCCATTATACATAGCTCCGATTTGCGGAATTGTCATATGCGACTCATCTATTATTATTAG
Organism: Lachnospiraceae bacterium; assembly: GCA_045598285.1. GTDB lineage: Bacteria > Bacillota > Clostridia > Lachnospirales > Lachnospiraceae > RGIG5612. The sequence continues at coordinate 39,925 of JAZLLU010000028.1, read as the reverse complement.
AAAATCATCTTTGAAGAAATCGATTAAACATGCTGGTGCCTCGCCAGGAGCTAGACCAGTTAGATGCCTTGAATAATTTTCGATTCCGGAGCATATGCCCGTCTCACGAAGCATCTCCATATCGAAGTTTGTACGCTCATAAATTCTTTGCGCCTCTAAAAGTTTATCTTCGCTTCTAAAGTAAGCGACTTGGGTTTCCAACTCTTTTGCAATATTAACAAGCGCTGTTTGCATGCGCTCTTGCGGAACGACGTAGTACGATGCAGGAAGTATCGCAACATGTTCCATACGTGCTTTTATCTCTCCTGTTAGCACATCTATTTGTGTAATGCGGTCAACTTCATCACCGAAAAATTCTATGCGGATTGCGTTCTTTTCTGTAACAACCGGGAGAACTTCGATTACATCGCCATGCACTCTGAATGTGCCACGCTGAAAATCCATGTCGTTTCGGTCGTACTGAATTTCAATCAACTCTTTTATTACTTCATCTCTATCTTTTTTCATACCCGGCCTTAAAGAAACGCACATACGCGCATACTCTTCGGGATCGCCAATGCCGTAGATACATGAAACGGAAGCAATAATAATTACATCTTTTCTTTCTACGAGCGACGTTGTTGCCGAGTGGCGAAGTCTATCTATTTCATTGTTGATTGCTGAATCTTTTTCGATATATGTATCAGTCGATGGCACATAAGCCTCCGGCTGGTAATAGTCATAGTAACTAATAAAATATTCAACTGCGTTCTCAGGAAAGAATTCTTTGAATTCACTATAGAGCTGACCAGCTAAGGTTTTGTTGTGGGCGATTACAAGCGTAGGTTTATTAAGCTCCTTTATAACGTTCGCCATTGCGAAGGTTTTTCCGGAACCTGTTACGCCAAGGAGGGTTTCAAATTGGTTGCCGGCCTTAAAGCCGTCCACGAGTTTTTGGATTGCTTGTGGTTGATCTCCTGTTGGCTCGTATTCAGAATGTAAAATAAATTTGTTCATCTTCAATATCGTCGAGGATGCGCTCGCGGTCGGGGTCACCGATATCGTGTCCTTCGCGAACTTCGTCTAAGGCTTTATCCATTCTGCCAAGCGCAGCGAAGGGAGCGAACTGCTTTGCTCTTTCGCTTACTGGCATCTTTGGTCTTATGTTGTCGGGCCTTCTATTTCTTATCTCGCTCATCAACTTGTCGATCCAGTACCAAGGGCTCATCCTTTATGCCCTCCAATCTGGCCGTTCCTCTCTATCGTTGTCGCCGACTCGTTTAAGTTCATCCCTTTAAGAATCGCATTCTTTCCGAACTTATCTTGAATCTCGAGCGCCGCTCTTTGCAAAGCCCTATCCTTTTTCATTTCTTCCGGATTAGTAAATATGTCGTACTGCTCATATTCTTCATCCTGCAGGTTATTAAAATAAATATACGCCCTGCGATAGTAAAGGTTCGGGTCTGCAATCCTATCAAAAACATTCATCAGCGCCTCTGTTAAAATTCTGTTTGAACTTGTAACAACGCTAAGCGTTTCGCTCGCACTAAGGGGCTTTTGCCCCGAGTTATAAGCAAAGCCAAGCGTTAGTGCGACATTGTTCGTAATCTTGTGTTCTTTAACAAGGCTTAGCGCTAACAACTCACTCATTTCTTTTACGATTAAGCGCATCTCATTATAATTATAATCCCTAGAAAGGACCTGTCCACTTGAAATTGAAGTTGATTTTGTTTTGTAATTTTTTATATCTTCTATCGTGGTCGGCTCTATCCCCCACGCATGGTCCATAATAAGTTCTGCGTTAACTCCAAACAACCTAAAAAGCAAATGTTCGTCCGCCATCGCAATATCTTTCATAGTTCGAATGCCAACGTTTTCAAGGCGAGCCTCCGTTCCTTTACCTATCATCCAAAAATCAGTAAGCGGTTGATGGTCCCAAAGTTTTTCCTTAAAACTTTCTTCGGTAAGTTCCCCAATAAAATCCGGCGCATGTTTCGCCATAATATCAAGCGCAATCTTTGCAAGATAAAGGTTCGTTCCAATTCCACCCGTCGCATAAAGTCCGAGCTCATTTCTTATGTCATCCAAAATTTTTAAGACTAATTCTTTTGGAGATAGATTGTATAAAGAAAGATAATGCGTCACATCCATGAATGCTTCATCGACTGAGTAAACATGAATATCTTCCGGCGCGATGTAGCGAAGATAGATATCGTAAATTCGCGCACTATAGTCGAGGTATAGTTTCATCCTCGGTGGCGCCATAATGTATTTTATATTTTTTGGAATTTGAAAAACACGTGCTCTTCCCGGGACCCCGAGCGCTTTCATCGACGGCGAAACGGCAAGGCAAATAGTCTTTTCGGTGCGCGTCGGGTCAGCAACAACTAAGTTCGTAGTCATCGGATCTAGTCCTCTTTCCACGCACTCCACCGAAGCATAAAAGCTCTTCAAATCTATGCAAATGTAATGTCTTTGTATATCTTCCATTTCCCCTCAATTGCGACATAAAATTGGTACTTCAAATTATATCATATAGCTTGCGTTTTGTCGAACGTGTGTTCGTTTATGATAGCATCGCCGATGTCAAATACTGTAGAAGCTACTAAATCGAAGAGGAAGTCTATGGTTTGAAGTCAAATTGATATTTTTGGTGGACTTCCTTTCTGATTTGTTATGTTTTGGCGGGGCATGTTCTGGCGGGGCATGTCCTGGCGGGGCATGTCCTGGACTAAGCACTTGCACAAAATATGAATTTACTATAAAATCCAGTTAATTATCTTATCGCGTTTCTGCGAAAATTCAGAAAGGACTTTCTATGTCTATCATTACGCCAATCATTTATCCTTCAGCGGCAGAGTTTTGGAGGAGTGGCTTCCCAACACATTATAACTACACATTTAATAATCACATGCTCACCGACTTGCCATCCGAATATAAGGTGTCTGCAAATGCTGCTCGAATCGCGGCAGAACGCTTTTCGCTTCCGTTACCATTGTCGCTTCTTTCCAACAACATAAATCGAACACATGTCGGAAAATATTACACAACCTGGAACCAAAAAGCACCTTTTCCACCGAACAGTTTCTTTAAGATTCCAAATCTTGAAGTGTATGTTGCATGTCCAGAACTTACTTTTTTGCAGGCGGCTCGACATTTGGATTTTGTAAGTCTAGTTTGTTTAGGATTTGACCTTTGTTCAAAGTATTATGCTGACCCAAACGAAAAATTCGGTCAGGCTAAGCGTATTGTTTTAACTACACCAAAACAAATTATTGCATATGCAAAAAGCAGTAACCACATGCACGGGAGCGCCAAAGCAATTCGTGCTGCGAAATATGTTCTGGATTCTTCAAACTCTCCGATGGAGACAAAGCTTGCAATTATTTTGGGGCTGTCTATACGACGAGGCGGATATGGACTTAGCGGAATAGAGATGAATGGCGCCGTTAATCTTTCGAAGCGCGGGCGAGCGCTAATGGGCGTTGCCGAGATTTGCGGTGATTTAGCATGGCGCAAAAAGAAATTGGTGGTTGAATACAATAGCAAAGCTGTCCACAACAATGACATTGTATTTTACAACGACGCAAACCGCGTAACTTCTTTTAAGGATTCGGGATGGCAATGCATAGTCGTGACACCTAATAACATCAAAACATTTGCTGCCATAGAAAATATTGCAGGAGTTATTAGAAATCAATTAAAGATGCCGGCTAAAAAAGATTTGCTTGAAGCTTACAAAAAACAACGAAAAGAGGTTTATGAAAAATTGTTCAAATCGGAAAGGAAGTCTATGTTTTGAGTTTGACGGCGCAGCCGCAGCTGAAAAAGCTACTAAATCGGAGAGGAAGTCTATGTTTTGAAGTCAAATTGATATTTTTGGTGGACTTCCTTTCTGATTTATCCTAGAAATAGGTTCTAATGACGAAATTCCAGCAAAAGACCTCGCTGACAGAGGGGATGTTTGGGAAAAATATTACTGATATCACAAATTTATGTTTTGCGTTTTTTTCGCAAAACAGTAAGAATGTTTTCTGTGTTTTCTTCTCTTTGAATTTTACTTGCTAACTGATTAACATTGCTTTCTTTTAGAACTTCTGGGTAGTCTTTTTCAAATTTTAACAATACCAATTTATTATCATTTTCTTTACGTGATATTTGGTTATATAATTTACTAAAATGTCCATCGTTCATAACATTGTTAATAAAGTTTTGCGATTCTTTTGAAAGAGAACTCCATTTCCCATACAAATCTTTTACCGCTTTCTTAATAGTTTCTAGGTCAAGCGGTTTTCCTGCCTTTTCATGTTCCGCTAGTATTCCAAGAATATCTGAAAAATCGCTTTTATATATTCTGCCCGATTTAAGTTTCATCGCAATAAGGTATTCCGAATCAATTGTGTAAACTTCTAGTACATTAGAAAATTCTTTATAATGTTTTGCATATTGCCGTAGTTTAGATGAATAAGAATTTGTTTTCTTAAAGTCATCGTTTATCCAACCTTTAGGAAGATTATATTTATTTCCCACATTATTAATTACATCTTTCATAACCGATGCCGCTTGTATTTCTGCATCAATATCTATAGTCATTTCTCGAAAACCATAATTAATCAACACAGATGCGCCACCTATTAGAATCATTTCTGCAGGTAATTTTTTTCCAATTTGCTTACGATATTCTTTTGCTATTTCTTTTAAATATGTATCTATATTTTCTTTTGTGAATTCTATTTTTTCATCAAATGACATTTCTTACCTCGTTTTCGACAATGTTAAAACGCAAAAATTCAGGGATAGCGGATTTTAATGCTTGCTTTTTAGCCTTATCATTCTTAGCTGCAGCCGACATTGCAAGAACACTTGTAGGGTAAAGAGGAGTTTCTAATTTGCAATTTCTTATATCGTCGTACTCATTACAAATAGGAATATTATTTTCCTTGCTCAAATAATCAAGCATTGCTAATAAATATAAACTTTCTGGATACCACTTGCGTTCATAAAAAACCCTAATTTCTTTATCTTCAAGAGTTTTTATTATAAAATCAACATCGCCCATTTCTTTTACCCGATGGCAAATTGTACTTTTGAAATTTTCGAAATCACTCCGTTTAATAAAATATTGATCTAAAATCTCTTCCATTGAAACCTCTAGCGCCTTCGCAATTCGATAAATAGTTTCAACACTACATTTTTCTATTTGCACCTTTTCATTGCAAATTTCATTTACAGTAGTATATGGAACCCCGCTTTTTTTCGACAATTTATAAACAGACATATTTTTCTTTTTAATAATTTCTTTAATAGTCATCGCATCACCTCGTTTTAGTAATTATAACGGTATAGCGTTATAGTGTCAATGTCACTGTTTTTTGAAAAAGGACAACTTTTCGTTGTCCTCATTCTTTATACTTCTTCACAAAAAAGCCGATAATCCACAAATCGCACTGCTTCTACTACTAAGACCCATTGCTTCGCTTGTATCGCCGCTTCGCTGGCTTACGCCAGCTCTATTTATGATATTTATTTTGCATCTGGCATATACCCATTTAGAACGGCATTTTCCATTGTTATGGCGCCATCCTTTACAAGCTTTGCAAGCATACTTTGCTGGCCCTGTGCTACTCCTGCTTCATGGCCTTCTTTTACTCCGGCTTCATGACCTTCTTTTACTCCGGCTTCATGACCTTCGTCGTACGCATCCATTCGTATTGTATTATCATATTTTTCCTGATCAAACTCTCTGATTAAACTTCCTAACACGAAATCCCTCCTTTCCCTGAGGTACTCTTTCAGTATGCCACTATTAATGCAATAATCAATAATGTCGTTTGTATGTTTGTTGACGTCTTCATCTTTTAATGGATTTTTGTGAACAACATCAACAAATCTGGAGTACTCTTCAAGAATTGTGCAGTTTTCCATTAACTCCTTGTTATGTCCAAAATTTATATTAACAAATGTCACTGATAAGTCAAGGTCGGGGGTTACTGTTTTGTTGCCATACAAATCACTTAATCTCATTACCTTCATATCCTTTTCATCTTTTAATCCATTATAAAAAATATAAAATTTTGGAGTTGGAATCATTACTTTTTTCTGGCCGTATATACTTCTTTTGTTTTTATTGACAATCACTTGATATTCCTCGGCAAGATAGCATAAAAGTCTTAGTGGCATGTTTGGATTTACTGTACTTTGATGCTCATACAGACTTATAACATTAGCAAATATAAAAGCGAGGTCATTATAGTTTGTAACAAACAATGAATCCTTGATTGTAACGATATCAATTGTTGATTCATCTTCATAGGCCGTGCCATTAAAGAAGTTGAAAAGTTCTAGCAATGCCTTCTTGTTTCGTTCAAACAAATCGATGAAAACCACATCCTTGTTGTTTCTTGTCATATTTAGTTCCATGTTACGCCTTTCTGGCAGTACAGGTTAGATTTAGTGCATAAATAAACGCCAGTCTGTTCTGCCTTTAAAATATTTGTTTTTGAATTTTTGGCAGAAACTGCCAGAAGGAGCGGATGCTCCGTTGAATCTGCTAAGCAGATTTAAATCGCACGAGTGTGCTTTAATAATATACAACAAAAATTTAACCTGTGCAATAAAGTAAAGCATCTAAAACCACATGTAACTCATGTTTTGTAGATTTCCCATCTGTTTTGTAGGTAAGGCATGAAAAATTTTTCAAAGTTATTCGAATAAGTGTTAATATATTACTATAAATACAACATGGACTTTAAGCTTGAAGATGTAACACATAACAAAAAAAGAGAAACTATGGAAGATCAAATATTATTTGCAAAAGCTTTAGCTTTCGCAGCTGAAAAACACAAATTACAAACTAGGAACAATGGTACGCCGTATATATACCATCCAATTAAAGTTGCCGAGATAATAAAAGATGCCGGCTACAATATCCGTTTTCAATAGGCAACCATATGGCGGCGGCAGTAAAAAACGCCGACTTAGAAATAAAAGAAGCTGCTGTTTGTGAAATCAAAAGTTGGTATAAAATTTCAGATTTGAAATTGTTTATACAAAAATAACAAAAGTCCTATGAGTTATGTCATTATTTTAACATTAGTCATAGGACTTTTGAAATATTTGTTATTGACTCTTATATTTTTTTGCCAGGTTGCAATGCACTATCTCTTCTCAGCAAACACAAAATCTTTAGTGTTCATGTTTTGTTTGCCTTTTTGGTTTGCTAATCGTATATCATGTTTTTGAAATTTTTACTATTATGGCGTTTATTTATTAGTTAAGGTAAGCTTAGCATTAGTGCAGTTTGGATCACTTAGGAAAACATTATGTGAAAGTGCTTCATCATATGTTAAATATCCAGGTATTTCTACTCCATCTTCAACTCTAACAGCATCCCCTAAATATCCAAATAACAGTGTATATATCTTGCAACAATCATATGTACTATCTGGTACTAAAGTTCCGTCTTCATTAAGAAGAGCATCATTAAAACTTCCATACCAAAAAACTTCTGTATCTGCACATTTTATTTTGTATATAAAGAATACCGTATCTGTGTAGTATTTATATCCCTCTGAATTGTCTTTTCCAAACCATGCTTCCATAAGTTCTGGTTCTGAAACTCTATCCATATTCTTGCAAATTTTTGATAATTCTTTCTTAAATCCTTCTCTTAATTTAGCATCCATTTGATCAATGGTCGTCTGAGTAATATCATTTTCTGAATTAATATGTTTCATAAGACCATGTACCTCATATTCTTTTCTTTCTGTTATTACTATTTTATTGAATTTTTGATAAAATTCATTTTCAGAAATGCTTGAAGTATCTAACTCCGCTCTAACATAAACTTTATCTCCATTTTTCAAAAACGTTATTAGTTTTGAAGGATCAGGATTTGCTGCTTCCCACCTAAATTTAACATATTCCATTTCCGCAGTATTATCACTACTAATAATAACTACTCCTTCAGAATTTATTCCTGAATAAGTAACGTTAATATGTTTAAATGGATCAAATGTAGGAACTTCCATCAAATCTTTTACTTTTACTTTTACATCTTTAGCATTAAATTTGATTCCAAGTTCTTTTAATGCCTCGTTATTAATTGTCCACTTATAAGTGACTGTATCTCCATTTTTTAATCCATAAGGTTTATCCCATGCTCCACTTATAAAATCTAATGCAAATGCGGCTTTACTTTTTCTGAGAAACTCATCTTTTTCATTTATAGCTTTTACTAGTGCTTCGTATAATCCGGATGTATCCATTTCATCTACTATACTAGCAGAACCACTAAATTCGCCTTCAATATGATACGTAAAATACTTATCCAGGTTAATCGTTTTTGTACACCCGCATAAAGAAATTACCGAGCATCCTAAGATTGCAACCATTACTATCCATTTTACAAACCCTAATTTTTTCATAATATCCTCCGTTTTTTATTCACTTTATTATTTATCATTTTTTTATCTATAACTATTCCGCTATACAAGTTTCATTCTGATACGCAAAATACTCATATAATAATTTCTTTGCCCTGTGGAACTCTATTGAATCTTTAATAACCCTATAAAACATATAGATTACTCCTCCAATAACTACTACCGCCAAAAATGACATTATTGTTAATACAATACCCACAAAACTTCCGAGTGAAAAAATATAAACTCTTACCTTTGTGAAAAAAAATCTAAATCCAAACACAGGTACACCCGTCATTAAAATCCCAACGACGCACTCTAGTACTAATCCCCCAATTACTTTTAAATAATCTACCAATGTATTTGCATTGCTAAACATAATTTCGAAACCATTACCTAGTGCAATAAAGCAAATAGCAAGTACAATTACTGATAAAATCCCCCAACTAATTAAATCACCCAACAATGCTTTTTTGGCCTCTCTATAATATAATGCAACATCTTCCATCATTTCAATTTATCTCCTTTTCTTATTATTTGTTTGATAAATTATATATAGTGAGACTTTTTGAAAAATTAACTTTTTAATTTTTTTTATAAAACAAGGACCTTTTTTGGTTCTTGTCATAATTCCTTAAAATAAAATCTCTTTATTATTCATATTCAATTTTCATATCTATCACTGTTGTTAAATCTATATTAAAGCATTTATCAGCTGAAATCCTCATTTTTTGAATCATTATTGATTTAGGTTGAATTTCATCATTGCATTGCATAACTTGCTCACCCAAATACGCAATGTTTTTCTCCACCATATCAGCATCAATACATACGATATTAATATGTTTTAATTCAAGACCCTTAACCGATTCATGAGTACCATTATGTATTTGAATTTCTAATTCCAAATCACCTGACTGGTTAAACCTGGCAGTAGCTATATTAAGTTCTAATTTATCTCCAACTTCCTGGAACAAAACATCAAAATTTTGAGAATAATATCCATCTTTGCAATCCGCGCCATATCGTTCTTCTATTTTTTTGTTAAACTCGTTTGCTAACTCTTCGTTTGCTGTAGCAAATTTCCAGCCGTCCTCATATTTTCTTAAAACTATACTATAGTAATATTTATCAAGCTTTTGATAAGCAACTATTCCGTCTTTTACGAATGCAAACATTCTTATATCTTCATCCTTGTATGCACGTTCTCCCATCATAGAAATAATATCTTTTATTTGCTCCTCGGAATAATCTTTTGAAAAATATCTTGAATATTTTTCAGGCGAAATTCCTTTTGAAATTTTATTGTTAAATCTCTTACAAAATTCTTTTGCTATATTATCAGCCTGAATTTCCGTTTCAACGTCTATCTGAAGGTCGTCTAAAATATTCAATTCATCTTCTACTATTGGTTCATTATTAATTTGGTTCCATGGTTTAATAACAAATAGTGCTACGGCTATTAAAACAGCGATAAGTACTCCTATAATCAGCCCAATAATACTTCCCTTTGTATTAGCTTCCTTTTTTATCTCATTATAAAAGTTAATTCCATCTTCACTTTTGACAGCAGAAAAAACTTTTGCAACGCCAACCATGTCCTGGATAGCTTGTGGATAATCGTAAAATTTCGATTCTTTTTTTCCTTTAATATTATCATGGATTTTTTCTGCACTTACATGTGCTGCTATAGAATTTCTATAGTCTAACATCAATCTTCCAATTGTTCTTTGAAATGGCGTTCCATACTCTGGATTGCCTGATCGAATTGCATTTGATTGACCATAATATTCGAGAATTATTTTTGAATAATCATAGCGATAATACAATATTTTTAAGAGTGCCTGAAAATCACAATCTTTTATATTATTTTGTTCTTCCCTGGTTATCGGAAATCTTTCAGATTTTTCTTCTTCCTTAAATTGAGTAAACCAATCCTGTCCTTTTGACGCACTTAACGCTGTGTCAGTAGCGATTGCTAGACACAGCGTTAAAAGATCTTGTATTCTCGTTGCCTTTTCTTTAATGTTATTTTTCTTCATGTTACGAAATAAAACTATTTAAGTAAGCAATTGCATCATCGTAATACAATGCATTACACTTTGAATTAACTTCATTTATAAACTCTGAATCATCTTCTATTAAACTAGCTAATTCAAGACTATCGTCAAATCCTATAATGGTTTCAGTTATATTTCCTTTAATTGAATTAAATGTTTCCGCAAGTTGTTTGCTTTGTTTTTTTTGTTCATCAGTTGGCCCAGCATTTGGCCAAACGTAGCCATTATAACTATTATCATTTATCACTGTTAGATTACCATCGACATATCCGAACTCTGTTATTGACTGTGTACCATGAACAGGGTTTTCATAATTAAAGTAAGAGAACAAACTATTACTACCTTTTACCTTAAACAAAGCCGACAAACCTCGTCCAGCATCTGTCCCTATTGGAGAATAATATGAACCAAATTTTTTAACACGTGGACCCTTACCCGAACCTTCTTCGTAAGTAATCATTACATAGGAAAGATATCCATAATCCGATTTTTGCACAGTAATCATTTCAGGAACCTTATCTCCTGTTATATCACTAAATGCTATTGGACGAAACTTAGTTGTAAAATAATATGCATCTATATCAGAAGTTATTAAATCCTTATTATTTTGTAAATACTCTAAATATCCCGCTGCAACTTCTGCGTTCATACCACTATGAGTCAATTTTTTCTTTAAGATAATATCGATTGTGGTTGACTCTTCCGAAGATACATTGTTAAACACTAGTTTTGTAATCTGCCCTTGTAGATTTTCAAAGTATAAAAGGATTTCTCCTTCGTCACCTTTATTAATTTTAGTACGATTCATAACTGTTGTGAAATCGCCAACATTTGTTTTGGCAGTAACAGTTGTTTTTGCTTCACCGCCAAATACAACAGCCTCATCCTGACTTGCTTTTGTGGCATCAAATAAAACCGTTACCAGTTTTGAATTTTCCTGATTAACTTTAAGGACTGCACCGTTTTGAGTTGTTGCCGAGCCATAAAGACATGTATCGCCAACATAAAATTCACTAGTGTCATCTCCAAATTTTTCATTTGCTATATCTGTATAAATATTTGTTCTAGTTTCATCCTTAAACTCTTCTATTTTTGTCTTAGAAGAAAGCTTATTAACTGATTGGTTAAGTTCGTCCATTGGTTGCGCAATAGCATAATCTAATCTATCTGTTGCCAATACAATATTTCCAATAACCTTATCTTCCTCATTCAAAACAACAGCTCCGTTATATGCATCAGAAAGTCCTGTGTTAATTATGATTGCATTTTTTTTATCTTTGCTTGCTACTATCTCGCCTGTTGTTTCAACAATAGTTGGCTCATTAGTTTCTTTATCAAATCCAATAACTGCAACGTCAAGTTCTCCTTCTTTAGGAAGCTTAGCTTTACCAATCTCAAATGCTTGAACTTTAGGTTCTTCAACCTTTAATACTGCCGTATTGTTTTTTATATTATTTGATATTAACTTAGCTGTCGCAAAAGTTCCATCAGCGTAGTAAACTGTTGTTTTTTCAGTCGTGTCAACAACATTTGAAGTTACAATTAAATGTCCTTTTGTATCAAAAAATCCTGAACCCTGGACAACTTTGCCGTCATTAGTTTTAGAAACTATTTTTACTATATTAGTTTTTAATTTTTCCGCATCACCTGTAGCTGCTTTTATTTTATCAAAACGAACTCCACATCCGCCTAGTAATAATGCTGTAATTAAAACTCCAACTATCAGGCCTGTTTTTTTATTCTTCATAATTTTATCCTCTTTTCTTAACCTGATTAATTTTGCAAATATGCAATAGCTTCCTCATATGTTAGCCATGGTGTCATAGAATAATCATAAATTATTCTTTGTCCCCATCCTTGTTCTTCGTCATATGGTCCATTCCATTCACCATAACCAGCTATAATATTTTTATCACTTATTGCTTTAATCAATACCTGATAATTATTGTCTGGAATTATTCCTGATGGACGTTCTATATGACACTTTCCGCTATTGTTAAGCACCAATTGTACTCCATCGAATGTATATTGTGCAATTTCATATGTTGGGAATGAAGCAGGTCCTGAACTATCCAAACGGTATATGTGTGGATCTCCTTCCAGAAGTATAAACCCTCCACTATCACTAGTTGGTGCATGAGCTCCGTACATTTCATAACAGTCTATATCAACACTATCTAAAGTAATTATGCTTTCTCCGTCACATGTTACAAGAATTGCTGCAACCATTGTATCTCCTTGCCCAATTGGATCTCCTTGCTCAGTTATATATTGCTGAGTTGCATATGCAGCATATATCATCTCGTCTATTCCATCACCATTAAAATCATAGAACAAAACTGGTTTATAAATCCTATTACCACCCGTGTATCTAAACCTTGGAGGTGTACCCGGAATTTCTTCGAGTTTACCTCCGCTGCCACTTAATTCAACGTAGGCCAAATTGCCGGCATTATTTTGAAGGAATTGCATATAAAGTGCTTTGCTTTGCGCAATCTTTTGCACCATAGGATCAACACCAACTTCAACACCAATGCTCAGTGTTTCCATCTCAGTTGAAAAAACATTGCTGATTTCTATCTTGTTTAGTGTTCCTTTAAGACCCTTAAAGTTGATTAAAATATATCCTTCTTCACCTTGCTTTACGGTGATTCTATTTAAGTTATATGTATATGTGCCTTGGTCTGTCGTTGCTGTTGCAACCGATAAGTCCTTACTGCCAAACAATGTGTCGGCGGTGGCCTTTTTTGCATTATATGTCAATCTAATCAAAGAACCATTAGATTGGTTAACGTTGTATTTTACTTTATTTTTATCTGTGACACTGCCAAATACATTGTCACTAAATCCATAAAAATCAACATTATCTAAGCCAAATTTTTCTTCGCAAATTTTTGTATAAATATTTTGTCTTGTTTGCGTTGGTGCTTTCATTGTTTGCTGAACTGTAATTTCATCTTTAACTACCTGGTTCAATGTGTCCGCTGCAATCATTACTGAAGTATCAATTGCATCATTATCTAACATGTCTGCACCAACAACTTGCCCCTTAGCATTAACAACAGGCGCACCTAAGAAAGCCTTATCTTTTATTGCCACTGATGTAAAAGTTTTTACATTATCTTTTTCTTCGCTCTTTACACAAGTTAATTCCTTAACTTCTGGTTCATCGCTATCCTTTGCATATCCGATAACATATAGTGTTTCTTGTTCAGTAGGTAAATCCTTAGCCATTTCTAAAGCTTTAACTTTTGGGTTATCTTTAACCGATAAAACTGCAATGTTCGTATCTATATCGTTTGATACCAACTTTGCTGTTGTTTTTTTATTATCAGCATATATAACTGTTATGTCGCCTTTTTCATCAACTATATTTGATGCCGTAACAAGCGCACCTTCCTTAGTGAAAAATCCAGTGCCATATATCTCGCCTTGTTTAGTCTTATTAACAATTTTAACTACATTAGTTTTAATTTCTTCTGCGCTTGCTGCAGTGCTTTCTAACGATGTAAACTCTACTAAAGTTTTTTTGCTGCATCCTGTTACAACTAAAGGAATTGCAATTAAAACACCTAGCAAACTAGCTAATATTTTTTTCATTTTTTACCCTTTCTAAAAAACGTTTCCATGTCTGAGTAATATTTGCTGCTGATGTTTGCGCAATATCACCAATCTCTTGATTTTGTATCTCTTGTTTTGTTTCACTCACTCTTAAAAATACTTGCGTATTAAAAAAAGTTTTTTGTTTAATATAATCTATATATCTTTCTTCCTCATCCCAAACTGTGAGAATACTCGTAATCTTGATTGATAAAACTTCTTTTATTGCATTTCGAGATTCATTAAAAACCTTTTCCAATTTATCAATCCATATTTTTACCTCGGCATCATTGATAAATTGATCTTCAACATTTCCCTTTGATTCAATAACATCAAATAATGTCATTTCCGAATCTTCTTTTAGTGTTGCGTCTCCATGCTCTGCCATTGAAGTAATATAAATATCAATGGCTTTTTTTAATTCTTCTGGAGTTAACTTTATATCTGTTGCATATTTATGAATCGCATTAGCAATATCATCAATATTTTTGTCTGGCGATTTTTTTAAATATTGATATAGCTGTCTTGCAAGTTTTATTTCGCTTTCTGAGAATTTTAGCCCGGCGCTATTATTACTTATAGTTTCTTTGGCTTTTGTTTTGTCTATTTCTTTCTTGAAAGCTACATTAAAGTAATGCAAAAAAGGTGTTTCTCCAGGTTTGTAACTCTTAAGGCAATTAATGACAACCGAAGTTATTTCTAATCCCCATTCCGCATTTTGCTCATTTTCACATGTTTTGTACAAATAAACATATTCAATGAGTTTTGATTTTTCTCGTTCATAAATAACACTTGATTTATTATCAAGAGTAAAAATTATTGAATTATTAATCAAATCAATATATTGTTCTTTACTCATATATTAGTTATCTATAATAGTTTTTAATAACATTCTCGCATTTTCTGGCGAATCACACTTTAGAGTGTTCGTAAGTGAATTAAGCGAATATAATGCACTCAAATCACATACCGTTGGTTCAACAAAATCTTTTTTATCATTAAAGAATCCTTGACCATATATAATGTTTTCTATTTCGCATCCTAAAAATCTTTCAGCAAAATTAAGTGCAGAAAACATTATTATTGGCAAATCTTTTGGACCGTATGTAATATCTGCAATAATTTTTGATTTGTCTGGTACCTTTTCAACAATATCATTCATTAACTGCTCATGAATGATAGCCTCTTCTGAGAAGTCTGAATTAATTGTTTCATAAGTTAGCTCCACTTGCTTATCTTGTAGAGCTTCACTTATTTCTTTCTTAAAAAGTTCTATAAACTGATCAGCTTTGCTATAATCGCTTACTTTAGCAATCATAACAATTTTCAATTTTTCTTTTTCGCCAATGTTTGATTGCAAAAAAGGAATAACAGGAAAACTTGCCGGCGTTTTCCCTACAGGGATAGATTCATCTGCCCCTTTGTATTCTTTCTTTTGCACATCTGCAGTCATCGGCATACTTATTAGAATAATTTTTTCCATACTTTTCCCTCCAAAAATTTAATCAACTAATATACGCTTTAAAATATTAGTTAATTAACTATTGGTTATGTTTTTGTTATCTTACATGAATATTCTACTATTTTTTCTCTCCGCAAATTGAACATTTATATCCATCGCTAACTGTTTTTGTGCCAGTTTGAATCGTTTCGTCGTAAGCTTCTTTGTCGACAACAGTTTCAGTATACCCCGAAGGAACGCTTGTACCGTTGGAATAGTCAGACAAAAAGTCATTTGCACTCCTGCTGCCACTCAAATATGATGTGTGTTGACTTCTAATGTGGTCTAATACATTATTTTTTGCAACATCTGTAAGCTCATCAATTTTAAAATGACAAATTGCGCAACAATAGCCCGTGTGAGCATACCGTAGAATATCTTCTTCGTGTGTTACTGCGTCATGATGCACTGTTTTATAAACTGGCTCTTCATGGGTAATTTCTACCCACTTATGTGTGTGCGCTTTTTCTTTTTTTGAAGTCGTCGACTCTTCTTTCTTAGATTCAGTCTTTGTTTCTTTTTTAGTTTCTGCCTTGCTGTTCTTTTTTTCTTCTTTAGTTTTTTCTTTTGTTTCCTCTGTTGTGTTTTTTGTTTCTTTCGCTTGATTTTTGTTTTTTACAATTTTGATGCCATTATTATTTTGTTCTGTTGTTTTTGTTGTTTTTGTCGTTTTTGGCTGAACCTTAATAAGTCTCCAAGGCTGCGTATAAATAAGTACAAACGCGATTGCAATTGCTGCTGCAATCGCAACTATAGTCGCAAAAGTTTTTTTCTTATTTTTAGACTCTACTGCTTTTTTTATTAAATCAACATACGGTTTATTTTTTTCATCTTTTGTATCTTTATAATGTTCTGCAATAAGAATCATGTCTCTGCAAGCAGCTTCATCATCGTATTCAAAATTTCCCTTTTTATTTTGTTTTCCTGATTTACCTATTTGGATATTTTTATATTCTTCAGTTTCAAAATAATCCAAAAGTCGATTGCAAGCTAAAGTGATGTCCGTTTTGATTTCGCCCTGTTCCCAAATGAGCGCGTTAAATATTTCGGAAAGCTTTTGCTCGCTATTTGCCCCCGTAGCTTTAACTAAACATTCTTTTAATAATTTTTCTGCTTTTACAAAATCACTTGCTCTCATCTATCTTGCCTCTAGTTCTCTTAAACTATATATTGTCATCGTTCCTGTTTCCGTTGACCTAAACTCATAATTTCCCTGTGCAGTTGCAGCATTCTTGTCATTAACCACCGGGAACCGTTCAAAAACTGCATTTTCTATTCCCGGGAACGTTGAAAAGAAAAATGGGTCACTAACTATATCGTCTATCGTTAAAACATAATCATTATATAAAGGTATATCTAATATTATAATCTTACCAGAAATAGTGCTATATTCCGGAGATACAAAACATCCACCATCACAATCTATAATTTCCCCATTTTGATCACGTATAACTTTATGTCCTTCTGGATCGGTACATTTATAGTTATTAAAAAATACAATTCCGGCAAACATTATTATTAATTCATATGGCACATTTACGGTTGCCTCTTGTGCTGAAATTGTAGCTTCGTATATTCCAGGTGTGTATGTCCTAAGGTCAAGTATTCGTGGGAAGGCATATAGTTGTTCAGCATTAATCGTTGTACTTGGAATGCTTTTATAAATTCGTTCCGGATAATTCATATCAATATTGTAGTTTGTTATAACCTCTTCATGGCCATCTTCATATTTCGCTGTAACTATAAGTAATGACAAATTCGGTGTTTCTCCCCATATATATGTTCCTAACTCGCCTTCATAAGAAAGTGAAACTATCTTTTCAGGGTCTAAATATTGAGCCTCGCTTTCTCCTGAGGTCTCTTCATCTCCACCTTCTGTTGGAGTTGTTTCAGTAGACTTTTCATCATCATAGTCAATTGATTCTTCTCCTTCATCAGTCGGCGTATCTCCTTTATGTTCAGTTTCAAAGTCTTCTTCCTCTCCATGTTGTTGCTCGTTTATTTCTGATTGTGTGTCACTTTGAGGATCAATTTGCTTATCAACTTCGCCAGAAGAACTGTCCTGTGTTTCAGAAGAATCTTCAATTGAATGGTCTATTACTGTTGGCGTAGCTTCGTCATTAGTTTTTTGCGCAGTCTCATCTTCTATTTGAGTATTCGTTATATTTTCAACATTATTAGCTTTTTGTTCTGTCGTTTGTTGAATATTTTGTTCTGATTGCGAATCAGTCATTCCCTCGTTAGAAACTTCTCTTTGTGTCTCTTCATAATTAGGCTGAATTAAATTAGTGTTATTATCTTGAGAATCATTATATGAATAACTAACCTTGCATTCATAATCAGAACGCTCTTTTGCGCATCCTGAAACCAAAGTCGCTACAATCAATATACTTATTAATCCTAAAATTCTTTTTTTCTTCATAATATATGTCTACAAAATCCTATAAATTAATTTTAACATATAACATTTATATATTTTAATTTTAATTTTCTAAGCCATTTTGACCTATCATAAATTGCACCTGTTACATTCTGGTAATATGCTCTTACGAGTCCTACATCTACTTCGTTTGGACCTTCCTTAGAGAAGTTGGCCTTTACTAAAACATCTTTAACTTCTCCAATAGACATACTACTTACATTCATGAAATTTCTGTCCATATAATTCTCGTCTGAGCAATCAAGTGCGTACGTTAATTCAACATCAACTGTCTTTAAATTCTTTTTAAGTGCTCCGCCTGTATATCTTATTTGCTCTAACAGTGTTCCTGAATTCATTTTTTCTTTGCGTTTTTTCAAAATCACTAATCGTCTAATAACAAAAATGAGTATTGGAATTATTATAAGTAGTACAATAAGTGCTATTAATGTTTGCATTGGCGTAAGTGCAAATTTTGTCTCTTCTTCTTCCTTTTGACCATGGAACTTCTCTTCATTTGACTGAACACCTTTTGTATTTAAGTGTTGCCTATCAGATACGTTCTTTTTGCCCGTAACAATCTCGCTATTATTTTCATAATATCCTGGCGTAACATCAACTGGCACCCATCCAAATCCATATCTATAAATTTCAACCCATGCATGTGCATCTTTTGCGGTTATATCAGTAGTGTCACCTGTCTTTTTATATCCTTCGACATATCTTGCAGGAATTCCTAAATATCTAAAAAGTAGTGTTCCTACCGTTGCATAGTGGACACTATATCCTTCTTTGTCTTGCTCAAGAAGGTTTAATACAAAGTCCGAATCTTTATCTTTACTGATATCTGTAAATGTATTTTTAGGTGTATCTGAATATTCTATCTGTTCTCTTAAATAATTTCTTACTGTAATTATTGCGTTATATGCTCCACTAACTTTTTCAATACCGCTGCCATCGAAGTAATCTATAATTTCTTGCGGAACATGCAAATAATATTCTTCTGTATAATTACGATATGTTTGTTCTGCGTTAAATAAGTTTGGATTGTTTTCTATAGTTTGCTCATTCGTTAAAGCTCCATTATTCGTTAGCTTTTCATAATCATAAGCATCCATATCTATAGTATCTACAGCGATTTCCATAACTTGATTTGTGAATGAATTTTCTGCGTTTAAGTCTTTATTTATATGATCAAAATACTTAAATGTTGTATTTCCAAGTCCGTATGGAATATATATGAATTTCTTTGAAGCACTACGGTTTGTTATTATATATTTATGGTCGTTAATATTAAAGCTTTCAGGATTAAAGCTCTTTGTTAGTGCTAGCGCTTGCGAAAGACTGAGCACTGGAGAACTTCCGACATCTATAAGCCACTGATGCATCTTTAAGTTATCGTCTGCGTAAGCCTTCGCTTCTAAGTCCGCCCACTCTTTTCCAGTATATGTAGATCCAACAAATCCCTTGAAAAACAAATTTAAATTTCCTGTTCCTAATACTTCGAGACGTTTTTCTTCTGACAAATTTTTATTTTTTATATTCGTTAAGTCGCCATCAGTAAGGTCCGACTTTCCATAAACTTCTTCTTCAACAAACTTAACGCATTTTTCTTGCGCAGCTGTAACCTTTTCTTCTGGAATTGTTTTAATCCCTATTAATATTCCGGCGCAAACCAGGACAACTGCTATTGTTAAAATTAAAAAGTAGCTTTTTGTCTTTACTAAAATCGCCGGCTCACTATCTATTAACGCAACATAAAATACTATGCCCACCGCCATCCATATAATTGCCCATATTGGAAGACTTTTTACTGTTAAAGACAATGCTGTAAAAATAATAAAATTTACCAGTATTAAGGTGATGCTTAATTTATATTGTATGCACATCTCTGTCCACATGCTTACAAGCAAAATGACTAGCAATGTAAATACGTATAGGCACAAAGTTTTATTTGTATCGTTAGTTACATAAAAATATGCTATGCTCTGTGTTCTTTCGTTCCAGTTTGATATTACTCCGTTAAAGTAAACAACCGCTCCATTAATAAAAAATGTTTTAAAAATAAATCCTAAAGCAGCAACGATTAGTGTTATTGCCGAAGGTATTATCCATATCCTTTTTATTATTCTAGCAAGCAATTTCAATGTAATAACTACTATGGCTGATACTATTAATCCTAAAGCAAATAATACTATACTAAAATTAGGTGCCATTATTTGCGCTGCCATAAACAGCACAACAACTAAAGAGACAACTATCTCCCAACTAGATTTGTATCTTCCTTCTTCGGTGTATTCAATTTTAATTTTTTCTTTGCTATTCATTAAATATTTATCTTCTTTAGTTCTTCTCTGCTGTTGTTAATATCAAAATGTTTTTCATCAACAGGAATAAGCAAAAGATTATCAACCATTTTTGAATACTTTAATACTTCTTCTGTAATAGTATTAGTGATAAAAATTATTTTGGCATACTTTTCTGGATGTTCATTTTTAACTAGTGGTTTCATCGCGCTTTGGGCTTGGTCTATCGGTACCGAAAGTATATCCTTCATAACTGTTAATAATTCTGTTTCTTTACTTATCTCTGTAATCTCAAATGTCTTGTCCTCTTTTTCCCATCCAAGTTGGTGTGTCATGTTATGCAAAACATATGACATACTAATTGAAAACATAACGCTATATGCAAGGTTTTGATATTCTGGCTTGCCTGCATTAATATCAAGAACAACAAGCAACTGATTATCTATCGGTGTATCAAACTCCCTAACAATCAATTGATCAAACTTATTTGATAATTTCCAATTTATGTTCTTAAGGCTATCGCCCTCTATATAATCTCTATATTGAAGTGTTTCACTAAGATTTGAATTTTTACGGCCTAAGAATTTCTTTTCTTTTTCATAACTTACCTTTAATATTTCCGTAACCTTCTTTATCGTTTCATATTTCGGATACATGTATCCGCTATATTCTTTTTCCTTTTCAACTAGTTTTGATGTAATGCCCCAGATATCAAAGTTTCTTACTTCTTTAACAAAAACTTTATATAATCCGCAATACTCACTTTTAATTACGTATTGGATTTCTCTTTGACTATTACCTGCAACTGAGAAGGTGAATTCCTTTTTTGCTCTTATATCAAAATTTTCATTTTTTACATCAATTTTTATATGCCCCTTAAATACTGGAACTTTACTTCTATTTATTATTTTAATTACAACTATTAAGTCATCGCCTTTTATGCTGTTATCTATTATGTCAACATCAACATCTGTCTTCTTTGCCGACAATATATTCATAATAATTCCAATAATAAACAGCACTATTAATATGCCAATAAGGGCTGCTATTGCCGCGTGTCCTGTCCATAGCATTAGTGCTGTTAAACCAATTAGTATAATTATTAAAATGATTAAGGGTTTCTTCATCTTCTTTGTATAATTAATTTTTGTTATTAATCTACAAGTCTAGGTTTAGGAACTGTTTTAAGAACGTTTTCTAAAACTCCTCGCTCTGTTTTGTCCGCCATACGTGCTTGCGAATTTAATAAAATTCTATGATTGCAAACGTCTACGAATACAGCATCAACATCTGCAGGTGTTACATAATTTCTCTTTGAAACAAATGCATGTGCACATGCCATACGTTTGATAGCTATTGTTCCTCTAGGGCTAACTCCTACTTCAATATCCTCGTGATTTCTCGTTGCATTAACTAATGCGCATATATAATCTAAAAGTTCATCCTTTGTTGTTAACTCGTCGATACGTGTACATATCTTTAGCAATTCTTCTCTTGTTAAAACGCCCTCGACACTCTTAGTAGGATCTTCAAGTTTTCTTTCTTTAATAATCTGACGCTCATTTTGCGCATCAGGATATCCCATAGAGACTTTCATAATAAATCTATCACATTGTGAATCTGGAAGTGGCTGAGTACCCATACTCGTTGTTGGATTTTGCGTCGCTATTACAAAGAATGGTCTTGGAAGTGGTTTTGTCTCTCCATCAATTGTAACCGTTCTTTCTTCCATAGCTTCAAGAAGTGCTGACTGTGTTTTTGCTGTAGTCCTATTTATTTCATCAGCAAGTAAAAGGTTTGTAAAAACTACGCCCTCTCTATAATGTTTAATGTTTCCGCCGCCTTGCTCAAAATACGTGTATCCTACGATATCTGTTGGCATTGTATCAGGAGTAAATTGTTGCCTTTTATAATCAAGACTGACTGCTTTTGAAATTGCCTTCGCAAGTGTTGTCTTTCCCGTACCTGGTGTATCTTCAAGCAGCACATTTCCTGACGCATACATAGCCATCAAAACCTTAGTTATGATATCAGTTTTACCTTTGATTACTTTTTCAATTTCTTTAATAACATCTAAATGTTTTTCATGTAAAACATCATTTTTAGTTTGAGTTTGGTTTCTTTGAACTTTCGTTCCACAGCCATCACAAAAAACCGAATTGTCTCCTAACTCTTTTCCACAATTAGTACAAGTAATACTCATGTTTTCTATCTCCAATCTGTTTGTTTTCTATATTATACCTTGATATATTGCTAAGTGACAATGCACTATCTCTTCTATTTGATTTGCAATTTTTCTTGATTTTGAAATATCTAATCCAATATTTTTTGCTACTGCCAACAACTCTTTCTTACCTGGATTTGTTCCATTTCCATTAACCGTCGTTGCATGCTCTCCTCCGATTGAACTACTATAAGTTAAATCGTATGCTGGCGAAAGCACCCATCTTTTTTCTGACTCGATATACAAATACGAAAAGTTTTTTGAATGATCATCACGATTATGAGCAAATACATTAAAGCACATAAGCTTAAAAAGTTTTTCGCACTCTTCCATAGATTTTGTCAGTTGCAAAGTCAGTCTCATCAAAATATTATAATCAAGATTTGGTATGCGATGGGATGTTTCAAGTAGGGCTGATGCTGAAATCATATGTACTTTTTGGTTTTCATCTTCACCGTTTCTATCGAATCTTTTTACTCCAAAGTAGCCCTCTGTTTTTTTGGACTCAAAAAGTCTAACTTCTGGCATTTCAATCCCACATTCTTTTGCGCAAAGTGCATACTCATATTCTTGTTTACCAATATTTTTATCATCATATGTTGACGGAAATTTTATTATCCAATCTTCCCCACCAACCTTTGTCAAAATCTTAGGTCGTGCACCGCCAGAAGATCCGCCTTTTATGAACAAGGCATCTAAGTCATTTGATTCTTTGGAATTCAATATTTTCTCACACTCTTTTGCGATTGCATCAAGTGTCATTTCTTTATTTTCATGTTTTAGATTAACTATCGGTCTATAGGTTAATGCTCCCATTCCAGAACTTCCCACTATAGCAAGTCTTTCTAAGTTGCCAACCTCTTCTGGATTAATATTATTTTTTCTCATCAGTCTATCAACTAAAAGTCTTCCCCATCCATCTGGTAAGCTGTCTGCAAACACACCAAACAATCCATCAAACGGAAGCACATCTGGCATAAAAACTTTCTTTTCAAGTGGAAGTGAAAATGGGCTGATGCTAAATCCGCTCAAAAGCCACTCGCTATCGTATTCAAAGGCTGCAAGCCTGTTTTCATACAATGCCATTGTTCCAACTTTTTGATTATGGTAAAAAACATCAAGCTTATCTATCTTGCGCATTTATTACCTCCTCAATTGAATCAAATGGAACATTATTAAAAAGTAAATCTAGTTCGCTATCTACTCCAAGTGCTATTACAATTTTTGTGAATGATTGCAATGAGATTTCTCCGCTTTGTTCAAAGCGTTTTATTGATCCTAAACTGACTCCCGAAACTTTTGCAAGATGAGTTTGCGTAATCTTTTTTCTTTTACGCAATTTGACAATTTTTTGTGCAATATCGTTATTAATTTCCGACCATGTTCGTTGATATAAATTAATCATGCTAATATTTTAATCTTTTTTATTAAAAATATCAATAATGACTAAAATATTAGCTGTTTTATAATAATTGGTTCGACTTGATTTTAAAGATAGACGTTAAAAAAGCAGCGATTAGCTGCTTTTTTAAGGAGAAGGTATTTCATTTTTATGGGGTGTAGTAAAACTATATGTATTGGGGGTTTTACAGTAAGTATAATACCACAAGTCTATATGACAGTGTTCACATACTTTACAAAATTTTCATCTTCTTTTTGTACATATTGCACATAACCGCAAAGTTTCTTTCTCGCGTCATATATAATTCCATTCAATCTCGGCAAATTGGCATTTGTCGAGATGTTTACAATATGCTCGCGAAGCTGACGGCGCCAGCGCTGTTGAGGGCGCGCGCCGTCGCTTCGCTACTTACGGCGGGCAATATCATCCGCCATCAAAACTCGACTAGCCACCCGCCTTAGACATATTAGAAAATGTGTTTGATGAAAGACAAGGCAGCAGGCGGACATAAGTGTACTGGCAAACGAAAGTTAGCTGCCGTAGGTAGCGAAGCCACGGCGCGAGCTCCTTCTTAAGCTCAGGCGCCGCGAGCTTCGCGTTCCATTACGCTCATTCTACATAAAAAAATATTTTCGCCGTATTTTTACTAGTTTTGTACCCATTCAAATTTTATTATTATTTTAATTTAATTTGTTTGTCCTTTTGTTCAACAAGTTCAATTCTATTGTTGACTATTTTGAACAATTTTAGCATTTACATTAAGCTGTTTTTTCATTCTATACTTTCAGGGGTACAAAAGTTGACTTTAAACGGCGAAAAAATTTTTCAAGAATATTTTTGTGTGTAAGGATTGCGAGCAGAGCCGACCTGCTCGTTGTCGGCGAGTTGGAACCCGAGCCAGAAACGAGTAGGTCGGGATGCGAGTATTTAGAAAAGAGCCCTGCAAATTCAAATTTGTAGGGGGAACGAAAAAGACCTTTGGAGTTTTCCAAAGGTCTTGTAAATCAAAATATATTTTAGATGTCTTATGCTTCAGTAACTGGTGTTGTTTCTGCTGGTGGAGCCGGTGGCTCAAATAGTGCCTCAAACTCTTCTCTTGTAATCTTTTCTTTTTCAAGAAGAAGCTGTGCACATGAGTTAAGGACTTTCATATTTTCTTTAATAAGCTTTTTCGCTTTCTTGTAGCAACTATCAATAATAGATTTAACTTCAACATCAATTGCTGCTGCCGTAGCTTCTGAATAAGGTTTTGTTTGTCCCCAATCACGCCCAATAAATACTTCATCGCCTTCAGAAGTTGAATAATCGATTGGGCCTAACTTATCGCACATACCGAACTTAGTAACCATCGATCTTGCGATGCTAGAAGCTTGCTTAATGTCTTGAGATGCGCCAGTAGTGATATCGTCAAACATAAGCTCTTCTGCAATACGTCCACCGAATGAAACCATAATATTTTCAAGCATCTGCTCTTTTGAATTATAAAGTTCATCTTTCTCAGGAAGAGGCATCGTGTATCCGCCTGCCATTCCAGTAGGAATAATTGAAACCATATGTACTGGTCCAACTTCTGGAAGTAAGTGGAAAAGGATTGCATGTCCCGACTCGTGGTAAGCTGTGATTTGTCTTTCTTTTTCTGACATAACTTTGCTCTTCTTTTCTTCGCCAATTCCAATCTTAATAAATGCTCTTTCAATATCAGATTGTTTGATATAAGCTCTATTACTTCCTGCAGCATTAATAGCAGCTTCATTAAGTAAGTTCTCAAGGTCAGCTCCACTAAATCCTGCAGTAGTTTTTGCAACTGTTTCAAGGCTAACGTCTTCAGCTAAAGGCTTGTTGCGAGCATGAACCTTAAGGATGTCTTCACGGCCTTTAACGTCAGGCTTACCTACAAATACTTTTCTATCAAAACGTCCTGGTCTTAAAATAGCAGGGTCAAGTATATCAACTCTGTTAGTTGCAGCCATAACGATTATTCCTTCATTTACTCCGAAGCCGTCCATCTCAACTAAGATTTGGTTAAGAGTTTGCTCTCTTTCGTCGTGGCCACCGCCGAGGCCAGAACCTCTACGCCTTGCAACTGCATCAATTTCATCTATGAAAATAATACAAGGTGAGTTTTTCTTTGCTTCTCCGAATAAATCACGAACACGAGAAGCACCAACACCTACGAACATCTCAACAAAGTCTGAACCAGAGATGTGGAAGAAAGGAACTCCGGCTTCACCTGAAACCGCTCTAGCAAGAAGCGTTTTACCTGTTCCTGGAGGGCCTACTAAAATAATTCCTTTAGGAATACGTGCGCCAACACGTGTATATTTTTGAGGATCCTTCAAGAAATCTACAACTTCTTCAAGTTCTGCTCTTTCTTCTGTAAGACCAGCAACATCCTTAAATGTTGTTTTATTTTCCTGCTGCGATGTCATCTTTGCTTTGGTCTTTCCAAAGTTCATAACATTGCCGGCGCCACCACCAGCTCTGCTAGATATAATCGCAAAGAAGATAATCATGATTACAAACATGATTAGCATAGGAAGAATCGTTGAAACAAAGAAGCTTGCTCTTTCAACATCTTCTAGGTTATATTGAATATCCTTTTCTTTAAGAAGGGATGTTACCGTCCCAATATTTTCAATATATAAACGTTTTTCACTTGCATCCTTAAAAACGACTGTAACATATCCTGTAGGAATTTCTGAATTTTGGTGAATATTAATTTCTTTAACTGCTTGTTTTTCTATATCTTGTTTAAATTCCTTGTATGTATAATCGTCATTTACTGATGGATTTCCAGTCAATGCAAATATAAGTGCAAAAACTGCAACTATGATAAGAATATATATTATTATTCCTTTTGCGCCTTTTCCCATTTAGTTTCCTCTTCTAATTTCTTGTCTATTTCATGATGCCTATAAAAGGTAGGTTTCTATATTTTTGTTCGTAATCAAGTCCCATTCCTAATACAAACTCATTTGGTATTTCGAATCCAACATAATCAACATTCATTTCTACTTCTCTACGTTCAGGCTTATCTAACAAAGTTGCGATCTCCAAACTAGCTGGTTTCTTTTCGCTAATTAATTCAGATAAACTTTTAAGAGTGCGTCCTGAATCTACTATGTCTTCTATTATAATTACATTTTTACCCTCAACGCTTCTGCTGATATCTTTTGTAATTACGACATGCCCTGAAGATTCTTTATTCAATCCATAACTAGAAGCTGCCATAAAATCGATTTCAACAGGAACTGTTATATTTCTTGCTAATTCAGTAAGGAAAAAAACTCCGCCCGTAAGAATTCCAATAAGCAATAATTCTTTTCCTTCATATCTCTCACTAATAATCTGACCCATTTCGGCAATGCGTTCCGAAACATCTTTCTCAGGTATCAAAACCTCAATATTACCAATCATTTCTTCCTCCACTTATTTTTACCTGAAGTGCCATTTTGGTTTCATCAGTAATTTTATATTCTTCGCTCATCCTAAATCCGACAATCCACAAAACTCTTTCTTCGTCTTTCAAAACAAGAACTTCCTCTCTACGTTTTTGCGGGATTTTTTCGTCTATGAAAAACTTTTTGAGTGATTTTGTGCCTTCTTTAAGAACAATTTTATCGCCGGAGGACCTAGTCCCCAGCGTAACATCGCCTATTATTTTATCATAATCAAATGTTTTCGTAAAATTATTTTTTACCATCAATTGACTTCTATTTTCATCTGTAACTAGCACCAAATTATATGTAACTACGATACCGCCAAAGCCTTCTTTTGATTGTTCTTTCCACGAAATATCTGTATGTGGAATTGTAATAATCTCCGGCTCTATTTCCATCGGTTCAGAATCATAGTCTCTCTCTATAATAAGATCATAATAATCTTTTTTTGCTACAAATCCATACGGAAGCGAAACTTGCTTGCCCGTTTGTTTTTCAATAAGGTCAACTACCTGCTCAACATGTGCACGAGAAATATCCTTTGTTTGACCAGCAATCGTAATTATCGCATTATAAACAATCTTATTCTTTATAAACGGGTCAGCATCCTCAATTTTTGCCAAGCTAATTATTGCTTTTTCCTCTTCGAAACTTACCGCTTTTTTGTAAAAATCTTGCGCCATTACATCCGTGTAGTGTTCAACTTTTTGCACCGACTTAGCAAGGTTCGAAATATGTATCTGCGCACGCGGATTTATCTCATTTATTATAGGAATAATTTTATTTCGGATTTTATTGCGTGTGAACTCTGTCTCCGAGTTCGATGAATCTTCCCGATATTGAACTTTTCTCATCTCGAGAAATTCTTTTATCTCCTCTTTTGTGAATTCCAAGAGCGGACGAATCAAGGTTTGCCCATTTAATTGTGAAATTGCTTTCATATTGGAAAATCCCTTAAGGTCTGTTCCTCTTATCATGTTTAGCAAGATTGTTTCAACGCTGTCATTAAAGTTATGTGCCACTGCAATCTTGCATGGCTGCATAGTATCAGCAACTTTCGCAAATGACCTGTATCTTGCCGTTCTTCCAGCTTCTTCTAAGCTCATTCCCGTCGCTTTTGAAAGCCCTCTAACATCACACTTTGCAACGAGACATCTAACATCCATCTCTCTGCACATTGTTTGGACGAATGCTGCATCTGCATCTGCTTCACCTTTCCTAAGCATATGATGCACATGTACCGCCGTTAATGAAAACATAACCTTCATTGAATAATTGCGTAGCAAATAAAGTAGGCATATTGAATCTGCCCCGCCTGACACACCGACCACAATATTATCGCCGTGATTAATCAGCTCATTTTTTTCTACGTATTCTTCGAAGCGTTCTTCTAACGGCCTTTCCATCAATCGTCCTTTCTAAAAATAATTTCATCTGGATATACATACCCAATTGCTTTTGCTCTTTCTTCTATATACTTTTGTGTTTGAACGTACACTTCCTTATTTTCAAGTTCTTCTTGTCTTAACGTTTCACTTTCTATAAGCATTTCAAGTCTTTCTTTTCTTGTTTCTAATTCTTTTATTTTCTTTTGTGTATTACTTATTCTTATAACCAAAAAAATGCAGACACCCACTACTGCAACAAGAATCAATATTGTCAATATCTTACTTCGTTTTATATCCTGTTTAGACTTCATAATAATATGTACATCTCTTTTGCGTCATCTTTTTTCGTGCTTTCTGTAAGGCTCGTTACTTTCGCCTTTACGGTCTTTGTTCCAAAACCAATTTCGATAACGTCATCAATCTTTACGTCATAAGATGCCTTAACTGTTTTTCCATTAACAGCTATTCTCCCCGCGTCACATGCATCGTTAGCAACGCTTCTTCTTTTTATTAATCTGGAAACTTTTAAATATTTATCTATTCGCATATATTCATTTTACTTGGTATTACAAGCAAAATCAAACAATTCACTATAATTTCATAAATATTCGGCGTGAAAAAAGCGCCCTTGCAAGGGCGCTTCACACAACTTCTTCTTTTGAATTAAGATTAGTTTAATAAATCTTTGAAAGCTTTACCTGGTTTAAATTTAGGAGCTTTAGAAGCTTTAATCTTCATTGTTTCACCAGTCTTAGGGTTTCTGCCCTTGCGAGCTGCTCTCTTAGAAACTTCAAAAGTACCAAATCCAACTAATTGAACCTTGTTACCTTTTTTAACTTCGCCTTCAACTGTGTC
The DNA here is from genome assembly GCA_045598285.1 of Lachnospiraceae bacterium. Taxonomy (GTDB): domain Bacteria; phylum Bacillota; class Clostridia; order Lachnospirales; family Lachnospiraceae; genus RGIG5612. Next base: position 10,328 of record JAZLLU010000028.1, on the reverse strand, counting down.
GATGAATGCCTTCAAAGCTGCTTCAGCGTCTTTTTTGCTAAGACCTGATTTTTTAACCATAGCTTCTACTAATTCAACTTTGTTCATTGTGTATCCTCCTCGTATTTTAAATACAATTTTTCTCGCTTAATTTATTTTAGCGTCTATTCTTTTATACCCCAAAAATGCTTAATTGTCAATGTTTTTCACACTTTTGGGAGTCTTAAAAAAGTTGACTTTTTTGTTCTTCTTTATTATACTTTATGGACACTTAAAATGTATTTTTTCGTTCTGGAGTTCATATGAAAATTAGAAAACAAGATTTTTTCACAATACCGAATATATTAACATACATAAGAATTATTCTTGTGCCTATTTTTTGTGTTGTCTACATGAACGCAAATTCATTAGCTGATAACATTTGGTCTGTTGCAATTGTTGTCGTTTCTGCGTTAACTGATGTAATAGACGGGATAATTGCTAGGAAGTGCAATCTCGTTACAGACCTTGGGAAAATAATTGATCCTATCGCAGACAAGGCTATGCAATTTGCTATGCTCTTTTGTGTAGTTTATAAATATCATTCTATTATTATCCTTATTATCATTTATGCAGTTAAGGAAATTGTTTCCTTTATATATAGCAGTTACTTATTTACTAAAGGAAAAAATATCGGTGGTGCTATATGGTGCGGAAAAATTTGTACCGCTGTTTTGTATGCCGTTATGCTTATCTTGATTTCTGTTCCAACTTCTATCACTGATAAACATCCTGCAATCGTCGGTGTATTAGTTGGTTTTGCTGCAGCGTTTATGCTTCTTGCTTTTGTAATCTATATGAGCGCTTACGTAAAACTACACAAAGAATATCAAAGAGAGCAAATCTTAGGTGAGGCGGGCGTTGAAGAAGATAAGATTAAAGCTATCAACGAAGCTAAAGCCGAAGAAGAAAGAAAGAAATTTAATATTCCGTAATATGACTAAGACCAAACAATTTCTCCATATAAAAAATATTTTGTTTTGTCTATTAGGCACTCTAGTTTATAGTTTAGGGTTCCTATTTTTTATTAAACCTGCAAATCTTTATACTGGTGGTTTTTTAGGTATAGCTCAGCTTCTTTCTTTGCTGACCAAAAACACTCCTTTGGCAGGTTTTGATGTGCAAGGTATTTTATACTTCTTGATGAATGTTCCACTTCTTATAATTGGTTCAAAAAAATTGGGCATGCGATTCATGACCAGTTCTATCATCTGTATAGTTTCAGAAAGTATCTTGCTTTCTGTTATTCCTACTCCTGCTCTTCCTATTATTGAAGACACTTTAGCTAATTGCATTATCGGTGGTTGCATAGAAGGAATCGGAACAGCTATTTCATTTAACGCGTTCGCGTCAGGCGGTGGCACAGATATTTTGGGCATGCTTCTTTGCCGAAAGTTCAAGAGCCTCACCGTTGGCAAAGTTTCACTCGCTGTTAACATTATTGTTTATGTTATTTCTGCTTTCATCTTTTCTTTAGAGGTTGCAATCTTTTCATTCGTTGCAAGCTTTATTTCAACCTTTGTACTTGACCATCTTCACAAGCAGAACAACTTCGTTATCGCAAATATTATCACCAACAAGCCGAACGAAGTTCAAGAATATATCTTAACTACTCTTAACAGAGCGGCAACTGAAATTACTGGTCAAGGCGCTTATTCTAAGGCTGACAAAAAAATGATTATTGCAGTTATGTCCGAGTATGAACTTACTCTTTTAGAGCGCGACATAAAAAATGTTGACCCGCAATCATTTATTTTCATCCAGCGAAACGCTTCCATTATCGGAAACTTCGAAAAACGTTTTTCAGAAAAATAAAAAAGCAGTCTTTATCTAACGCTCCAAACATCGACATTACCTCAATGTTTCTGCCTTTAACCTTTAATACTCTATAAACATTCTCTAAATTATCACCAGCTTTTTGTCCCTCAAAAGTAATTAAGTCGCCTTTTTAGAGAATACCACAAACACTGTATCTGATGACAATTTATTTGTATATATCTTGATATAATTTTGCAAAGATCTAAAAATTTTATTTCAAAACGTAATAAGCATTTCACCACAAATTCGTGAATTTTAAGTTTTTTGTTGCACAAAATCTCTTTGCTGCAAATGATTTTCACCACAAATCTTTTAATAGGAATATTTTTGTTGCATGTTTTTAAGGAAAGTTTTAAAAAATGTGCAATAAAATTAAAGCTTATGGTGAATTTGTGGTGAAAATCAAACTTTTTCTTATAAGAATGTGCAACAAAATTATCTATATTTAAGGATTTGTGGATATTTCTTAATTTTCCTACGTGCATCTTTTTTTAATGAAATTCCATACTTTTTAAGTTGTTACGAAGATAATGTAAACTTTTTTGGCAATAAAAAAGCCGGGATAAAATCTCGGCTTTAGTTTATTATTCGAATGTGTCTGGCACTGGGATGGCGCCGTCTTTCTTTAGCATGTTGACAAAGCGTGTGTACTTCGGTTGCCATGTAAGCTTAATGGTGCCAGTTGGGCCATTACGTTGCTTAGCAATAATTACTTCGGCAACATTTTTGTCAACAGTTTCAGGGTTATAGTAATCATCACGATAAAGGAACATTACTACATCGGCATCCTGTTCGATAGCACCAGATTCACGGATATCTGAAAGCATAGGTCTGCGATTTGGTCTGCTTTCAACCGCACGGCTAAGCTGCGACAGAGCAATTACGGGAACGTTAAGTTCACGAGCGATTCCTTTAAGTGCACGTGAAATTTCTGATAATTCTTGCACACGATTATCTATTCTTCTGCCACTGCTCATCAACTGAATGTAGTCAATAACAACCAGTTGAATATCATGTTCCATTTTATATTTACGGCATTTAGAACGAAGTTCCGTTACGCTAATGCCAGGTGTATCATCAATAATAAGTTTTGAATTTCCGATAACTTCAGAAGATTCAATAAGGTTGTCCCAGTCTTTATCAGAAAGTTGACCAGAACGAATATTTTGCGCATCAATTCTAGCTTCCATTGCAAAGAATCTGTTAACAAGTTGTTCCTTAGACATTTCCAGCGAGAATATTGCAGCTGGAATATTTTTGCGGAACACAACATGATCTAGAATAGAAAGTGAAAAAGCAGTTTTACCCATAGAAGGTCTAGCCGCAATCAAAACAAAATCAGAAGGCTGAAGCCCTGCTGTCTGAAAATCTAAGTCTGCAAACCCTGTAGAAAGTCCTGTGATATTGCCCTTTGTTTGTGAAGCTATTTGTATTTTTTTAAGAGCATCAACAACTACCTGGCTGATAGGAACAAATTCTTTTGTATTTCTTGTTTGAATTAAATTGAAAATACTTTTCTCAGTTGACTCCAAAATATTTTCAAGGCTGTCATGACCTTCGTAACAATTATTAGAAATTGTTTCGCTAGCTTTTATAAGTCGACGAAGAGTAGCCTTCTCGTAAACGATTTGCGCATAATGCTTAACATTTGCTGAAGTCGGAACGCTGTTAAGGATATCCTTAATAAACTCAGAACTTTGCATCTCCTCTGGTGCCTCATTCTCTTTAAGTTTGTCAACAAGAGTAACTGCATCAATAGGTTTACCTGCCGCATTGAGTTGCCTCATCGCCTCAAAAATAACGCTGTTTTGCTTTGCATAAAAATCATCAGCGCTTAAAATTTCAACAGCACTGTTAACAGCATCTTTATCCATGAGCATAGCACCTAGAACCGAACGCTCGGCTTCTAAACTATGTGGCATTATTTTTTTAAGGAGAGCATTATCTTCCATCTTATCCCTCTACAACATTAACTGTAAGCATAGCTTGCACATCTTTGTGCAGCTTTATTTTTACGATGTGTGTTCCAATTTCTTTAATAGGGTCATCAAGAACAATTTTCTTTTTGTCGATTTCGATTCCTTTTTGTTCTTTACATGCGCCGGCGATTTCTTTTGTTGCGATTGCACCAAAAAGTTTTCCGCCTTCGCCAACTTTTATTTTTATAGTAACGGCTCCATCTTCAACTTTTGCAGCTAACTCTTTTGCAGCATCTAAATTTTCCTTAGCAACTTTTTCATCATTAGCTTTTTGAAGTTTTAATGTATTAAGATTTGCGGCGCTAGCTTCTGCTCCCTTCTTTTTAGGGATGATAAAGTTTCTAGCATATCCATCGCTAACCTCAACGATTTCGCCTTTCTTTCCAAGTGATTTAACATCTTCAAGTAAAATAACTTTCATTATAAGATTTCCTCTTCAATCATTTTCTTAATCGTAATAATTAAGTTCTTTCTTGTCTCACTTATTGTACTATCTTTAATTTGCGCACCCGCAATATTCATATGTCCGCCGCCGCCCATTCGTTCCATAACGAGTTGAACATTAACATCACTTTCTGAACGTGCGCTTATGTGAATTACCCCTTCAACATCAATTAAAACAAAGCTTGCTTTAACTTCATTAACTTTAAGTAAATCGTTAGCAACTTGAGCTGCAACAATTGTAGGATTATCAAGTCCATCAGGTTTACAAACAGCGATTGCATATTCTTCATTTAGCATTCTTGTTGTTCTAAGCGCGCTAGCTTTCGCAATCATTTCAGCAAATGAATCATTAAAGAATGACCTAATCTTAGAAATATCAATTCCATATTTTTTAAGATAAGCTGCTGCCTCGAATGTTCTAACACCTGTATTCTTTGAAAAATAATCTGTGTCAATTAACATTCCAGCAAATAATGCTTCCGCTTCAATCTTTTTAAGTTTAATGCCACCGGATATGTATCTAAGAAGTTCTGTAACCATTTCAGATGCCGAAGAAGCAGAAGGTTCTTGATACAATAGCGAAACCTTTTCGAGATGATCAAGGCCTTGTCGATGGTGGTCTATCAAAACTGTTGTTCTTGTAAGTTCTGGAAGATCTGGACATTCAAATCTTTCAGCACTGTTTGCATCAACTATAATAAGCGCTGTATTTTCATCAACATAATCTTGCGCTTCAGTATTTCTAATGAAAGCTTGTTTATATTCTTCGTCTTCTCTAAACAAACTTAAGATTGGCTTAACTGAGTTATTCATATTATTAAGTACAACGTATGCACTCTTTCCTAGGGTTTTAGCCGCTCTATAAATACCCATCGCTGCACCAAATCCGTCAATGTCGCAAACCTTGTGGCTCATGATAACGACCTTATCAACACTTCCTAAAATTTCTTTAAGTGCTGTTGCTTTAACTCTAGCTTTAACCTTTGTATTCTTTTCGGCTTGCTTTGTCTTTCCACCGTAGTAGTAGATTCTCTCATTATCTCTAATAACTGCTTGATCGCCGCCACGTCCTAAGGCAAGTTCAAGTGCAAGACGAGCATTTTCTGAATTTTGCAAATAATCATCGCCAACACCAATACCAATACTTAGTGTTGCTGAAATATCTGTTCCTGTGTCTATTTTCTTAATGTTATCTAAAATTTCAAATTTATCACGTTGGAATTTCGCAAGATATCTGTGCTTAAATGCAACAAAATATCTATCCTTTTCCATCTTTCTTACTATGCCGCCGATGTCTTGGAAGTATTTATTTATTTCACGGTCTAACATCGCAATAACCAAAGACTTTTTAACATCTGTAACTTGCTCAACCGTTTCTTCATAGTTATCAATATAAATAGATGCGACAACCATCTCTTCTTCTTTTGTTTGACGAACAACATTAACGATTTCCGTTTCATCAAAAAGATAGATTGCATAAACATTCAAATCACTTCTAGGTGGTAATGCAATTCTCTTATCTATTATTCGCTTATCTATTTTGAGTTTTCTAATATTTACGCGATAGTTTCTAGAATCATAAACAATTGAAATATCAATAAACTTTCCTTCAAAATCAAGGTCTTTTGGACTTATCTCATGGAACAAATCGCATATATTTAACTGGCCATCCTCTGGTGAATAAAACTTAGAGAAATTTGCATTGCAAAGTAAAATATCACCCTTTACATCTGCAACTGCGTATGGCAATGGAAAATCAGCTATCATCTCGCGTTGTGCATTTTCGTAAGATCTAGCAAATTTAATGAGACCTTCTTTCAATCTTTTCGTGTTTATAACAATGAATAAAACCGCAAAAGCTGAGTAGACGGCAAACACAATCAATGTTGCAATGCCAGCTGGTCTAGAAATAAGGATAAAGACAATTCCTAGTACCAAAAGCAAACCTGCCGTTGCAATTGGGAACGCCAAATATCCCTTAATCAAATATCCAATTTTTAGCTTATTTTGTTTTTTCATTTTGCATACCAAAAATTGCTCTCATTTTTAGAGAGTGTCTTTCGATTATACTACAAACAGCATAATAAAGGAAGAATTTTTATTGTTTTGTTAATCGTACAAAACTTTGTATTGTTATGGGTTTTTATCCTTTTTTTACTTCTTTTCAATAGCTTTTGCTGGGCACATTTCCTGGCAGCAATAGCATCTTATGCACTTATCATAATCGTAGGTAGCTTTTTGCGAATTGCCAGATTTGACAGCATCTACAGGGCAAGCCTCTTGGCATACGCCACATGCAACGCATTTATCTAAATCAACAACTGGCCTTTCGCCCTTACGCTTAAATATTTTTGTAAGAAACGGAATCGCCCATATTATTGGTTTGCTTCTTTTTACATCAAATTTGTAATTGCCATACTTCTTAACGGCATCTCTTACGCTTAAAGTTCCCTCTGGTGTAAGTACTTCTATTTCAGATACGTTCATTGTGCCAAGACCTGCTTTTGCAGCGCTAACACATGTTGGAACATATGCCGGATCTAGGTAAACCAACTTAGCAAAAACGCTGTCGAGTGCAACCGGGTCTTCCGACATCAAAATCATATTCATGTTTGTCGGCGTTCCAGAAGCTGGACCATTGCCTTCCATAGCAACCACGCCATCCATAATATGAAACTTAACGCCTACACATCTATTAAGGTCTGCTAACATATCGGCAAATTTTTTGCTATCTGGATATTGCGCATGCCCCTTCGTTTTGTGCGCACCATGAACAAAACCATATTGGTTCTTTATCGCCCCCGTAATATTTTCAAGCGCATGTGTCTTCATCTTACACACTTCAAAAATCACATCTGCTTCGTCAATTGCATCAACTAGCACAAAACTTTTTGCAGCTTTCCCTTCAGGATATTTTTTTGTATGTGAAGTTGTGAATTTTCCGAGCTTTGCTCCATACTTTTCAGCTTCAGGCCTAATTAAACACTTTTGCAAGGTATCTTCAAGCTTAGCAATTGGATTTCCTGGTGCATCTCCATATTTTATATCTTCACACCCATACTCTTTAAGGCTTTTTAATACTGCGCCAAAAACACTTGGATGAGTAGTAATAGCTTTGTCAGGCGATGAGCTTGAAAGCAAATTTAATTTAATAAGCACCTTGTCTTCTTTTTTTACATACTGACCAATTCCGCCTAAAAGTTCAAAGCCCTTACTTACCGCTTGGTAAACTTTTTCTTCGTCATAACTATCGCATGGAATTAAAGCAACTTTGCTATTCATTGTTCACCTCTCATATTTGATATTAATTAAGCGGAGCCGTACAGTTCGTTATCGGCGAATTTTTCTGAGCCAGGAACGAACTCGTACGGTCCGCGACCATCATTCAAAGACGGTCCGCGACCATAACGAAAAAAGCAACTCCATTAGGGAGTTGCTTAATTTTTACTTAGTCAACAGTGTAAGGCATTAATGCAATGTGTCTTGCTCTCTTAACTGCTGTTGTGATAGCTCTTTGATGCTTAGCACATGTTCCCGTAATTCTTCTTGGAAGGATTTTTCCTCTTTCTGATACGTATCTCTTTAATGTGTTAACATCTTTGTAATCTACCTGAGGAGCTTTTTCTCCGCAAAACGCACAAACTTTTTTTCTTCTGTGCATGTTAGGTTTTCTTCTTGGAGCATCTCCTTTATCTTCTTTGTTATATGCCATAATTATTTTCCTCCTAAATGGTTGGTGACTCGCCTAATTTTTGCGACCCTTTTGGTATCGCCTTGGCAGCCTTTCTTTTTAATTAAATGGCAAACCCTCGTCTTCTAATCCATCAGCAATGTTCATAAAACCTTCGCCTACTGCTTCACTAGGAGCTGGCTGTGGCATAGGATTTACTTGCTCTTGTGCTGGAGCTTGACTTTGGTTAGCTACTGGTTGTCCACCTTGAGCGTTCGCGCTGTGAGATTTGCTTTCAGCGAACTCAACATTTTCAACAACAACATCAGTAGTATAAACCTTTTGGCCATCTTTGTTTGTGTAGTTATTAGTTTGAATTCTACCTTCAACACAAACCTTTGTTCCTTGCTTAATATATTTTTCAAAGAACTCAGCTGTTTTTCCAAAAGCTACACAACCAATAAAGTCAGCACTTTGCTGTTCATCCCTTTTGAATCTACGATCTACCGCAATAGTAAATCTGGCAACTGCTGTAGAATTTTCATTTTGTGAGTATCTTAGTTCGGGATCTCTTGTTAAACGTCCCATAAGTAATACTTTGTTCATATTAACTCCTTTTCGTACGAGTGTTCAGTGCCATTAGATATTTACTCTTCGTCTTCTTTGACAACTAAATATCTGAGAACGTTGTCCATGATTCGCATCTGAGCTTCCATCTCATTTGGACAATCAGTATTCTCTGACTCGAAGTAAACGAAGTAATAAAAAGCCTCGTTCATCTTTTGAATTTCATAAGCAAGTTTTTTCTTGCCCCACTCATCTACTTTAGTTACGTTACCACCGAATCTAGCGATAAGTTCTTTAACTTTTTCGATAAGAGCAGCTCTTCCTTCATCTTCGAGTTTAGCACTAACAACAACTGCTAATTCATATTTGCTCATGTCTCGCACCTCCTTTTGGTCTCTGGCCCACTTCCAAAAAGTGAGCAAGGAATATTATCACGGAAAGATATTTTAGCACGAAAAAAATGGCTTTGCAAGAATTTTACTTTGGATTATAATTTGCCTATGGAAAAGAGATTTGAGCGAAACATTCCAACTTTATCAGAAGATGAGCAAAAGAAATTATCAAAGAGTCGGGTGGCCGTTATTGGACTTGGTGGACTCGGCGGATATCTTTGCGAGATGCTCGCACGCCTCGGTGTAGGCGAGATTGTCATTTGCGATGGAGACGTTTTTGACGAGACAAATTTAAATCGTCAACTACTTAGTAGTTTTGGTAATATTGGTACACTTAAAGCAGAAGCTGCATTAGGCTGGATTGAGTCAATCAATTCTTCTATTAAGGTGGACTCATTCTGCCAAAATTTCAGCTTAGATAATGCTTCTGAGATACTTTCTGGATGTGACTTGGTTTTAGACGGTCTAGACAACTCTTGTAGCCGTCTCATTCTAGAAGATGCATGCAGCACTTTGAATATTCCTATTGTGCATGGCGCAATTGCCGGACTTACAGCGCAAGTTGGCGTGGCACTTCCAGGAAGCAATATGCTTCATAAACTTTATGGCGCCGATGCCGCTGATAGTGGCGAGGCATGTGATGACGCTTCTAAAATTAGTGAAGATTGTGCTGACACTTCTATGCATGACTCAGCTCTAAAATCTGCACTCGTTTGCACGCCAGCCTTTTGTGCATCCCTTCAAATCGCCCAGGTCGTATCCTACCTTTGTAAAGGCGAGGCTCCGCTCACGAACAAACTCCTAATCGCCTCTCTCGACAACGTAGACTTCACCACAGTTCCACTGTCGTAACAATTTTATGTTTGTGGCTGTGAATAGCCACATTCGATTGCTTGTTCTAATGTGATTAAGCCTTTTTCTAATTGATTGATAAGAAGCTCTTGTTGACCTTCCTTGCGGCCTTCAGCTAATGCTTCTTCTCTTGCACGTATTTCTTTTAATCTTACAATTTCTTCAAAAGTCATATACGCCGCCTCCCATTCTTCGTTCAAAGGGTTTATTGTAATATTTGCGTCATCCTTACTTGCGGTGGCTAACTTTGAATGACAGTACATGTTCTTTCGAATGCCACCTTAGTTTATAAATTTTAAAAAAATATTTTTACCGAAAAAGGCACCATTGGTACCCGTTGAGCATTATGAAAAATGTTGGTGATTTTTATTAGGTTTAAAAAAGCTTGTAAATCAAGGTTTTTTGATTTGGTACTTTTCTAACAAATCTTCATAATGAATAAATTTGATGATTTTACTTAAAAAATATGTAGTTTCGGGTACCAATGGTGCCTTTTTCGGTAATTTTATCAAAACATTTTATTTTTGATTAATATATGGAGCTGGCGTAGCCAGCGAAGCGGCGACGAAGTCGAGACAATGTCGAGAC
>JAZLLU010000027.1:0-34612 GCA_045598285.1 Lachnospiraceae bacterium | reverse complement strand
CGCCGTGCGTCTCGACATTGTCTCGACTTCGTCGCCGCTTCGCTGGCTACGCCAGCTCCATATATTAATCAAAAATAAAATGTTTTGATAAAATTACCGAAAAAGGCACCATTGGTACCCGAAACTACATATTTTTTAAGTAAAATCACCAAATTTATTCATTATGAGGATTTGTTAGAAAAGTACCAAATCAAAAAACCTTGATTTATCAAGGTTTTTTAAACCTTATAAAAATCATCAATATTTTTCATAATGCTCAACGGGTACCAATGGTGCCTTTTTCGGTAAAAATATTTTTTTAAAATTAATAAACTAAGGTGGCACTCGAAAGAACAGGTACTGTCATTCAAAGTTCGCCACCGTAAGTAGCGAAGGACGGCGCAGGGCCCTACTTAGCCCAAGCGCCGGCAACTTCGCGTTTCATTTTTACAAATTGACCAAAGATAAATAATTTAGTATATTAATAAGGCACATTCGTGCATTTGGGCACACGCCCATCTTCTGGCAGCTTCTGCCAAAATTTCAAATTATTTTTTATTAGGCAGGACGAGCTAGCGCTTTTTCATGCGTTAATCTAAACCGCTCTGCCGGAAAGGCTTTATTATGGAAAATAATTACAGAGAATTACCTTTTACAAACAACTTTATGTTTTCTAACACTCTTTACAACAATTATGAATTGTGTAAAGAATTATTGGAACTTATCTTAAATGTTCCAATTGACCGAATTGAAATGGTTGACACCGAAAAGTCTATCAAGACAGGTTACAACTCCCATGGAGTTCGCTTTGATGTGTATGTCAAAGATGATGCCAATACGCATTATGATATTGATATGCAAGTCAAGAATGAGCCAGACCTTCCAAAACGAAGCAGATATTATCATAGGATGTTAGATGCGCATCAATTAAGAAAAGGTGAGCCCTATAAAAATCTTGCAGAAAGCTATGTAATATTCATATGTTACGAAAAACTCCCTATTGAAAAAGACCTACCTGTATATTACTATGAGTATAGGTGTAAGGACGATTCAAGCATTACACTTAACGACGGCAGTCACGTTGTATTTGTGAATTGTTGCTACAAAGGAAATGATATTTCTGAGGAATTAAGAAATTTCTTTGATTACATTAAAACAGGAATTCCTACTGGCGAAGAAAATAATTTTACGCACCGGTTGGAGCAAGAAGTTGCAATAAACCGTTTGAATGAAGAATGGGAGGCGGCATATATGACTTTTGAAGAAATCGTAAGAATGGAAGCCAGCCAGGCTCGTGAAGAAGGTCGCGAAGAAGGCCGTCAAGAAGGCCGCAAGGAAGGTCGTGAAGAAGGCCGGCAAGAAGGTCGCGAAGAAGGTCGCGAAGAAGGTCGGCAAGACTTAATAAGGACTTTGCTTGAAAATTATGAGCCTGCAAAAGTTGCCGAAATGTTGAAGCTTTCAATTGACCAAGTGCAGGCCGTAGGAGAAAAGTAATTTTACGCACCGGTTGGAGCAAGAAGTTGCAACAAACATATGAACGAAGATTATTTTTTAAAACAAGTAATATTAAAACCTTGCTGGAAACAGCGAGGTTTTTTGTCGCCTTGATACAAAATACTCTTCCTTGAAAGACGCAAACGTGGAAGAATAGTTTCCTCTAACTTACTACGTCAAAGAGCCCTATAATTCGTATTTGTGGGGATGAATGGCGTCAAAATGACATAAGATTTTGCTTAAAAATAAATTTTTAATGAGTTGTTGACAATGGGTTAGGGATGGTATAATATTTGAACAGTTGAATAGTTATTCAAGTATAAAAAGAAGGTGAATTATGAAGACAAATCAATCAATTGGGCAGCAAGTTAAGGATATGCTTCCAACAGATGAGACAATTTATAATTTAGCTGAAGTGTTTAAGGTTTTTGGAGATTCTACAAGAACCAAAATTTTAAGCTGTCTTTCTTATAGCAATATGTGTGTGGGCGATATTGCTACTGCTTGTGATATGACTGTTTCGGCAGTAAGCCATCAACTTAGAATTTTAAAAAATGCCAAACTTGTTAGATGCAGCAAGGTTGGCAAAGAAGTAATTTATTTTTTAGACGATAAGCACGTTGAGATGATAATGGAAAGCGGGCTTTTACATTTAACAGAAGAAGACTAAATAGGAGTTCCGAGCGCGAGCAGGAGGGCACCATGCGAGCAGGGGGGGACCCTATTGGGGAGTACCTGCGAAGTATGGGAGATGTCCTGCGGGAGCGAGGGACAAAGTAAAAATACGATATTTTCGAGCGCGAGCAGGAAGACACCATGCGAGCAGATAGGAACACAGGAGAGACAAAGATGAGTTGTAATTGTTGCGATAATAAAAACTGCATACATAATCATTCAGAAGAAGAGCATAACCATCACGGCCATCATGACCACGAGCATCTTCACTTCGAAGGCGGCGCAAGTAAAAAACAACTTGTAAAAATATGTATTGCTACAGGGCTATTTATTGTCGTGTTTGTTTTAGACAAAATTTTTGATTTAGCAAGCATTAATCCAGGACCAGCAAATTGGGTATTGCCTTTTGTTTGTTATTTAATTGCATTTCTTATTTTAGGAAAAGATATCCTAAAAGAAGCGTTCGAAGGAATTATTCACGGAGAACTCTTGGATGAAAACTTCTTAATGAGTATTGCATCATTGGGCGCATTCGCACTTGGAATATATAAAGGATGCATAGGCGAAGCCCCAGATGGATTTGAAGAAGGTTGTGCAGTAGTAATCTTTTACTCAATAGGAGAGTATTTCCAACAATGGGCTTTAGGAAGGAGCAGAAAGTCTATTGCAGAGCTTATGGATTTGCGTCCTGATATCGCTCATGTTTTGCAGGGCGAAACAGTTGTGGATACAGATCCAGACGAAGTAGAAATCGGCACAACAATAATTATAAATAAAGGTGAAAAGGTTCCACTTGATGGAACATTAGTTTCGGATTACGCCGTGTTAGATACTATGACAATTACAGGCGAGTCGGAACATGAAAAGATAAATAAAGGAACAGAAATTTTTAGTGGCTCGATAAATATGAGTGACGGCGCAATAACAATCACAACAACAAAAATTTATGACGATTCTACAGTTGCTAAAATTTTAGACCTTGTAGAAAATGCAACTGATAAAAAAGCAAAAACAGAAACATTTATTGCAAGATTTGCGAGAATATATACTCCGGTTGTAGTTGGACTCGCTGCTGCTATTGCGATTCTTCCACCTATTATAGGACTTATAATTGGTGGTGGTTCAGGAATAGGATTTTTTGGTGACCTCACATGGACGACATGGATTTACAGAGCGCTTAGTTTCTTAGTTGTAAGCTGTCCATGCGCACTAGTTATTTCAATTCCACTTAGTTTCTTTATGGGAATAGGGACAGCTAGCAGATACAATATTTTAGTTAAGGGAAGCAACTGCCTTGAACTTATTTCAAAAGCAGATATATATGTTTCGGACAAAACTGGAACACTTACAGTTGGAAAAGAAATAAAGCCTGAGGCGCATAAAGTTATTTCATGGCTTAAGAAAATGGGATCAAAGATTTATGTTCTTTCTGGTGATAAAGAAGAGATTGTTAGTGAGGTTGCTGGAAAGCTAGGAATAAAAAATTATTCTTACGAACTTAAGCCACATGAAAAAGTTGGCGAGCTTGAAAGCATAATGAAAGAAAAAGGACCGAAAGATATTGTAGCTTTTGTGGGTGATGGAATTAATGATGCGCCTAGCCTAATGAAAGCAGATGTCGGAATTTCAATGGGTGGAATAGGTTCAGATGCAGCGATAGAAGTTTCTAACATCGTTTTAATGAAGGATAACTTAAACGGTATTCCACTTATTAAAAAGATTGCAAAAAGAACTATGAGAATCGTTTGGGAAAACATTATTTTCTCAATAGGTATAAAAGTTTTAGTTTTGGTATTAAGCGCATTTGGAATCACGAATATGTGGTTTGCAGTTTTTGCAGATGTAGGTGTTGCGCTTTTAGCAGTACTTAACGCATTAAGAGTAGGCGCTGTTAAATACGATAAAGAAAATATTACAGAAAAATAAAACGGGAAGATTTAGATGCAAAGTTTAAGGGATCTTGAAATTGGACAAAGTGCAAAAATATTGACAGTCGGTGGCGAGGGAGTACTTCGCCAACACTTCCTTGATATGGGTGTTATTCCAGGAGCGGAAATAACGCTTGTAAAATATGCGCCAATGGGAGATCCTGTTGAGTTTAGAATTCACGGATATGAATTAACTTTAAGACTTGATGATGCAGCAAAGATTGAAATAGATAAGCCGTATTTTTCAGAGGATGAGGAACATGAGCAGTATCATGCTCACTCACATAGAAAAGATGGCGAACTTGTTAAAGAAACATCTCACCCAGGTTTAGGTGAAGGCGGAAAATATCATGCAAAGACAGACGGAAAACCACTTCCAAAGGGAACGCTTTTAAACTTTGCTTTAGCAGGAAATCAAAATTCTGGAAAGACTACACTTTTTAATCAATTAACAGGTTCTAATCAACATGTCGGAAACTTCCCTGGTGTTACAGTTGATAGAAAAAGTGGCGAAATTAAAGAACATCCAAATACATTGGTAACGGATCTTCCAGGAATTTATTCCTTATCGCCATATTCAGAAGAAGAAATAGTTTCAAGACAATTTATTTTAGATGAAAATCCACAGGGAATAATTAATATTGTTGATGCAACGAATATTGAAAGAAATCTATATTTAACTATGCAACTTATGGAGCTAGAGGTGCCAACTGTTTTGGCTCTTAATATGATGGATGAGGTTAGATCAAACGGTGGAACAATTGATGTCAACAAGATGGAGACTATGTTGGGGATTCCTGTCGTTCCAATTTCGGCATCTAAAGATGAAGGTATCCACGAGCTTGTTCACCATGCAATTCACGTTGCGCAAAATCAAGAAAAACCTGGACGCACAGACTTTTGCTCTGAAGATGGCAAAGGAGCTGCTATCCATAGATGTATTCACTCAATAATGCATTTTATTGAAGACCATGCAATTAAGGCAGAACTTCCAATAAGATTTGCTGCATGCAAACTTATAGAAGGTGATACGCTAGTAAGCGATGCATTAAAGCTAACTCAAAATGAAAAAGAAACAATTGAGCATATTATTGTTCAAATGGAAGAAGAGCGTGGACTAGATAGAGCAGCAGCTATTGCCGATATGCGTTTCGATTTTATTCAAAAACTTTGTAAAGAGTGTGTGGTAAAACCGAAAGAGAGTAAAGAGCATATAAGAAGTGCGAAAATAGATAAAGTTCTTACAGGAAAGTGGACAGCTATTCCTATTTTCGTTGTAATCATGGCTTTGGTATTTTTCTTAACATTTAATGTTTTCGGAGCATGGCTACAGGATTTATTACAGATGGGAATCACAGCACTTACAAATGTTGTTGATGCGGGGTTTAGCGCAATTAACATGAACGAGGTTATTCATTCGCTTGTTATTGACGGAATTTTTGCCGGAGTAGGAAGCGTTGTAAGTTTTGTACCGATTATTGTAATTTTATTCTTGTTCTTATCATTGCTCGAAGACAGCGGATATATGGCTAGAGTAGCTTTCGTAATGGACAAACTTTTAAGAAAAATAGGACTTTCGGGAAAGAGCATTGTCCCTATGCTTATAGGCTTTGGATGTTCGGTACCTTCTGTTATGGCAACAAGAACTCTTTCGTCAGAGCGCGACAGAAAGATGACTATGCTTTTAACTCCGTTTATGAGCTGCTCAGCAAAACTTCCGATATATGCATTCCTAAGTGCAGCTTTCTTCCCGGACTGTGCATGGTTAGTAATGATTGCTATGTATTTAATTGGAATAGTTGTTGGAATTATCGTTGCACTTATTTCCAAGAGCACAGCTTTTAAAGGCGAAGCAGTCCCATTCATTATGGAATTGCCTAACTATAGACTTCCTAGTGTAAAGAACGTTCTTCAACTCTTATGGGATAAAACTAAAGATTTCTTAAAGAAAGCTTTTACAATTATTTTACTAGCAACAATTATTATTTGGTTCCTAGAAAGCTTTAATTTCCAATTTCAACTTGTTAGCGATACAAGCCAAAGCATCCTTGCAAACGTAGCAGGATTTATAGCGCCAATCTTTAAGCCTCTAGGTTTAGGAGATTGGAGAATCGTAACAGGCCTTGTAACGGGAATCCTTGCAAAAGAAAGTGTGGTATCGACCTTTGCTATTCTTTATGGAAGCACAGCTGCTTTCGTTGCAAGCATTTCTAAAGTTGCCGCTTTTTCACTCTTGGTATTTTGCTTAATTTATACCCCGTGTGTTGCGACAATTGCATCAATAAGAAGAGAGTTAGGTGTAAAGTGGTCAGCTGGAATAGCTATTGGCATATGCTTATTAGCCTACGTTTTAGCCGGACTCGTAGCCTTAATCGGTCTTCTTTTCTAAAAGCAAAGACTTAATAAATCTAGACGGAAGAGTTTCTTTAGATCTTACATTTTTAACATAGCTTATAAATAAATTATTTTTTGCACGAGTTATTGCAACATAAAAAAGGCGACGTTCTTCTTCGATTTGTTCTTTAGTAGTGCATTTGTTGTGAGGGAGGACCCCTTCGTTGACGTCAGGGATAAATACGGTTTCAAATTCTAAACCTTTAGAAGCATGCATAGTAAGTATATTAATGCATTCGGATTTATCTTTAGATAAAAAACAAAGACTTTCCGTATAGTTTGAAATATATTCAAGCCAATCATTAATATCATAAAAATCCAAAGCACTTTCTTTTATTTGTTCTAAAATGCTTAAATATTCGCGAATATCTTTATGATTTTTTTTGGAAACTTCCTTTAAGAAATCCGAGTACTTTACTGCACCGACAAGATATTGGATGCCAGCGTACAAAGGCATATTACCAATAAAACGCAAATCCTTTTCAAACTTAGAAATATTTAATAGCAATCTAGAGTTAGAAGAGTAATAGTGTTTAAGCCGTGGAAAGAAAGTTTGAATATCAAATTGTTCATGTCCCGCCGCCAAGCAAACGTTATCTCTAGAAATATAGCGAGAAGGCTTGTTCATAATTGAGACAAAATCATTTAGCTTTGCTTCAGATAAGGGGAGTTTTCCAACAAGAGCGTAAGAAATCTTTAGATAAGAAATAATGTCAGAGGCGATAAAAGAATTATAAATATTAAAAGATTTATTTTTTGAGTATACAGGAATATTTTTTTGAGAAAATATATCGTTAAGCAAAGGAATGTTATTAGAACTTCTAACTAAGATAGCAATTGAAGAAGGGATAGCGCCGTTATTAATTAATGTGCTTATAGAATCCGCAATGCGTTTGTATTCATGCTCTGGATTATCATAAATATTAATTTCTAAAATAGAATCAACGTTGGTTTTAATATTGCTGATTACTTTCTTAAAACGAGATGCGTCTTCGCTAATAACTTTTAAGGCCAACGCAGTTATTTGCTTGGCGCTACGATAGTTTATATCAAGTTGAACGTATTCAAGAGTAGGAAAATCTTTGGTGAATTGTTTCATGATTAGAGGCGAAGACCCTCTAAAGCCATAGATGCTTTGATCGTCGTCACCAACTACAAAAAGATTAAAAGTTGGAGCAGCTAAAAGTTTCATAATCTCATATTGGATAGGGTTGATGTCTTGAAACTCGTCAATAAGAATAAAGGAAAAATGATTTTGCCAGTATTTTAAAATTTTGGGATTAGAAGACAAAAGTTCATAGCAAAGATTCATCATGTCGTCATAGTCAATAAGCTCAAGTTCACGAAGAGATTTTTCATAAGCATTGTAAAGCAAAATAAAATTATCCGTAGAAACAAAAGAAGGCTTAAAGGTTGATACACTTTCAAAATTATTTTTAACCTGACTAATTTCGTTAATAAGAGTTTGAAAGAAATCGGTTTCATTCTCGTAAAAAATATTTAAGCGTTCAACTTCGCTTCGAATCAAATCATATTTTTTATTATCGCTAATAATACTTTTAGCATCATAGTTATATGAAGCCTTTAGAATCATAAAGAAGATACTGTGAAAAGTTCCAAAAGTTGGAGAAGAAGTGCTAGCTGCGAAGTCGCCCATAAGATTATTAAAACGAGCTTTCATTTCATTCGCGGCAGCACGTGAAAAAGTAGCCACCAGGATTTTTTCTGCTGGTACTTTATAATATTCGATTAAGTTTTTAATGCGAGTAGTAATTACAAAAGTCTTTCCACTGCCAGGACCGGCAAGAACTAGACAAGGACCTTTAAATAAACTTACTGCACGCTTTTGAGATTCGTTTAGTTGCATATATTTGAAAAGTCGGCTGAAATAGCCTTTATTGGGCGAATGCCCTAAGCAAAGAGCTTATATGAAAGATAGAATAAATATAACTTTTAGTCAAGATTAAATATAAAATATAGGTATTTTGTGTTAAAATTAATATAGCAGATTATGCGATTGGAGAGAAAAATGGAGCTTAATCTAATTAAAGAAAAACTAGAAAAATATGGTCAAACGCAATTGCTTAGATTTTATGATGAGTTATCTAATGAAGAACGACAAAATCTACTAAAAGAAATCGAAAATATAGATTTCGATTTAATTAATTCTGAGGGTTGCGATGGTGCGGCAGGAGAGATTACTCCTATAGAAGCTACAACGCTTAAAGAAATTAGCGAGTGCGAAGAAGAATTTAAGAGCGCAGGAATTAAAGCACTTAAAGAAGGTAAAATCGCAGCTGTACTTTTAGCTGGTGGTCAAGGAACCAGATTAGGAATAGATGGCCCTAAGGGAGCATTTAATATAGGAATTACAAAAGAGTTATATATATTTGAATGTCTTATAAATAATCTTCTTAAAGTTAAAGAAGAAGTAGGAAATTGGATTCCACTTCTTATTATGACAAGTGATAAGAACGATACAGTCACAAGAAAGTTCTTCGAAGAGAAAAACTATTTTGGCTATAACAAAGAGTATGTTGATTTCTTTGTTCAAGAAATGGCACCATCAACGAATTTCGATGGAAAAATTTATCTTGAAGAAAAGGGACATATTTCTTTATCCCCTAATGGTAACGGTGGATGGTTTTATTCACTTAAAAAAGCAGGCCTTTTAGATAAACTAAAGAAGGATGGAGTGGAATGGATAAATATATTTGCAGTAGATAATGTATTGCAAAAAATGGCAGATCCAACTTTTGTTGGCGCAACACTTTTATCAGGAAAGCCTATTGGTGCAAAAGTTATTGCTAAGGCAGCACCAGATGAAAAAGTTGGCGTTATGTGCTACAGAGATGGAAAACCTTCAATAGTAGAGTATTATGATTTAACAGATGAACTTATGAATGCTAAAGATGAAAATGGAGTACTCCTTTATAATTACGGAGTAATTCTTAACTACATTTTCAATATAGAGGCATTAGAAGAAATTGCACAAAATAAATTACCACTTCATATAGTTAATAAAAAAATTCCACACATAGATGAAAATGGAAATCATATAAAACCAGAAGAACCTAATGGACATAAATATGAAAATTTAGTTTTGGATATGATTGAAATGATGTCGGGATGTTTAGTATATGAAGTAGAACGTTCAAAAGAGTTTGCGCCAATTAAAAATATGCATGGAGTAGATTCACTTGATACAGCAAGAGAAATGCTTAAAGATAATAATATAGAATTATAAAGTAGGTAGATATGGAAAAGATTTTAGATTTAATTACTAAAGAACTTAAAAATGCTTTTAAGGAAGCGGGCTATAATGACGAAAAGGTTGTAGCTAGTATTTCTAACAGACCAGACCTTTGCGAATATCAATGTAATGGTGCAATGGCACTAGCTAAGGCAGAACACAAAACTCCAATCGAAATAGCTAATAATGTTGTAGAAATCTTAAGGTGTAGCGAAGCTTTTGAGGAAGTTAGTGCTGTTAACCCAGGATTTATAAATCTTAAAATTTCTCCTGCCTTTGTATCTAACTACATTAACGAAATGAACACATCTAAAAAGTTTGGACTAGAAGAGATTAATAAGCCATTAGATATTATTGTCGATTATGGCGGAGCTAATGTAGCTAAGCCACTTCATATAGGTCACCTACGTTCAGCAATAATAGGAGAGAGCATAAAACGAATTTGCAACTATATGGGAAACAAAGCAATCGGTGACGTTCACCTTGGCGACTGGGGCTTGCAGATGGGTCAGGTCATTGCTGAAATAAAAGAACGTGGATTAGGAATGAATTTTAGTGTTTCTGACTTAGAAGAAATTTATCCAACCGCAAGTAAAAAATGCAAACCCGAATCGGATACCTATAGCAAAGAGTTTGCCGATAAGGCACATATGATTACAGGCGAGCTTCAAAATCTAAATCCAGAATATTACACAATATGGCAACGCATTTTAGAAATATCTAAAGAAGACTTGAAAAATAATTATGACAACCTAGATGTCCATTTTGAATTGTGGAAGGGTGAAAGCGATGTTCAACCTTATATCCCGGACATGGTTTCTATGTTTAAAGAAAAAGGTTTTGCAAAAGAAAGTCAGGGAGCTTGGGTTATAGATGTTTCAAAAGAAGACGATAAAAAAGAAATGCCACCTTGTATTATAGTTAAATCAGATGGCTCAAGTTTATATGCAACTACAGACCTTGCAACTTTAGTAGAAAGAGAAAAGTTGTATAAACCAGATTATTTAATTTATGTTGTAGATAAACGTCAAGCACTGCATCTAGAGCAGGTGTTTAGAGCATCTAAAAAAACCGGAATTGTAAGAGACGAAGTAGACTTCTTTCATTTAGGTTTTGGAACTATGAATGGAAAAGATGGACAGCCTTATAAAACTCGTTCAGGCGGAGTTATGAGATTAGAGTCATTAATCAACGAAGTAAATGAAGCAGTTTTTGAAAAAATGAAAGACAATCCTGAAATAAGTGAGGAAGAGGCAAGAAAAACTTCTAAAGTTATTGCGCTTGCAGCATTAAAGTACGGCGACCTTTCTAACCAGGCAACAAAAGATTATATCTTTGATATAAGTAGATTTATAGAGTTTGAAGGAAATACAGGACCATATATTCTTTATACAATCGTAAGAATTAAATCAATCTTAAATAAGGCTAATGTAGCTTTAGATGGCAAAATTAAATTCACAGGCCAACCTAGCGAAAAAGCGTTGATGCTTGAACTTGCTAAATTTAATGATGTGATAGAAAACGTTTATAACGAACTTGCACCGCATAAACTATGCGCATATATTTATGATTTAGCAAACGCGTTTAATAGTTTTTATCATGAAGTGAAAATATTATCAGAGCAAGATGAAACTAAAAAACAAAGCTACCTTAACCTTTTAGGGCTGACGCAAAAAATTCTAGAGCAATGCATTAATCTTTTAGGATTTTCGGCCCCAGATCGTATGTAGTGTATAAAGCGTGATAGAAAAATAAATGTTTTTGCTCATCATTTAAATCGCAAAAGCCATTTATTTTTCTATCACACATATAACAACAACTAAAAAGAGGATACATGAAACAAGAAAACATTAGAAATTTTTGCATAATTGCACATATTGATCATGGAAAGAGTACTTTAGCCGATAGAATTATCGAGCGCACAGGTACCCTTACTAGTCGTGAGATGCAATCTCAAGTTTTAGATAACATGGATTTAGAGCGCGAAAGGGGAATTACTATTAAAGCGCAGACTGTCCGCGTTGTTTATAAAGCTAATGACGGTGAAGAATATATTTTCAATTTGATTGACACGCCGGGACATGTTGACTTTAATTACGAAGTATCTAGAAGCCTTGCTGCATGCGACGGCGCTGTTTTAGTTGTTGATGCTGCGCAAGGTATAGAAGCGCAAACATTAGCAAACGTTTATATGGCAATCGACCATGACCTAGAAGTAATTCCAGTAATTAATAAAATAGATTTACCTAGCGCCGAGCCACAAAGAGTTATTGATGAGATTGAAGATGTTATCGGGCTCGAGGCTCAAGACGCTCCTTTAATTTCTGCAAAGAATGACATTAATGTTGAAGAAGTATTAGAAGCAATCGTAAAAAAGATACCAGCACCTAATGGAGACGCTAACGCGCCTTTGCAAGCACTTATATTTGATTCAATTTATGATTCATATAAAGGCGTAATTGTATTTTGCCGAATTAAAGAAGGAACTATTAAAGTTGGAACGCAAGCAAAGATGATGGCAACAGGTGCAACTGTAAACGTTGTTGAAGTTGGCTATTTTGGCGCAGGCAAATTTATTCCATGCGACAAACTAGAAGCTGGTATGGTTGGATATTTTACAGCGTCAATCAAGAATGTAAGAGATACGATGGTAGGTGATACTGTAATCGATGCAGCTAATCCTTGCAGTGAGCCTCTTCCAGGATATAAAAAAGTTCAGTCTATGGTTTATT
This sequence comes from Lachnospiraceae bacterium, assembly GCA_045598285.1. Classification (GTDB taxonomy): domain Bacteria; phylum Bacillota; class Clostridia; order Lachnospirales; family Lachnospiraceae; genus RGIG5612. The sequence continues at coordinate 22,157 of JAZLLU010000027.1, read as the reverse complement.
GCGGAATGTATCCTGCTGATGGTGCACACTACGAAGATTTAAGAGATGCTTTGGAAAAACTTCAACTTAATGATGCTTCGCTTAATTATGAACCTGAAACTTCTATTGCTTTAGGCTTTGGATTTAGATGTGGCTTCTTAGGACTTTTACATTTAGAAATTATTGAAGAGAGATTAGAGCGTGAATATAACTTGGATTTGGTTACTACAGCGCCTTCAGTTATTTATAAAGTTTACAAAACAAATGGTGAGATGATAGAACTTACAAATCCATCAAATCTTCCTGACCAAGCGGAAATAGAATATATGGAAGAGCCTATCGTGGAAGCAGAAATAATGGTAACGAGCGAGTTTATCGGACCTATTATGGAACTTTGCCAGGAAAGACGTGGCGTTTATAAAGAGATTGAATATATTGAATCTAACCGTGCAATTTTAAGATACGACCTTCCACTTAATGAAATAATTTATGACTTTTTCGATGCCTTAAAGAGTAGGTCTAGAGGATATGCATCTTTAGATTATGAACTCAAAGGATATGTTAAATCAAATCTTGTTAAGTTAGATATTTTGGTAAATAGAGAAGAAGTTGATGCGCTTTCATTTATTGTTCATGCAGACACAGCTTATGAAAGAGGACGTAAGATGTGCGAGAAATTAAAAGATGAAATTCCGCGTCATCAGTTTGAAATCCCTATTCAAGCAGCAATAGGGTCAAAAATTATTGCAAGAGAAACTGTTAAAGCTTATAGAAAAGATGTACTTGCTAAATGCTACGGTGGTGATATTACTCGTAAAAGAAAACTTCTTGAAAAACAAAAAGAAGGAAAGAAGAGAATGCGCCAGGTAGGAAATGTAGAAATTCCTCAACAAGCATTTATGTCAGTGCTTAAACTAGACGATAGATAAATATGAAAGATTTAGAACTATATATTCACATACCTTTTTGCGTAAAGAAATGCAATTATTGTGATTTCGTTTCTTTTGCAGGAATGGAAGAAAAATATGACCTTTATGTCGATGCACTTTGCAAAGAAATCGTCTTAAGTGCAAAAGATTATCAAGACTACAATATATCTTCGATTTACATAGGAGGCGGAACACCTTCTATTCTTTCATGTGAACAAATAGAAAAAATTGTTAAGACCTTAAAGAAAAATTTCAAAATAAAAAATACCAAGACAAGATATAAAGGTCTAAGGCCAACCATGAGAAAGAAGGTTAGACCATCTACAGAATTTTCTATCGAATGTAATCCAGGGACGCTTACTAAAGAAAAACTTAAAACGTATAAAAAGTTAGGAATTAATAGATTGAGTATTGGCCTTCAAACAACAGATAATGAAGACTTAAAAGTTTTAGGAAGAATTCATAGTTTTGAAGACTTTTTAGAAAATTATAGACTTGCTAGAGAATTAGGCTTTGACAATATAAATATTGATCTAATGCAAGCGATACCAGGTCAAACTTTATTAGGCTGGGAAAAGACAATGCTCTTAATCTCAACATGGCTTCCGGAACATATAAGTGCTTATTCATTAATGATAGAAGAGGGTACGCCTTTTTTTGAACGTCAAAAGCAAGGCACTCTAATGCTTCCTTCGGAAGAAACAGAAAGAGAAATTTATTACTACACGAAAGAATATCTTGAAAAATGCGGATATAGTCGTTATGAAATTTCTAATTATGCACGCCCTGGCTTTGAATGTGAGCACAATAAGGGTTATTGGAAGAGAGCAAATTATCTTGGACTAGGAATGAATTCATCTAGCATGGTAGAAAATACTAGATGGAAAAATACTGAAAATTTAGATGAATATCTAAATGCTTTTGCTGGCGATACATGTTCATTAGACAATATAAGAAAAGATATAGAAAAATTAAGCCACAAAGCCCAAATGGAAGAGTATATGTTCTTAGGATTAAGGTTGGCTGAGGGGATAAGTAAAGAAGATTTCTTAAATACATTCCATCAGGACTTTGATTTTACTTATGGAGAAGTAGTAGATAAACTTTTAGAAGAAGAATATGTAACTGTGGAATATATGCCATTTTTAGATGAAAATGATGAAACAGTTAAAGATTATAGAGTAATGTTAACTGATAAAGGAATAGATTTTAGTAATAAAGTCTTAGCAGAATTTCTTTTAGATTAATATAAATCAAAACGAACATCTTTAATATCTTTTCATAAACATGGAATTTATAATGCGTTTAATCTGCATTTATTATGTTTATGTTTCATGTTATTCACAAACAAAATCCGAAAAATACAAAATAAAAGTGCCGAAAAATACAAAATACACTTGAATAATTGCACTTGAAGTTTTATTATATAACTGAAGGAGATATCGTTTATGGAATATATAAGAAGAATTGTTGATGATATTATAGATAAACGCAAAGAAGCATTTAATGCTATAAACATTATTGGGCCAAAAGGTTGTGGAAAAACCAGAACAGCTAAAGAGAGATGCAGTACTGTAATTGAATTTCAAGATGAAGAAAAAAGGGATGGCTATTTAGCTGTAGCAGAAACGGCACCAAATTTGTTTTTAAAAAATAGTAAACCAATACTGTTTGATGAATGGCAAGATGCTGTAAAAATATGGGGAACAATTCGTAAAGATTGTGATGATAATCCTGAAAGTGTGGGAGAATATTATTTGACAGGTTCATCTAGCAAAAAGGTCATAACACCACACACAGGAACGGGGAGAATCACAGAATTAAGTATGTTTCCAATGACCTTGTGGGAAACAGGAGAATCAAATGGACAAATATCTTTATCAAAAATTGTAGAAGAGGAAAATTATAAATTAGAAGGAGCAAACACAAGCTTATCTTTAGAAGAATTATTCTACATTGTTTGTAGAGGTGGGTGGCCGAGGTGTATGGCCTTAAAAAGCAAGAATGCAAAATTAGAAATAGCAAAAGATTATTATAGAAGAATTTATCAGGTAGATATTAGTGCTATAGACGGAGTTGAAAGAAACCCAGAGTGGGTTAGAACGCTTTTATGGTCATACGCACGAAATATGGCTACGAAAGCAAAAAAGAAAGTTATTTATGCAGATGTTAAGGCTACACAAAATGTGACAGATGTAACATTAGATTCTTATGTTGAAAAATTAGAAGAATTATTTGTTATAAGAGATATAGATGCATGGACACCGCAGATAAGATCAAAAACAGCAATACGAAGTGGAAAAAAACATATATTTGTTGATACTTCAATTGGATTGGCAGCATTAGGTATTAACCCAGACTATTTTATTAATGATTTGGATTTTTTTGGACATGTTTTTGAAAATTTAGTATTGCGAGATTTAATAGTTTATGCTGAAGCTCATAATGCTCGAATTTTGCATTACACGGATGATACAGGTCTTGAAGCAGATGCAGTATATCAAATGGAAGATGGAAGATATGCTTTAATCGAAATTAAGACGGGTACAAATAAAATACCAGAAGCGGAGACGACACTTTTAAAATTTAAGGATGTAATAAAAAAACGTAATGAAGAGGTGTCTAAAAACTCAAAACACCCTGGAACTATATATAGAGAACCATCAGCATTAATCGTGATTTGTGCAACAGCACAATATGGATACATTACTGATAATGGAGTAAAAATTGTGCCAATAGGATGCTTAAGAGATTAAATTCTTAAAAGAAGGGAAATAAATATGTCAACGAAAACAAGAAAACAGATTGCAAAAGAAAAGGAAAGATTGGCTGTTATTACTGATGGATGTAATCCGGAATTAGTCAAAGGCGCAGATTTTGATGGAATTTTTGAAATTCCAATTATTAAAAAGCCAAAAAAAATAATGATACCAAAAGGAATGGTGCCATTTAGTAAGATGGATAGAGTTGAGCCTGAAAAATTTGCAGTTTGTGAATATGAATTAGATAGAGATTTTGCTGACCTTTTAAGATATACGGATAATTATATAAGTGAATTAAAAAAATATCAGGCATTTATATCTCCGGATGCATCATTATACTGGGACATGCCATATGCAGCTCAAGTAATTAATAAATATCGAAGTCAAGCAATAGGATACTATATGCAAAAAAGAGGAGTTTATGTTATTCCTAATGTTAGATGGGGGGATGAAAGAACGTATACAACTAAATTATTTCCAGAACCAATAGCTTTTTTAGGAGTTGAAAAACACAGTATAGTATCTATAGGTTCGTATGGGGTAGTAAAAACAAAGTCTGAAAAGCATCACTTTAGAGCTGGTTTAGAGGCAATGCTTGAAACACTTGAGCCGGAAGTTGTTTTGGTTTATGGCGCCATGCCAGAAGAAATATTTGATGATTACAAGTACGATACAGAATTTGTAAAATATCCAGATTGGACAAGCTATATTAGGAGTGAAAAATAATGGGATGATTAGAAATGGTTAACGCATGTTTTGATAAAAAAATGAAAAATATATTAAAGGAAATGATAGGAAAAACTTTTAAATCATATGAGTATTCATTAGAAGATAGATACAATCCTATGCAATTTTTTAGAATAAATATGGGGACATTTGCAATTGATTTTTCAAATGAACAAAAGCCAGTTGAGTTTTTTGGAGCCAATGAAGATGTTGCTTATTTTTCATGTGTAAAAGTTAAATTAACAGACAAATTTCCATATGGTATTGAAACAAAAGAATATATGATAGATGAAAAAGTTAAAGATGTTCAAATTGTAACAGATATTATCAACGTGAATGATGGAGAATATGAAATCAAAATAGATCAAGCTTTAATAATATTTACTAATTATAATGTCTATTCTTTTTCAAAAGGTTGGATGTTTGATGAAGAAATAAAAATCAGTAAAGATAGAAAAGATATCAATGTATATGACATTGAAAATGTGAAAAAAGATTGGAGTGATAGCGGTCAGGATAAAGTTTGCGTTACAAGGAGTTATACTTCCTTAAAAACAGACAAAAAGGCTGTAAAATAAGCCTTGCAATGATTTTGCGGCTGTGATAAACTATTTCTTGCTGTGAAACAGATGGTCCGCTGTTACGAAGTGGCCTTGGCACTTAAAAAAAGTGCGGCTTAAGTATTAAGAACATCGAAATTTTAATTAGGAGGTCACACGAAATGAATGAAATCATTAAAAAGATCGAGGCAGGTCAGCTTAAAGAAAAAGTTGACGACTTCAATGTAGGTGATACAGTTAAGGTATCAGCCAAGATCAAAGAAGGTAACAGAGAAAGAATTCAGATTTTTGAAGGAACAGTTCTTAAAAGACAAGGTGGCGGCGCCAGAGAAACTTTTACAGTTAGAAAAACTTCTAACGGTGTAGGCGTAGAAAAGACATGGCCACTTCATTCTCCAACAATCGAGAAAATCGAAGTTGTAAGAAAAGGTAAAGTAAGAAGAGCTAAACTCAACTACTTACGTCAAAGAACTGGTAAGAGTGCTAAAGTTAAAGAAGTACTTAGATAACAAATTAAAGGAGCTTAACAAAGCTCCTTTTTTTGTGCGGAGTGAGCCTAGAGCACACAAAGGATTTATCCTCCTACTCGCTTATATTTATGATATAATAAATTGTTATGAATATTCAGTGGTACCCAGGTCATATGACCAAAGCAAAAAGGCAGATGCAAGAAGATATTAAGCTCATAGATTTAGTAATTGAGCTTATTGATGCGCGCATTCCTTTATCTAGCAGAAATCCAGATATAGACGAGATTGCACCAGGTAAGGCCCGCCTTATTTTAATGAATAAATGCGATCTTGCTGACGAGAAAAAGACAAAAGAGTGGTATCAGTATTTTACAGACCAAGGCTTAAATGTCTGCATGATTAATTCTAAGAATGCAGCAGATATGAAACAAATAAATAGTATTGTTGCCAAAGCATGTGCCGAAAAGATTGAACGTGACAAAAAAAGAGGAATAAAAAATAGACCTGTAAGGGCTATGGTAGTAGGAATTCCGAATGTTGGTAAGAGTACATTTATTAACACATATGCAAAAAAGGCAGCAGCTAAGACAGGAAATAAGCCAGGAGTTACAAAAGGAAAACAGTGGATTAAACTAAGTAGCACTTTAGAACTTTTAGATACTCCGGGTATTTTATGGCCGAAGTTTGAGAACGAAACAATAGGGCTTAATATTGCACTTATTGGGTCGGTTAATGACGACATAATCAACAAAGAAGAATTAGCTTTAGAGCTAATAAAGAAAATAGATACTGGTTTTGAATCGCTAGAAGATTTTGCTAGGAAGAGGGGATGTCTTAAAGCAGGTGGAGAGTATGATACCTTAAGGGCAGCAAATATGTTACTAGAAAATTTTAGAAATGGTAAATTAGGAAGATTTACATTGGAGGAAGCTAATGGCTAAAGGTTTTTTTTCAAATCTTTTTGATAACAGTAAAAAAATAGACGAAGATTTCTATGAAGAAATGGAAGAGACACTTATTCTAGGAGATATGGGAATAAGTGCTACTGAAGAACTTGTAGAAAACTTAAAATTAAATGCGCAGTTTAAGGAAGTTAAAAACCAAGACGAAGCAAAAGAACATGTTATGAAAAAAATTGTGGAGATTATGGAACTTCCGGAAGGCGTATTTGATTTTGAAAATGAAAAAAGTGTTGTACTAATTATTGGCGTTAACGGAGTTGGAAAGACTACGACAATAGGAAAACTTGCAAATAGATTCAAAGAAGAAGGCAAGAAAGTTATTCTGGCTGGGGCAGATACTTTTAGAGCTGCCGCAGAGGAGCAACTTAAAATATGGTCTGAAAGAACAAGATGCTATATGGTATCTGGAAAAGAAGGCTCAGACCCAGGCTCGGTTATTTTTGATGCTACGCAGGCTGCAAAAGCCAGAGGCGCAGATATTCTTCTTTGCGATACGGCAGGAAGACTTCACAATAAGAAAAATCTTATGAATGAGTTAGGAAAGATAGATAAGATTTTGGCAAGCGAATATAGTGATGCAAAAAGAAAAAATCTTATTGTGCTAGATGCCACAACGGGCCAAAATGCTCTTCAACAAGCAAAAGAATTTAAGGAAGTTATGAATGTTGATGGAGTAATTTTAACTAAGTTAGATGGAACGGCCAAGGGTGGAATTGCAGTTGCAATAAAAAAAGAATTAGATATTCCAGTTCTTTATGTTGGTGTAGGAGAAGGAGCATCAGACATTAAGAAATTTGATGCAGCTGAGTATGCAAAAGAGTTATTTGAGTAATTGGAGAAAAGCATGAATAAAAACTTTGAAATTATATTTGAAAAATATGTAGAAGACTTAAAAAGTAAGGCGTTCCTTTTGAAACATAAAAAAAGTGGCGCCAGAATTTTTATTCTTTCAAATGATGATGACAATAAAGTTTTTTATATAGGATTTAGAACACCACCAGAAGATAATACTGGCGTAGCTCATATTATGGAGCACTCAGTTCTTTGTGGAAGTAAAAAGTATCCACTAAAAGATCCTTTTGTTGAACTTGTTAAAGGTTCACTTAATACATTCCTTAATGCTATGACTTATCCGGACAAAACAGTTTATCCGTTAGCTAGTAGAAATGATAAGGACTTTAAGAATTTAATGGATGTTTATATGGATGCAGTTTTAAATCCAAATATTTATTCACATCCAGAAATCTTAAAGCAAGAAGGATGGAATTATAAACTTGAAAATATAGAAGATGAGATAACTTATAATGGCGTAGTTTATAACGAGATGAAGGGAGCTTTTTCTTCGCCTGAAGGAGTTTTAGATAGAGAAATTTTGCACTCTTTATATCCGGATACATCTTACGCAGTAGAGTCGGGCGGTGACCCTGAATTTATTACAGATCTCACCTATGAAGATTTCATAAACTTTCATAAACGCTATTATCATCCATCAAATAGTTTTATTTATTTGTATGGCGATATGGATATAGAGGAGCGTCTTGAATATTTAGACAAAGAATATTTATCAAAATATGACAAGATAGAGATTGATTCATCAATAAAGATGCAAAAGCCTTTTGAAAAAATAGCTTATTGCGAAAAAGAATATCCAATTTCTGAAGAAGAAAACGAAGAAGAAAATACTTATCTTACATACAATATCGTTTGTAACGATAACTTAGATGCAAAACAATATTATGCGATGCAGATGATTCTTTATGCACTTGTTGATACTCAAGGAGCACCTATTAGAGACAGGCTTTTTAAGGAAGGCATCGGAAAAGATTTTATGTCTACTTATGAAAATGAAATTCTTCAGCCTTACTTTAATATCATTGCAAAAAATTCCGAACTTTCTAAACAAGATAGATTTGTTGAGATTATTAAGGAAGAGTTTGAAAAGGCTGCAAAAGAAGGTCTTGATAAGAAGAGCCTAATTGCAAGCATAAATTCGCTGGAGTTTAAGTATAAAGAGGCTGATTTTGGTGGCTATCCAAAAGGGCTTATTTGGGGACTTAATGCACTAGATAGTTGGCTTTATGATGAAAATGAACCTCTTATGCATATAGATTGTAACGAAACATTTAAGTTCCTAAGAGAAAATATTAAAAGTGGATATTTTGAAGATTTGATTAAAAAATATTTGCTTAATAATAACCATGCATCTATTCTTGCACTGGTTCCCCAAAAAGGACTTACGGCAAAGAATGAAGAAAAGGTTGCAAAAAAATTAAATGAATATAAACAAGGCTTATCAAAAGAAGAAATAGAGCAATTAATTAAGGACACAAAAGCTCTTAGTAATTATCAGGAAGCTCCCGAAACTAATGAAGCACTTAAGACAATTCCGCTGCTTTCGAAACATGACCTAAAGCGCAAAGCAGAAGATTTTAAAAATGAAGAAAGAGAAATTGAAGGAATTTTAACTTACTATCACGATTACGATACAAATGGAATTGCTTATGTATCCTTCTTGTTTGATTCAAATATGATTTCGCCAGAAGATGCTCCGTATCTTAGCCTTTTGAAATCGGTGTTTAGTTTTGTTGATACTAAAAATTATTCTTATGCAGAACTAAACAATGAAATAAATATTTATACAGGTGCACTTTCATTAGAATGTGGAGTTTATTCTGATAGAAAAGATGATAAGAAATATTCTTTATTATCGGATCTTTCAACTCGAACGCTGTATGGAAATATTGATAAGACATTAGACCTTGTTGAAGAAGTGATGTTTGAAAGTAAGTATGAAGATAGCGATAGACTTTATGAAATACTTGCTGAACTTAAAAGTAAACTTCAGATGAGTTTAAATCAGTCGGGACATGTATCGGCAGTAATGAGGTCAACATCATATTTTAGTGAAGCTACATATCTTAAAGAGGTAATAAACGGAATCGAGTTTTATAAATTTGTTGAAGAGTTAGATAAAAATTATGATTCACGTAAAGAGGAGTTGATAGCTAAACTTAAAGAAGTTATTCAAAAGATTTTTGATATTAACGGATTGGTAGTTAGCTTTACAGGTGAAGAAAAAGGCTATGAGATTTTTGCAAATAGGATGCAAAAATTTGTTGATAAATTAAAGGCTAACAGTAAAGAAGAAAAAAATAGTATTTCTGTTTTTGATAGAAAATATTTATTTAGTCTTAAAGAAAGACTTGTCCAAAAAAATGAAGGATATAAAACTTCGGCAGGTATCCAATATGTTGCAAAATCAGGAAAGATGTTTGAAGATACATCTAAATATACTGGTGCTCTTAGAGTATTTAAAGTAATAATGAGCTATGAATATATGTGGTTTAATATAAGAGTTCAAGGCGGAGCTTATGGATGCATGTGCGCAGTTGCACCTAATGGTGTTGCTAGCTTTGTAACTTATAGAGATCCACATCTTAAACGTTCGCTTGATGTGTTTGATGGAATTCCAGATTATCTTGAAAGCTTCGATGTGGATGAAAGAGAAATGACGAAGTTTGTAATTGGAACGATGAGCTCAGTTGACACACCACTAACGCCTAATGGTAAAGGCTCAAGGGATATGTTAGCTCTTATAACCCATACAACTTTAGAAGATATCCAAAAAGCAAGAAATGAAATTATTGATTGTACATGTGAAGATATAAAAGCACTTGCACCATTAATTAAGAATGCTTTGGATGATGGAAATATTTGTGTTGTTGGAAACGAAGCAAAGATAGAAGAAAGCAAAGAATTGTTTAAGGAAACAAAAAATTTATTTGCTAGTTAATTAGGAAAGTATGGAAGAAAAACAAATCAAATCAGGATATGTTGCAATTATTGGCAGACCTAATGTGGGTAAGTCTACTTTAATGAACCGAATTATCGGGCAAAAAATTGCAATCACATCTAATAAACCACAAACGACAAGAAACAAAATACAAACTGTTTTTACAAATGACGAAGGACAGATTATATTTTTGGATACGCCAGGAATTAATAAGGCAAAAAATAAGCTTGGTGAATATATGTTAGGGGCTGCGCTAAGTTCTATTAAGGATGCAGATGTAATTATGTGGCTTGTTGAGCCTAGCAATTTTATTGGTAAAGGTGAGCAATATATTATTGAAGAATTAAAGAAAATTAATCTTCCTGTAATTTTAGCAATGAACAAAATTGACTCTGTTGATAAGGATGTTCTTTTAGAATTTATAGATACATATAGAAAAGAATTCGATTTTGCTGAAATCGTTCCTATCTCTGCAAGAGAAGGAGATAACGTAGATACTTTGCTTGAGCAACTTTTTAAGTATTTACCATATGGACCGATGTACTTCGACGAAGATACTTTGACGGATCAGCCTATGAAACAAATAGTTGCTGAAACGATTAGGGAGAAGGCTCTTTATTGTTTAAGTGATGAAGTGCCTCATGGAATTGCAGTTGTTATTGATAAATATCATGAAAGAGTAAAATATGTTAAGAGTTTAGATGGCACATCACATTCGGAGCCAATAGTAGATATTGAGGCAACAATTATCTGTGAGCGAGATTCACACAAGGGAATTATTATTGGAAAAAATGGAGCTATGCTTAAAAAGATTGGAAGCACAGCACGTTTTGATATAGAAAAGTTAGTAGAGTCTAAAGTTAACTTAAAGCTTTGGGTTAAAGTAAGAAAAGAGTGGAGAGACTCTGACGCCCAGCTTAAAAACTTTGGATACAACCTGAAAGAATTTTGATATGAACACTACGACTGTAAAAGGTATAGTAATTTCAACTATGCCAATAGGAGAATATGATAGACGATTAGAAATCCTTACCGATTCGCTCGGAAGGATTTCTGCGTTTGCAAGAGGCGCTAGAAAACCTCAATCGTCACTAGTTTCTGCTAGCCGCGTGTTTGCTTTCGGTGAGTTCGATTTATACGAAGGAAAATCTGCTTACAGTTTAAATGCGGCTAGGATATCAAATTATTTTGATGACTTATCGCAAAATGTTGATATAACTTATTATGGATTTTATTTTTTAGAAGTTGCTAAATATTTTTCCAGAGAAAATATAAATGCACTTGATATGCTAAAACTTTTGTATCAAAGTTTAAGGGCGCTAAGTGTAGAATCTATTGATAATAAATTAGTAAAAGCGATATATGAGCTTAAGATGCTTGATATAAACGGATATTGCAATATAGATAAAGAACTTGAAAGAGTAAATGTAAAAGAAGCAACGGAGTATGCGCTAAGATTTGTTGCGATAAACCCTGTTGAAAAACTTTATACTTTTAAGCTAACTAAAGAGTGCCTAGAAGAATTCCAAGAAGTTGTTCATTCAATCTTTAAAAGATTCGTCGATAAAAGCTTCAACTCTGAAACCTTACTCTTAGAAATATAATTATTACAACTAAAAATAGTCTATCGCAAAACGGTTACGAGGATACTTAATGAGCGTAACCTTTTATACGTAGCCCGAGGAGCCCACCTTATGGCACCGCAGGGCGGAGTTGCCTATAAAAGGCAAGCGAATTTAGTATCCATCGTATGTTTTGAGATAGATTATTTTTTAGTTGTAATAATGATTTACTTGAAAGTTAGGGTTTCGTAGAGTAAGATTAGAAAGTTAAAATTTGTCACAAACCAGCGGCGAAAGAGCAGGCGAAAGCCTGAGGTCGCGCCTCGCAAGCCAGTGGCAAAAATTTATATTAAGGAGACTTGAAAATGGAAAAAACAATGGAAAAAGTTATATCTCTTTGTAAATCAAGAGGCTTTATATTCCCGGGTTCGGAAATATATGGTGGCCTTGCAAATACATGGGATTACGGTAACTTAGGTGTTGAACTTAAAAATAATGTTAAGAAAGCTTGGTGGCAAAAATTTGTTCAAGAAAGTCCTTACAACGTTGGACTTGATTGCGCTATTCTTATGAACCCAAAAACATGGGAAGCATCTGGACACATCGGAGGATTTTCTGATCCATTGATGGATTGTAGAGAGTGCCACGAAAGGTTTAGAGCAGATAAAGTTATAGAAGATTATGCAAATGAAAATGAAATAGAACTTGACGGTAGCGTTGATGGTTGGAGCGATGAAAAGATGGAGCAGTACATAAAGGATAATAATATTCCTTGCCCATCTTGTGGAAAGAGTGACTTTACATCTATTCGCCATTTCAACTTAATGTTTAAGACATTCCAAGGTGTAACAGAAGATTCCACAGCGGTTGTTTATTTAAGACCTGAAACAGCTCAAGGTATTTTCGTTAACTTTAAAAATGTGCAAAGAGCTTCAAGAAAGAAAATTCCTTTCGGAATTGCTCAAATTGGTAAATCTTTTAGAAATGAAATTACACCGGGTAACTTTACATTCCGTACAAGAGAATTCGAGCAGATGGAACTTGAGTTCTTCTGTGAGCCGGGAACTGACCTTGAGTGGTTTTCTTATTGGAGAAGTTTTTGTATAAATTGGCTTAAGAGTTTAGGAATCAAAGATGACGAAGTAAGACTTAGAAATCATGACCAAGAAGAACTTTGCTTCTACTCAAAAGCTACAACAGATATAGAATTTACGTTCCCATTTGGTTGGGGCGAACTTTGGGGAATTGCTGATAGAACAGATTACGACTTAACGCAGCATCAAGAATTTTCAGGCGAACCTATGGATTACTTCGATGATGAAAAGAACGAAAAATATATTCCATATGTAATTGAACCTTCATTAGGTGCTGATAGAGTAGTATTAGCATTCCTTTGCAGTGCTTACGATGAAGAAGAATTAGAAGGTGGCGACGTTCGTACAGTAATGCGTTTCCATCCAGCTCTTGCTCCTGTAAAAATTGCAGTACTTCCACTTTCTAAGAAACTTAATGACAAAGCAATGGAACTCTACACAAAACTTAGTAAGTATTGGAACTGCGATTTCGATGATAGAGGAACAATTGGAAAGAGATATCGTCGTGAAGATGAAATTGGAACACCTTACTGCGTAACAGTAGATTTCCAAACAGTAGGTGATGACGAAAACCCTGCAGACAATTGCGTAACAATTCGTGATAGAGATACTATGGAACAGGTTCGTATAAATATCGACGAACTTGAAGATTACTTCAGACACAAATTTGAGTTCTAATTAAATTATGATTGGATTAGGAACAATAATCAATACAGCAGCCATTATCGTAGGAGGCATCTTAGGCCTTTTATTTGGCAAACTCCTTAATGAGACAATTCACCATGCATTACTTAAATGTAATGGCATAGTTGTAATTTTTATTGGAGCTGCCGGAGTCTTGTCTAAGATGCTTATCATTAATGAAGATGGAACATTTGAAACACAAAAAATGCTTCTTTTTGTACTCGCGTTAGTATTAGGCAATTTTATCGGAGAACTTATTAATCTTGAAGGTTGGATAACAAAGTTTGGTGATTGGTTGCAAAAAAAATCTAAAAGTACAAAAGACCAAAACTTTACAAAGGCATTTATTTTTGCGTCATGTACCGTTGCCATAGGCGCTATGGCTATAATTGGTTCAATAGAAGATGCGACCATGCATAACTATTCCATACTAATTACAAAATCCATTATCGACTTTGTAACAATTATGGTTATGGCATGTACCTTAGGAAAGGGTGCAATTTTCTCAGCTATTCCAGTATTTATATTCCAAGGATTAGTAACGCTTTTAGCTGTTGTTATTGCACCAATCTTACAAGAAAATACACTTAATGCCATATCAATGGTTGGTAATGCGTTAATCTTTTGCGTCGGATTAAATCTTATTAGGGAGAGCCAAATGCATGTAGCGAATATGCTACCGTCTTTATTATTTGCAATAGCGTTCTCTTATATCCCATTTTTCAATTAATTCTAGAAAAATCAAATGTTAACAAATAATTAAAGAAATTTTAATTAATTGAAGATTTTTTTAAATCTTTTGTTCGTCGTATCATATTTGTTCTAGTCATGCTATAATAACTATCGTTGATGGCATTTTAAAGGAAAGTGAGGAAACAGTGTTTCAAGTAGGTGATCTTATTGTCTATGGTAACACCGGTGTTTGCAGAGTTGAAAAAATAGGAACTCCTGACTTAAGCGGAGTCCCAAAAGGAATTGATTATTATACTTTGGCTCCATACTATTCAGAAAAAAGCGTTATATTTACGCCTTGCGATAATGATAAAGTTGTAATGAGACCTATTATTTCAAAGAAAGAAGCTCGTAAGATTGTTAAAGAAATTCCATCAATAAAGCTTTTAATCATAACAGATGAGAAAAAGCGTGAGGAAAAATATAAAGAAACAATGCGTAGCTGCGATTGTAGAGAGTTTGTCAGCATAATTAAAACTATCTACGTTAGAAAGCAAGAACGTATTGCTGAAGGCAAGAAAGTTACTGCTAGTGACGAAAAATATTGTCAATTAGCTGAAGATAAACTTTATGGTGAATTAGCCGTAGCGCTTGATATGGAAAGAAATAAAGTTAAAGAATACGTTAAAAACCAGGTTGCTGGCGGCTGATGAAAAATAAAAAATTCAACAATATATTAAAAAGTGTTTATTGATAACAATAAGCACTTTTTTTATAATAAAATGTGAATAAATATGTAGTAAAAATAGAATTTTTCAGGAGGAAAAAATATGGCTATTGGCGGAAAATTTTTTACACTTAATGAGGTCTATCAAGGCGAGGAAATCGAAGCTATTTACAGAGTAGCTAGAACACCTGTGCCTAATCAAGACTATATAGATTTATCACAGTCTGATGACCCAATGGCAAGAATGGGACAAGGATTTTGCCCAGCATTTAATCAAAGAACTTATGAAGCTGCTCCAAACGTTATTTGCTATCAAGACGTTGAAGTTGTTTTAAGAGATGGATGCAAGATTTATACAGATCTTTATCTTCCGGCGAACCTTACTGAAAAAATCCCAGCAATTGTTTCATGGAGTTGGTTTGGTAAAAGACCAGGCGATGGAATGAGCGAATGGCAGATTATGGGCGTTCCACCACACACAGTTTCAAATCTTGCAAAGTTTGAATCACCTGACCCAGCTTTTTGGTGCTATCAAGGTTATGCAGTTGCTAACGTTGATGTACGTGGAGCAGGACACTCAGAAGGCAATGTTCATATGTTCACTCACCAAGATAGAGAAGATGGTTACGATTTTGTTGAATGGCTTGCTGGCCAAAAATGGTGTAACGGAAAAATCGGCATGAGTGGAAACTCTGGAGTTGCAATGCATCAATGGGGAATTGCAGCAGAGCAACCTCCTCACCTTGCATGTATCGCACCTTGGGAGAGCACAACAAATATTTACAGAGATTCTCTTTATGAAGGTGGAATCCCTGCACTTTCTTTTAATGAATTTATCGCAGCTCAAGTTACTGGTAACGGCGGCGTTGATGACCAAGTTGCTATGGCTCGTAAATATCCTTTCTATAACGGATATTGGAAAGATAAACAACCAGATTTCAAGAATGTTAAAATTCCTGTTTATCAAACAGCCGGCTGGTCACATTTTCACCTTCCAGGATCATCTAGAGCATTTATCGGATGCAAATCAAAACTTAAATGGTTTAGAGCACACAGAGATTTTGAATGGCCAGATACATATTCACCAGTTAATCTTCAAGATCTTAAGATGTTCTATGATAGATACCTTAAAGATATCCATAATGGATGGGAGATGACACCAAAGGTTCGTCTTGATGTTATGGATGCTTTTGATGTTGACTATTGCGAAAGAAGAGCAGAAAAAGAATGGCCACTTAAGAGAACAGAATATAGAAAATATTATCTTGATGCAGCTAATCTTTCTATGCAAGAAACTCCTGTTGAAACAGAATCATCGGTTTCTTATAACTCAGAAGTTGGTGAAGACGGATATATCGACAGAGTGGAATTTGATATGGAATTCAAAGAGGACACAGAACTTACAGGTTATATGTGGCTTAGACTTTGGGTTTCTAGTGATAGTTACAACGATATGGATATGTTCGTTAACGTACAAAAAGCTGATGCTTCTGGAAACTGGGTTCCATGGTACACACTTAATGAGCCACATCCAGGTGCATGGGGCAAGATGAGAGTTAGCAGAAGAGAACTTGATGAAGAAGAGATGAAGTTCTATCGTCAAAAGGGCGAATACTATTGGCCAGTCCAAGCACACAAAAGAGATCAAAAGATAAAACCTGGAGAAATCGTTCCTGTAGATATCGCAATTGTTCCTTCTAGCCGTTTCTGGCACAAAGGTCAAAAACTTCGTGTACAAATTGCTGGTGGATATATTCGTGATGGTTGGTTTGAACCATTATCATGGGATACAGACAATCAAGGTAAACATATAATCCACACTGGCGGACAATACGAATCATGGCTGAGAGTTCCTTATATCCCAGCTAGATATAAAACAGATGGTTATGAATATAGATAATAAAGGAGAAAGGTTATGAAAAATTTACAAGCAGATGTTGTAATTATCGGAACAGGCCCTGCAGGTCTTGCAGCTTCAGTAGAAGCTTCAGAAGCAGGATGCAAAGTTGTAGCATTTGAAAAAATGAATGTTTCAGGTGGCGCAGCTAACATGGGTATGGGACCTCTTGGAATCGGAACTAAACAGCAACAGGCACAAATGATTGATATTGATGTAGAAAAAGCTTTCAAGATGTTCATGGAATATACTCATTGGAGAGTTGATGCAAACATGGTTAAAAAATACTTTGAAGCATCAGCAGGAACTATTGAATGGTTAGAGGATTTAGGCGTTGTATTCGCAGGCGCTTATCCATACTTCCCAAAGGCTGAATCAACATGGCATATCGTATCACCTAACGGAGTTTTAGGTAATGCGGGTATTGGTCGTAACGGCGGTGCTGTTATGAACAAAGCAATGCTTGATAAAGCAAAAGAAAATGGAGCAGAGTTTTATTATGAAACACCTGCTACAGAAATCTTAAGAGATGCTGAAGGTAAAATCTGTGGCGTTAATGCAAAAGGCAATGACGGTGAAGAATATCACGTTGATTGTAAAGCGGTTATTGTTGCTACAGGTGGCGCTGGAGATTCACCAGAATATATGCATGAAAGAATGGGTGTTACATTCGGTAAAGACTTATTCAATATCGTAATTCCTGGTCTTAAAGGCGAAGGAATCAAGATGGCTATTGCAGCTGGTGCAGCTACAACAGAAATGACAGTTGAAAAGATTTATCTTCTTCCACAATGCGACATGGGTCCAGACTGTATTCCTGCAGTATTTATGCAACCTAACCTTATGGTTAACCTTTATGGTAAACGTTTCATCAATGAAGAAATGATGCAAAATACTACATTCACAGGAAATGCAATCACAATCCAAAAAGGCGCTATCGGATTCTCAATTTTAGATCAAGCAATCGTTAATGGATACAAGAAGAGAGGACTTGATGTTACTAACTTCGTTCATCATCCAGAATCAATCGATGACTTCGAGCAATGCGTTGAGGACGTTCTTAACGATCCAAACAACCCAGATGTTGTTAAAGCAGATACAATCGAAGAACTCGCTGAACTTTTAGGAATTGATCCAGAAGCTTTAGTAGATACAGTTGATGAGTACAATGATTTTTGTGATGGATTTGATAGTCAATTCTACAAACCTAATAAATATCTTAAACCTATTAGAAAGGCACCTTTCTATGCAGCAAGATTCCGTCCATCTGGATACGGTACATTAGGTGGAATTAAGATTAATGAGAATTGTGAAGTTCTTGATGATGAATGGAACAAGATTCCTGGATTCTTTGCAGCAGGAACTGACACATGTACTATCTACGGCGATTCATACATGTTCTTATTACCTGGTAACACGATGGGCTACTGTGTAAATACAGGACGTTTCGCTGGAGAAGGTGCAGCAGAATATTGCGACGAAAACTAAATTAAGGAGCTAGACATGTCACAAATAAGTTTGACAATTGACGGCCAAAAAATCTTGGCCGAAGAGAGCAAAACTATTCTCGATGCGGCATTGGAAAACGGAATATATATTCCACATCTTTGCTATCACGAGGATCTTCATCCTAACGGAGGCTGTCGCCTTTGCGTGGTTGAAGTAGAAGGAGTAGAAGGCGTAGTTACTTCTTGCTCAACAAAAGTTAAAGAAGGCATGGTAGTTAATACAAAGAGTAAGCTTGCGGAAGACCTCCGCAAGCTTGCTTGCGATTTTATGTTCAAAACTCACCCTAGTGAGTGTACGGGTTGTCCTAAATATGGAAAGTGCCAATTAGCATCAATATCGCAATACGTAGGTGATACCGGCCGTGCTTTAAGAGAATTAAAAATAAGAGTTAATGCAGATGAGACAAATCCTTTAATGCTTCATGAAATGTATCGTTGTATTCTTTGTGGAAGATGCGTTAGAGCATGCGAAGAGTTAAGAGGAGTTTCAGCATTAAAATTTGAAAAGGTTGATGGAAGACTTAGAGTTGTAATTGACGGAGATTCTTTGGCAAATGCAGATTGTAGATTCTGCGGTGCATGCGTCGAAGTTTGTCCAACTGGTTCAATAAGAGATAAGGTTGGTGTATTTAGAGACGACCTTCCTAAGAATTTATCTATGGTTCCATGTCAAGGCGAGTGCCCGGCACATGTAGATATTCCTGGATATATTCGTGCGGTTTGCGAAGGCGATGCTACCAAGGCTGTAGCAATTATTAGAGAGAAAGTTCCGTTCCCACATGCGTTAGGACTTGTATGTAATAACCGTTGTGAGGATGGATGCAAACGTAAAGGCTTAAACAGTCCACTTTCAATTAGAAATCTAAAAAGATATGCAGCTGAAAATGATAAGAGCCAAAGTTGGAAAGAAAAATATTTAGCAGTTGCTCCTAGGTCGGGAAAGAAAGTTGCCGTAATAGGCGCTGGAGCAGCAGGCCTTACAGCTGCATACTATTTAAATAAAAAAGGTCATGACGTAACTGTCTTCGAATCAAAAAATATTCCTGGCGGACATATGACAAGTGGTATGCCAGAATATAGAATTCCAACTAAGGATGTTTTAGATGAGATAAAAGTTATTGAAGATTCGGGCGTAAAAATTATTTGCAACAGTCCAGTTACTAGTGCAGCAGATCTTAAAAAAGATTATGATGCTGTTTTAGTTGCAATAGGAACTAGCGTAGGAAAGAAGCTTAATTATTTAGAAGGAAGCAATCTTCCTCAGGTTTATTCAGCACTTGAACTGCTTCAGGCATCAAGACTTGGTCTTGATATTGATTTAGGTCAGACAGTAAATATTATTGGTGGTGGAAACGTTGCTTTTGATGTAGCCGGAACATGTATTAGATTAGGCAAAACTGTTAATGTTGTTTGTCTTGAAAAAGATGCTTCCCAAGCTTCAGCTGAAGAAAGAGATGCAGCTTTAGAAGAAGGCGCAAACCTTTATGATTCTCATTCAAACGAAGCAATTTTAGGAAATGGAAAAATTGAAGGCTTAAGAGTTCATAAGATTAATAGTTTTCATTTTGATCCAGATACAAGAGCGCTTGTTGAAGATGCAATTCCAGATAGTACATACGTTATCCCTTGCGATAGCATTGTATTTGCTGCAGGTCAGGTTACAGGACTTACAGATGAATTTGGACTTCAGCTTAATAAGTTTGGATATCCAATTGATCCTGAAACAGGCACAAGTGGATATAAGACGAGTGTTGATGGAGTTTTTGCAGCTGGTGATGTAATCACAGGAACGAAGTTCTTAATTGATGCAATCGCTGGTGCTAGAGATGTTGCAGAACTTATGGATAAATATTTAGGTGGCGATGGAAACATCGACGAAACTTTAGTAGAGCGTGAAGCTAATCCATATATCGGAACAATTCCTAACTTTGCAAATCTTAATAGAGAAGAGTTGCAGATGAGAGGTGCCGAAGAAAGAAAGAATGACTTCGAAACAATCTCTAAAGGATTTAGCTGCGACGCATCACATTGCGAATCAGAAAGATGCTTGCAATGCGACTTAAGATTACAAATTGCTCCACAAAAATTCTGGAGTGATTATTCTAAAGGAGGTGAGCAATAATGGAAAGAATAGTAGTTTTAACTTTAGTAAAAGATGATATCTATTCTAAAAACACACCTCATTTTTTAGAAAAGCATTTAGAGGATATTAAAACAGGCGTATTAAAGTTTGCTGAAAGTAACGGCGCAAAAGAAATAAAAGTACTTCTTCCAAAAGAAATGACTAACCCGGGATTTGAATGGGAAGTAAAAGAAGGAAGCCAAACGCCAACGGCAGATAATCCTTATTCAGTTAAACTCCAACTTGAAGGAAAACTTCCTCGCCCAATGATTCAAGACGACTTTGTTTCAGTTTACGAAGAAAAAGAAGTGTTAACTATTTTGCCTGAGGATGCTTACATTTTAGGCAAAGGTGATTCTTCTATTAAACATATAACTGTTAATGGCGAGGTTAAAGAAGTTAGCATTGGAACAAAGCTTAGCGAAGTTGTAGACGGTGCAAATGCAAAAGCTGTTTTAGTAGGTGGTTTAAAAGGAAAGTTAGTTCTATCTGAAACTTTAGCAGAAATGGAAGTAAGCATAGATGAACTTTTTGACAGCATAACAGTTGTACCTAAAGATGGATGCATAGTTGATTTCATAATTAAACACATGGATGAAGTTTGGAAAGCATCATGCGGAAAATGCGTTATGTGTAGAGAAGGCACATTACAATTTAAGACTATCGTGTCAGATATGAATCAAGGCAAAGCAAAAGCTGAAGACGTAGATTTATTAAAAGAAGTTTCTAAACTCGTTGAGATAGGAGCGTATTGTCCTTACGGCAAAGCAATGCCACAAGTAATGCTGGATGCATTTGAACTTTTTGCTGATGAGTTTGATGCTCATATAAAGAAGAAAACTTGTCCGGCGGGTGTATGTTATAAAGGAGAAGAACTCTACGTTATCTTACCGGATGTATGTACAGGCTGTGAAGATTGCGTTGATGAGTGTGATGAGATGGCAATCGAAGGAAAGAAAGGTTATATCCATATGATTGACCAGGATATGTGTGAACATTGCGGAAAATGCGTCGGCGCATGTTCCGAAGGAGCTATTATCAAAGTCGAAGGCAAGATGCCAAAACTACCTAAGAAGCTTACAAAAGTCGGCAGATTCTAAATATTTCTAAAACCCGCAGCAATGCGGGTTTTAATTTAGTGTTATATAAAAATTTCAACACTTACATTTAATTATCTCGGGAAATCAGAATTTTCACGAGTTCTTTTATAAAAACTAAAAAGTGGTGCTCTAGAGGAAGAGACTCTGTAGAGCACTAAAAGTGAAATTCTTTTTTTAAAAAAGTAGTGCTCTGAAAGAAAAATTTTTGTAGAGTAACACTTTTTGATTTTAATGTTTGAAACGCGAAGTTGCCGGCGCCTGCGCTGTGTGTGGGCGCCGCGCCGGCCTTCGCTATTTACGGTGGCTAATGTTCGTTCGCCAAAACACTTTCATTCGCCTGCCACCTTGGTTTATTAAAACGAAATAATAAAATTACCGAAAAAGGCACCATTGGTACCCGTTGAGCATTATGAAAAATGTTGGTGATTTTTATAAGGTTTAAAAAACCTTGATAAATTAAGGTTTTTAAATTTGGTACTTATCTAACAAATCTTCATAATGAATAAATTTGGTGATTTTACTTAAAAATATGTAGTTTCGGGTACCAATGGTGCCTTTTTCGGTAATTTTATCAAAACATTTTATTTTTGATTAATATATGGAGCTGGCG
>JAZLLU010000026.1:0-34122 GCA_045598285.1 Lachnospiraceae bacterium | reverse complement strand
ACCAGTTGGAGCAAGAAGTTGCAATAAACCGTTTGAATGACTAATATTTATGAAACAAGAAAATCTTAAACCTCGCCACTCAGCGAGGTTTTTTGTTGCCAAGACTATTCAATAATAATCATTCATCTCGTAAAATTGCTCTTTGCCGAGCTCTTATGGGCAGTGGATTTATGGATGATCGGCGCTCGAAGTGGAAAGGCCGCGTACAACAAAAAGTTGTCCGCATCCTTCCCACTTTCTCGCAACCTCGCCGATAATCCACAAATCACACTGTCTCTACTACTATCTTCCTTTGCGTCGCTTTCAGCGCCGCTTCGCTGGCTTATGCCAGCTCCATATATTAATCAAAAATAAAATGTTTTGATAAAATTACCGAAAAAGGCACCATTGGTACCCGAAACTACATATTTTTTAAGTAAAATCATCAAATTTATTCATTATGAGGATTTGTTAGAAAAGTACCAAATCAAAGAACCTTGATTTATCAAGGTTCTTTAAACCTTATAAAAATCACCAACATTTTTCATAATGCTCAACGGGTACCAATGGTGCCTTTTTCGGTAAAAATATTTTTTTAAATTAATAAACTAAGGTGGCACTCGAAAGAACAGGTACTGTCATTCAAAGTTAGCCACCGCGAGTAGCGAAGGTGCGGCGCGCGCCCACACACAGCGCTAGCGCCGTCAGCTTCGCGAGCCAATACAAATGGCCTCTACAAATTCTTAATTTATCTAAATAAAATGGAAGGCCTGGGCCTTCCATGATTTTATATATCTAGGTTTTCGAGTAAGTAATTTTTATACTGTTCGTTGTGTTTTGCTTTGTCGATGTCAGCATATCTGCCTTCGGCAGCTAACTTTGAAAAGAGCCTTTCAGCTTTTCTAGCCTCTGGAGAGTGGCTTGGGCCGAATCCTTCTGGGCGATAACCATAGCCTGCACTCATGCTTTCTGGTCTGTGCCCCATTTCGTAGCAACGGTCAAAGTCAGTTTCGTATTCAAAATTTCCATAACCATTCTCAAACATATTTTGATTATAGCATACTATTCTTGGTAGTACATTTTGAATAAATCGTCAGTAGTAATCTTTTCCTTGTCTGCGCCAGCAATATCATGTGTAATTTGACCGTTATTCATGCAAATAAGGCGGTCGCCATGTCTTAGAGCATCTGTCATGTCATGCGTGATCATAAGCGTTGTAAGCTTAAAATCTCTAACTATCTTTTCCGTAACTTCTAAAACAAGCTTAGTTGTCGCTGGGTCTAGTGCTGCGGTGTGCTCATCAAGGAGCAAAATCTTAGGCTTTTGAATTGCGGCCATCAAAAGAGTTAGCGCTTGGCGCTGGCCACCAGATAGAAGTCCAACCTTAGTTGTCATTCTATCTTCTAGCCCTAGCCCCAGTAAAGAAAGTTGGTCTCTAAACAAATTTCTTTCCTCTTTAGTTATGCCCCACTTAAGCGTGCGCTTGTTTCCGCGCCTAAGCGCGAGCGCTAAATTCTCTTCTATTTGCATATTAGGGGCGGTACCCATCTTTGGGTCTTGAAAAACTCTGCCGATATATTTTGCTCTTTTGAAGTCTTTCATTCCAGTAACATTTACGCCGTCAATAAAAATTGCTCCGTCGTCTATTGGCCATGTTCCGGCCACAGCGTTAAGTAGTGTGGATTTTCCAGCACCATTTCCACCAATGACAGAAACGAAGTCGCCTTCTTTTAATTCAAGATTAACTTTCACAAGGGCATCGCGCTGATTAACCGTACCTTTATTAAATGTTTTAGAAACTTCTTGTAACTTCAGCATTATTTTGCCCCCTTTCCAAACTTCAAGCTTGAATCAAGTGCAGCCTTAAATGAATTTCCTTTTTCTTTCTTAAGGTAAGGAATAGCAAGAAAAATTGCAACGATAATCGCAGTAAATAATTTAAGGTCATTAGCATCAAGTTTAAGCCATAGAATAACAACCATAACTATGTAGTAAACAATTCCACCAATAATTACAAAACCAAGGCGAATATAGAACGAACATCCTTTTCTGAAAATAGCATCGCAAAGAATCTCGCCAATAATAACAGCGGCAAGACCAATAACGATTGCGCCACGGCCTTGATTAACATCAGCAAAGCCTTGATACTGACTCATAAGAGCGCCCGACAAAGCAACGAGCCCATTAGAAAGACCAAGTCCGATAATTTTCATATTATCAATATTAATTCCGAGCGCACTACTCATCTGAGGATTCGCTCCCGTTGACCGCATAGCGCTGCCTTGCTCTGTTCCAAAGTACCAATAAAGAATTGCTACGATAACAATTGCGAAGATTGCACCTTCTAAAATAGCAATTGGAATATTTCGCAACGATATAACAAGTTTATTTAAGTCAGGGTTCAAAGGCTTATTCGCCGCCATCCCCATAATTCTTAAATTTATTGAGTACAACGCAAACTGAGTTAAGATGCCGGCCAAGATAGCAGGAATGCCAAGCTTAGTGTGTAAAAGACCAGTAATAATTCCAGCGATAACGCCAGCAACTATAGCGGCAATTAATGAAATCCACGCAGGCACACCCGCTAAAATAAGCATTGCCGAAACTGCGCCACCAGTAGCAAAGCTACCGTCAACAGTTAAATCGGCAACATCTAAAATCCTAAAAGTAATATAAACGCCTAAGGCCATAATACCCCAGATAAGCCCCTGGGAGATTCCTCCCGGGAGCCTATTAACTAAATTCGCAAATGTAATTGCTAAAAATATATTAGTCATTATTTTATTTCCTCAAAATCATCTGGTATAGCTACGTCAAAAAGTTTTGCTTTTTCAGCATTGAATTTCTTAACAGGATTTGCAAAGTATTCAACCGGCATAGTGCTTATGTCAGCTTCCCCTTTAAGAATCTTAACAGCCATCTTTCCTGTCATTCTTCCAAGCTCGTAGTAATCAATTGTAAGAGTTGCAACGCCGAAAGTTTTGCAAGGATCCTCTTCAGCTGCAAAAGCAGGAGTCTTTGTTTCTGTAACCACTGCGTTAATTGCGTCGGCGCATGAAGCGGCAACGTTATCAGTAGGAACATATAATAAGTCGTTCTCTTCGCATGCAGTCTTAGTAACTAAAGAAACATCGTTTGAATCTGCAAATGAGTAACTGCTTACCTTAAAGCCAAGTTTTGTAAGTTCTTCTGTCATAACTTCAACTTGGAAAACCGAGTTAGCTTCGCCAGAGCAAAAGATAATTCCAACGCTTTTAGCATCCGGCCAAAGTTGTCTCATGATATTAGCCTGCTCATCCATAGGTGCGAGGTCAGATGTACCGGAAATATTTCCGCCAACAACATCCTTAAAATCGTCTATGCCTAAAGCAACGCCGTAACCTGAAATCGAAGTTCCAAGAACAGGGATTGAGTTAGTTGCAGAAGCTGCAGCTTGGAGAGCTGGGGTTGCGTTTGCCATAATTAAGTCAACGCCTTCCGAGACAAATCCATTACAGATGGTTGAGCATGTAGCGCTGTCACCAGAAGCATTGCCTTCATCGAAAGTTATAGCATCGCCAAACTCTTCCTTTAAAACATCCTTAAAACCTTGTGTGGCTTTATCAAGAGCTGGGTGCTGAACGAGTTGGCAAATACCAACCGTATAAGAAGCCTCTGAGCCAGAGCCACATCCGCAAAGGCCAATCGATGCTAACACTACACTGATTAAAGAAATAACTGCTAATGTTTTTTTCATTTTTAGTCTCCTTTTTTCTTTCTAGCAAACAAAAAAGCTGCCCGGTGTTGCCCGAGCAGCTAAACATAAACGCACTCAAACAACCATTACTTTATGTAATAGCCGTAATAATAATATTTGTTTGCTACGAAATTATTTGTGTTCTTCATGTTTTGCATTTTAACGCTTTAACGCATTAATGTCAAGAATTATTTTAAATTTATTTTTAGCTTAATAATGCCAAGGCTACTACGACTATCGCCATACCAATACCTTTTGCAATAGTCATCTTTTCTTTGAATGCAAAGATTCCAACGATACCTATGACAACTAATGTACCAATACTGTAAATCGGATAAACGACTACGGCGTCTAACTGGCCAAGAGCAAGTAAAACAAACCTAGAAGAAAGGTAGTTTGGGATTCCGACTAATGCCCCAAAAAGCACATCCCACCAACCAATTTTTTCTTTTCTTATTAGTAATAAAATTATTGCGCAAATAAGAGCAAATGCGAAGTTTAAGAATAAAAATCCATCCGAAAGTTTGGCTGGCCCAACATTATTAAATACGTTGATTATTGCGTCACATGCTCCGGAGGCAATTAAAACTAAGCAAAGCAGGAAAATATTTTTGTTGCCTTCCATGCCATTTTTATCAAAGTTAAAAATAATAATCGCGCCAATAGCAAGCACAATACCAATAATCTGCTTTGCTCCAGGTTTTTCGGAAAATGCGAAAATCGCAACAAGAACCGAAACGATAACGCCAAGTTTCATAAATGTCGCGCCCAAAACAACGCCGTTGCGTTTTATATTTATCTGAACAAGAACCAAAGTGGCAAGATAAATAACGCCAGCAATTGCGCCAAGAACAAAAGTGATCGCAAGACCTTCTTTTTGCGAAAACGGATTTATGTTAGGGCTTAAAAGCAACGCAAAAACAACGCATGCTGCATAATTAAAAATAAGCATACCCGTTTCGCTTTGTCTTTTTTTCTCGCTGAGTTTCATGAAAATAGAAACTAGTGCGCTAGATGCAATTGCTAAAATTAGATAAACCATTATCTGTGTTTAACAAGGGAAAGCATCTTCTTTGCCAAAGGAATCATTTTGGAGATAATTAGATATTTTCCTTTAGAAATAACTCCGTCCCATTCTCCACCATACTCATAAATCAGAGAATTAAATCTAGCCTTAAATTTATAAAGATCGTCGTCGCCAACGTAGTGAATTCCGCCCAGGTTAAGATACTGACACTTACGCTCAATACAATCGCCCATAGTAAAGTACATAAGCCCAGAAGCGATTTGTAAATTTCTAAAAGCCGCCAATGAAATATCCGTGCCAGAATAAATATAATCAACAATTCTAATTCCTTCTTTGTTTGGAGGGAATATATGAAGCATAGCACTAAGCACAACCTTGCTGCCTTTAGCCGCCTTCATCTCTTCAAGCTCTTTAATTTCTTTTTCAAGTTTTTCGTTAACTTCATCCGTTCTCTTAGCCGATAAGAACTCTATATATTTATCAAGGTCGGCGTATGCAAAGTAAATCGTCGCATCCTCGCCCATGTATTCGCAAATCTTCTTAAAATAATTTTCGCCTCTAAGATTTATATTTTTCTTATCCGCAGTAAGCTGAACAAAGTCAGATAAAATATGGATGTTCTCATCTGTAGGTGCAACCTTCTCAAAACTAATGCCGCGCTTTTCATGATACGCACCGATGCACTCTCTCGTTCTCTTATTAAAAGTCTTTTTAAGTTCGTCCATGCTAAGGAAAGTATTTTCATCTTTCGCTAAAGGAACAACCACATTAATTCTAGGCTGGATAGTTTCGCTAAGTTTTTTAGAAAAACCTTTGTGCTTTAAGCCAGCCTTCTTAAGCATGTTGTTAATATTATTAAATTCGTCTTCAGGATTTTTCCAGAGATTAAAAATTTCATCTTCATGAGCGCCAATCGAAGAAGATTTATGAATTAAAACAGGGTCCATTACATAATATGTAACGCCGTGATTTTTCATTACGATTTTCATTCCATCTGCAAAGGCAGAAATTTTATCTTGGCTCCACTCATCAAAAACAGGGCCACGAGGAAGATAAGCCATCTTAAAGCCAGAAATAATTTTTCTAACTAAAATCATAGCCGCTGCATGCATCGCTTCAGCCTCATCATAAAGGCCTACGAACATACACTCCCAAGCATCCTCTTTAACCTTGCCCCATCCAGCAGTTTGCAAAGGGCAACCAATTTTTTGAGTCCGTATAAAAGTTGTGAATTCGTTTTCAGAAATTTCTTTTAAATTAAAAAGTGCCAAGCCAATATTACCTCCAAATAAAACTACGCTTTATTATATCAAAAATCCCCAACAATTATTGCATCAATTATTATTTTGCAAACATTGAACATGTTTTCCATAGCCACTGGGAAAATGTCGGCAGTCTCAGGAAAATCTTCCATATGTTCAGTGTCTTGATTATCTTTAGTCCAAAGATTTTCTGGTGTTGCATTCTTTAGAAATGTATCTGTATTAGCCGCAGCTCTTATAGTAATAAGCCTTTCAAAGTTGCCAATATTTTTGCATGTCCATGCAACGGCAATATCTTCCATCTCCGATGTCGCATAAGGGTCCGGGCAGTTATAAAATTTTACTATCTCTTTAGCAATTTCATGGCCTACTTCGCCTTTCCAATAATTATCAGAAGTTAGCGTAGTACCCTTTTTAACCATTGGTTCTCTATTAGCCCATGCTGCGTCGCCATATGAATTAAATAAAACTTCTTTTGTGTGCGGCGTTGTTTTAAGCTTTGTATCCTTAACAAGGTTAAAAACCTTATCGGCTAATTCTTCATTAAATCTAATATTTGAAACATCATCAAAAACTTTGTTGTGAAACCATCCTGTATGTTCTTTGTTTTGCAGCTCACTTTTATCAACTCTGTTTCCTAAGTCGCCATCAACGGCAGAAGTTATTACAAAAACATCCCCCATTGTTCCGTACCCCGTGGCGCATCCGCAGCAACCAATATTTAATATGTAAGCATCTGAAAAATCAAAACGATTATCTCTTAAAAGTGTACTAAGATAAAAGGCAGCCGAAACTTTTCCCTGGCCTAACGCCATCATCATAATTCCATCTTTAAAATAGGCTCTCTTAACACCGATGCCAAAATCAATTTCATAAACATCGCCACCTTTTAAATAGTGATCATAAAAGAGTCTTCCCTCTCCCATAGCATCACTATTTATCAAGTCAATATCAATCTTCGGTGTTAAAAGAATTTTAATTTTAATCATTTCGTTCATACCTTAAAAGAAATCATCAAAAAATATATCGGCGGTTTCCATCTCGTCGATCCACTTATTCGGGTCATCGTCCGGAACATCAGGCGCAAGGTCAACGCCCCAGAACTCATGACGCTCCTGGTTTTCTCTAATAATATCTTCTCTAGTTTTTTTCTTACCAAAACACATAGTAATACCTCCTATGGATGGCAAGTGCCACAAGGTGAATATCCCTTATCAATAACTTCTTGCCTAGTCCCTTCAAAATCAACTCTATTTTCATCATTTATTTCTTTAACATGTCTGCAACCGGGAAGATGGAATTTCATCGTGTTTGAATTCAAAACATAACTAGCCTTTACCAAATCCTTCGATGTTTCATTAGCAGAAGTCTCTTCTATTTTTTCTGTATTATTTTCTTCATATAATTCCCTAAAAGTAAGAAACGTATTAGCATCACTATTCCTAGCCGTTGCAAACTTTATTTCTTTACCATCACTTACGAAAACAATATCGCCTTGCATATCAGTTCTAAAAAGAGTTACCTTTTCATTTTTTAGGAGCGCTAAAGTCTCTTCATGTGGATGACGGTATTGATTATTCTTGCCAGACGAAATCGTTGCAAAAGTAGGATTAACTTTTTTCAAAAACTTTTTCGAAGTAGAATCCGCGCTGCCATGATGACCAATTTTTATAACATCACTTTTAATTTCATATTTCGACTTAATTAAATCATTTTCCTCGTCATGGTCCGCATCGCCCATAAACAGAAACGAAGTTTCACCAAAAACGACCCTTACAACAATAGAGTTTTCGTTTCTTGCTTCAGAGTCAAAAGGTCCAATAATCTGAAACGAAGCCGAGCCAAGACTAAAGGTTGAACCAAGCTTTGGCACCTCTAGCGTAACATTCTTTTTATCCAAATTCTTTTTGAAGTTTTCAAAAGTTTTTGTATCATATTCAAGCTCAGAGCAAAAAGCCTGCTCAACACTACTAACTGCATTTAATGCGCCCGAAAGGCCACCGATATGATCCGAATCCGGATGAGTCGCAACAATATATTTTAAGTGGCCTATGTTATTCTTTTTAAGATAAGTATAAACAATATCAGATGCATCGTTATCGCCACCATCAATCATCATAGCTTCACCGTCGCATTCAAGAAGCGAGCAATCGCCCTGCCCAACATCAATAAAATGAACAGCAAGCCTAGAGCCTTCATACTCTGCTCCAAGAAGTTCGTTAATCTTTAGCGACGTAGAAGATTTTGCCGGTTCATCATTAAAGCTACTGCATGCAGAAAGCAATAGCGCTAAAACCGTTATTAAAATAATGCCAATGCGGCTAAGAAGTTTTTTCATTATTTATCTAATTTGCCTTGCAAAAGTTCTTTAAGAATAACCGCTTCCTCTTCATTAAGAGTAACGCCCTTTCCCATCTTTTCATGTTCCGGCGCCCAGTCCCTTATATCAAACTTTGCAGGTGCATCGTTATAAGAAACTAAGTTCAATTCTTTTCTCCAACCCTTAGGGCTTTCTGATATAACTCCGATATGTTCAACTAATTCATATTTAAATTCTGCCATTTGGTTTCTCCTTTATATTTCTTCTATTCCAATACTCTTTAAATAATTATATGTTCCATCGTAGTATTCTGGAAGTCTTGTACTGTCCTCCCAAAATCCAGTTGGTGTCTTATTCCCATTTCCTTTCGGAACACAAATTACCATTCCTGACCTCGCTCTAGTAAGTAAAACTCTATAAGCATTCAGCATATATTTTTGTAGTTCTTGTTTGCTTTCAGTATTAGCAATTTGTTCAACCCATTTTGTTTGTCCATTAAACTTATAATAATGCCATTGTCCATCGACATATCTCATATCAGCATCCCACAACAAACAAGTATAATCTAACTCTAATCCTTGGACTTGAATTTCTGTCGCTGCGTCTTCAAGATAGTTCGATGACCTAGTATTTGCTTTATCATCTAAAAACCAATGGACTGCATTTTCATCACCAGCTGGTAAAATATGTATTGCTAATGGCTTAAATCTTGCAGCTTCTTTTGTTACTAAAACGCCAGTGCGTTCTGTACCTCTAACTTTTTCTTTCAACCATTTTCTAGCCGTGTCCATATCCCTTGTTAAAACAATTGGGTATCTATCTTTGATTTCATCATATAAACTTGCTGCTTGCGAATCAAAAGCTAATAATGCGTGAACAAAAGCAGAAAGTTTTTCAGCTCTAAACGAACGTAGAGAAACACCTAAGTGTAGCTTTTCAGAATATGTAACATTGTTGTTATTCTTTAACAGCTCATCCACTTTTCCTTCAGCATATTCTTTGTCTGTTAATTTCGGAGATATGTAAACTTTCCAATCAGTAAACTGTTCGTTAAGTGCGTTAATCCATTCAGAAATTCCAGCTTCACCGGTATTTATTTCTTGTCCACCGCCAACTAAACAAACAATCGTTGCCCAGTCTTCTCTTTGGTCAAGTGACCATATTAGAAATGCAGCTTCTGACATTGGGAAATTTTCAACTTTTGTCTTATTTCCATACGTGCCACCTCTTTTAAGGTAAGCAGCAATTCTTTGATGTGTCCATGAACGTTGAGCTTCATCAAAAATTGCAACATGCTCAACTTCGGCATATCCTGATTCATCAACCTTTACAGCTTTTTGCGGGTCTATTTCCAAAACACCATTTTCAACAGGAGTTTTTATTTTCTTTAGCATATTATCTCGATAGTTATGAATCATTTGGATTGATTTTTTTATTTCTCTTCGAGATTCACTTATTTTCTTTTTTGTCCCATCATCATTTAATGGATGATTCAAAATATTATCCTGCGCAAGTGCTTCTGACAATACAGCAACAAGCGGACCGTTTCCAGATAGGTAAACCGCGCCTTCATCTTCAACCGGTTTATCTCCACCTTGATACGTTTGTTTAATTGCAACATCAAGTCCAACTAATGTTTTTCCTGCACCTGGGACTCCTGTAACAAAACATATGCTCTTTTCTTGATTGTTTTTACTTTTTTCAATTATTTCTAATATGTATGAAATAGTTTGGTCAGTTGTCACTTTATCAGCTTCGTGACGAGTAATATTTTCAACTGTATGATTTTCATAAAGAGTTCTTGCAGCTTCAACTATTGTTGGTGTTGGAGCATATGGACTAATAATCCAATTTGGATCAACCGAAGATTCATTTGGAAATTCTTTTAGAACTGAGCTAATAATATTTAGTATTCCTGATTTGCCTGTTACGAGTGGGTTGACTACTTTATCATCATATATAGACATAAAAACATCTGTTGATGATGAACGATATTTTGTTGCAATAAGAATTGGAACAATAATTTTGTCCTGACTGAATTTATGGAAGTTCTTAAGGTCAAGCGCATAATCTAAAACCTGATCAATATCTGATTCTAATATTCTAGTTTCGCCAACCTTAAATTCGAGGCAGAAGATAATCCCTCTTAAAAGAAGAACGACATCTATTCTTTTACCAAGACGGGGAATATCATACTCAAAAATAATTTGGCCATCTTCATTTTGGTATGGCGTTAAAACCTCTTTCATTATTGAGATTTCGTTTTTCCATGCGTCCCTAGTAGTAGTCAGCGCTTCTCCATGATAATTATCATCCATAATTCTATAGATGGTATCATCATTTTGATTCATAAAATTATAAAAGCTGTTGTTGTATAAGCAACGAGTGCTTTGTGTAGTATTTGTTTTGGTCATACTAACTACCATTCTTTATTTTGTCCCTTTATTAAATGTTTCAATCAAAACTCCATTTTCCATATCATTAATGTTATATATATAATCCATAACATTAAATGTTTCTTGAAGATTTTTTCTAGTTGATGGCCATCCCGCTCCATCTGTAATCCACATAAACTCCACGCCATCAACTTTTGCCATGCTATTCGCAATCTTCTCATAGCTTCTTGCAGTTTCGCCAAGTTTAGACCCTGTGCCTGTATAAAAGTTTGTTTCTATTACGTATATTTTGTCATCCGTTTTTACAACAAAGTCCCATCTCTTGGTAGATGTTCCATTTTCACTTATCGGAGATAAATCAACTTTCCATTTATTCTCAACATCCTCAAGATACATTTCTTTATAATATTCAGCTCCTGTATCTTGAATGAATTTTTCAACAAGATGTTCCATTTGATGTCCGCCACGATTTTTTCTTCCGTTGCTGTCTAATCCCACTTCAATTCCCAATACATAATCCACGAGATTATTAATAATATGATTCGCCATCAAATCAAGTAGCCCTGTTTTTTCCATAAATTTCAAATACTGTTCTATAGAATAATTTGGTTCATTAAAATTATATAAAAAAGCGCCTTCTTCATCTTGTGCATAAATTTCTTTTTGTCTGATTGCCAAAAGTACTGGAACACATTTAAGAATTTCTGGATATTTTTCTGCTAATTTTACAAAATCATTTTTAATATCCTTTGAACCAATAAGAGAATTCATGATATTTAATTCGACTTTTATGGACTCAACATTTTCATACACTTTATTAAAATCAACATAATAATCATAACCGTTTATGCTATTTCTAAATGTTTCAATCCATTTATTAAAATCTCTCATTTACTTTGTCTCCTCTAATCTCATTTGAGATAGTTCTAAATATTCTTTGCAATTATCTATTCCTATATATTGTCGTTTTAATTTTTTAGCTGCTACACCCGTTGTGGAACTACCACAGAAAGGATCTAAAATAATGTCTCCCTCTTTAGTTGATGCATTAATTATTTTTTCAAGAATATATATTGGTTTTTGAGTTGGGTGTTTACCCTTTGATTTTTCTGATTTTGGAGTTAATGGTCCACTCCAAACATCTTTCATTTGCTTTCCATCGTTCAACTCTTTCATAAAATTATAATTGAAATAATGACGAGATTTCTTATCATTTTTTTGTGCCCAAAGAATTGTTTCCGTACTATGCGCAAAACAACGACATGCTAGATTAGGTGGTGGATTTGTCTTTTGCCAAGTAATATTATTTATTATTTTGAACCCTTCTTCTTCCAAGGCCACTCCAACAGAATAAATATTATGAAGTGTTCCTGAAATCCAAATAGTTCCATTAGGTGTTAGGCACTCTTTGCATAATCTTATCCACTGGCGATTAAAATTATGTTTATCCTCAAATGATGCTGACTTATCCCAATCCCCTTTGTTAACAGAAACCATTTTCCCACCTTGGCAAGTTATTCCGTCATTACTTAAAAAATAAGGTGGGTCAGCAAAAATCATATCTATTGATTCTGGTTTAATCTTTTCTAGAATTGAAAAAGCATCTCCTAAAATCAATTGTTCATTTTTTGTTTTATAAAATGGTTTTATGCTCCTACTAACGATTGCTTTCATTTTAGTAATTTTTAATTATTACTTCTCTTCCTGTTCTGTTAGATGCTTTACTATTAATCATTCTCTTAACATCAACTGGTTCAATATCATACCCTTTATACAGCTCATAAGTTAAAGGTACATCATGATTGGTTAAAAGCACTTTTGCACCTTTTTTATCTAATTTCCTGAATAATTTAGCCAAACGTTCATGGTCATCCATCGAAAATCCATCTTCTGTATAATCCGTAAAATACGCTGTTTCACTTACTGGGATGTATGGTGAATCAAAATATACAAAGTCGTTTTTTTCGACATTCCTACATGCTCCCTCAAAATCATAGCAATATATTTTTACTTTTCTAAGAAATTTTCCTATATTGTAGAAGTTTTCGGATTCAACTGCTGTCGGTTTGCTGTTGTTATTAAATGGTACGTTAAAAAGTCCTTTTGAATTAACTCTATAAAGTCCATTAAAGCAATGTTTGTTAAGCCAAACCATAAGAGCTGCGCACTCAGCATCCATTTTTTTATTAAGAATTTTTTGATTATATCTTTCTCTTACTTTCAAGTAGTAATCTTTATCAATATTATCAACATCAAAGCTTACAACCAAATCATAAAATCCCTCGGGATCTTTTTTTATTTGTCTATAAACATTCATCAATTGAGGATTAATGTCATTAATAACTGCTTTCTTTGGATGCAGTGCAAACAACAATGCTCCAGCTCCAACGAATGGCTCATAATATGTTCCATACTCTGTTGGTGCTTTTTCTAAAAGCTTATCTAATAATTGCGTTTTACCGCCCGCCCATTTTACAAATGGATGCATTAGTCTGTTAGACATAATAATTCTCCTGGATTTTACTACCTAATATTATATCATATTTTACAATGTTATTATCTGCCTATATTTGATATCAAATGTCGAACCTTTGTTCAACCTCTTACAGTCCTTCATTGTGATTAATTTTCATATACCAATTCTCCGTTTGCAACAATGTTTCCTGTTAACTTATTTAATTCTAAAATTTCTCTATTCTTTATTTTGTTTCTAGTTTTTATTGATTGTTTTATTTTTGGCATTAAATAATTTTTAATATCTCTTTCTTGGCTTTGAGATTTGAATAAGGTCCTTTGAAATCTTCTTAACTCCTTTTTATCATTATTCAGTATTTCTATTACTTTTTTCTGCTCTTCTTCCGTTAATAAATATTCCACAAAAAGATTCGATAATTCAGCATTAAACATTCTTGTTAAAATTACGTTGTCATCCTCTCGTATAATGTTCCCAACAGTTTTTGCCGCTACACCTGCAACTGTTCCTCCTACCATTCCTCCAACTGTCCCCGCTGCCGCTCCAATTACAGTTCCAACTCCTGGTGATGCCGAGCCTATTGCGCTACCAACTGCAGCACCTGTGCCGACCGCTCCTGCAACGCTTCCTGCAACTGTAGCTACAAGGGAAGTCATGTTCTTAACATATTGTGCAGTTGATATGTTTCCACTAATTATTCTATATGTATCTGGGGCTGAACGTATGATGAACATTATTACTTGTGCTGTAAACTGAGTTCCTAAAAATTTAGCGAATCCGTTTTTAATAGCTACATCTGTTAATGGTTTTTGTCCAATAGACGTTCTGAATCCGTTCATTATCGCTTTTGCGACTTGTGGGTCAACGTGTTTCGCAACATTTTCAACCGCCCCACCAAACAATTTCGCAAGTCCTGTTCTAGCTATTTGAGCAGCTATTACGCTATTTGCAAAACTTATTCCGTACACTTTTAGTCCTGACACTATTGCACATTTAGCTGCTAATTTTATGTCTTTTGTTACCCACATAGTTTGTGCAAATGTCACCACCGCTGTGATGCCAAGCACCGATGTACATCTAATAGCTCCTGTAAAAATGTCATATTGCAAGGACTCTATTGTTCCAGCTTTTGCTAAATTCCTGGCTTGCTGATAAGTTATTTTTCCTTCAACAACAATTTCATTTGCAACTTCCGGATCTTTTATTCCTTTAATATGTCCTTGTCGTATCTCGTCTTTCAGGAACTCAATCGCATCTTTATATTGATCTTTTGCAACTTCTATTTTCATAGGATTTCCATCGACATCCAAATATCTTAGTGACTTTAGGCCATTACCTTCTCGCTGAAGGCAATGCCTAATAGAACTTTTTGCATTTAAGCAGTATTTGCATTGAACTGGAACTCTATCCACTATTTTATCTGGACCATTTTTCGCATTGTCATACCCAACAACTTTTGAATTTTGTCCATTTAGTTTATCAAGAATTGTTCCTGCTTCCTCAGCAAAAAATCCATAGCCATGATTTTTATTTTCTATACCATTTTTTGCAGCAAAATAAGTCTTTTCCCCAAAAAGATTAAATGCTCCAAATTCAAAGCCTCGACGAACAATCTTGTTTTTTTCTTCTACTAGTATCTCTTGGTCTTCATATTCTTCAAAAAGTCTTTTGAATTCTAGATTTTTAAACTGAACTAATTGTTCCTCATCAGCTACAAGTGCAAATAAATGTTCTGAACCATTTTCCTTTATTGTTTTTACTTTATAATCTGACAGTGAAAAGTAATTCCACGGGATAATGCGATAAACAACTTTCTGTTTTTCTTTACTGTCTGTTTTTGTTTTATTTAAATCATGAACTTCTTTTTTTGTAGCCTTAAAAATAAGAGCTTTATTTGTAATAACAACACCTGATGGGTATCCTCCAAAGCTCAAAATTTCAGCCCATAATATTTTATGGTCTGACGGAACTGGTAGTATTTGATGAATCTTTTTGCGTGTTTTCTCATCTAATTCTGTTACCGATGGTGGTAATTTATTCATTAATGATTTTAATATTTCTTTTTCACTTTTACTCATGATTTTTCATCCTAAATTGTCGTATTATCAATAATATCCATCCAATATTTCAATTGTAACATTAAATTTTTCTTCGATTTGTGACAAGATTAAATGTGTATGTTCTCTCATTTTTGATCTTCTATTTTCTTTTGGCATTGTCTTAAATATTTTTTCAAATTCTTTATCAAAATATTCTGCTGCCTCTTTAGCTTTTTCACCATAAATAATGCCGTGCCGAAAAGAAGCTGTATCTTTTATCACATTTGAACCAAACTTATGTGCAGATTCCCATGCAAGTTGATCCAAGCTGCGACTATATCCATGAGATAATCTAAGGTCATACCACTTCGCAGAATCTTCTGCTTTTTCTCCTACGAATACATAATTATCTCTTCTTGCTACAAAAACAAAATCTCGAAAAGCTTAATTCTTATTCCAAACCTCATACCCCTGCCTTCTAGCAGAATCATATACTGGTTGCATATTTTTTTGAAGGATATTCGTAAACTCTATTTCAGAATTGCCTTTGCGATAAAGTTCCTGGCCAGCCCATATTGAGTGAAGATTGTCTTTATAGCATGACTCATATAATTTATGAATCTTCTCTTTTTCGTGAATCAACTGATACATAATAAATTGGTTCTTTGCAAACCGCTTAAAGAACGGATTCCACTTTGGAAGCTTATTACTTTTAGAAGAATTAAGAGAAGAATTCATTGGCATAAGATTCCATAACTCATCATTCATCACAAATGACCAAGGGATAAAATGATCAACATCATAGTTATGTGAAACAACTGATTCGTCAGTAAATACATCCTTAATATCGCTTAATTCTAATATGCCTTCCCAAAGTTTGCGAACGCTGTTAAGTTTTCGCATCCTTTCATCCATTGGCGCCAGTTTATAAACAAGCCCTGGCACTTCAGGATTATTATTTTGCAACCACTTAACTTTCTCATACTGAATCCAGCCAAGAATTGATACCATATTATCTTGAATCATTTCCACCCATGCATCCTGGAAATACACTTTTTTATTCAGTTTGCTTTCTTCGCCTAATGTATATGGCAATAGGATAGAATCACGATTTATTCTTTCTATGTAATTAGTAAGTCTTCTAATGCTTCCCCAATCTGCTCTTTCTTCGCATTTATTAAAAAATCCTGCTAACGCTCTATAAGGAACCATATTTGTAAGTTGCTCCTTATATGTCTTTAATTCTGCATTATATTTCTTTATAGCATTCTTTATTTCAACCTTGGAAACATTTGCTGGCAAGTCAGATAATTTAGACAATAAAAGAACGGCTCTTTCTAAGCCATCTCTTACCTGTCCATCTAATTGCATTCCACTAAGATGAATATGAAATTCCCGAACGGAATACCATGCATTACAAATCATTTCATCAATGATTGCATCAAATGTCGTTTCCCTTATATCTTCAGCTATTAAATGAACAATAGCTTCTAACCAATAAAACTTATAACAATAAGCCGGATCTTTCATCATAAGAGAAAATGATTCGATATCTAATGTATTATAATATTTTCCATCAATCTTTAGTGTGTATTCACCTTTTGCAAAATTAGATTCAGCCACTTTTCTTCTTCCCTTTCCGGTCTTACATCACCAGAAATCCAACAATCAATAATTTCTATATCACTAAATGGTTTTATAAACTCATTAAAAGATTCTTCTGTAAAATCCGTAAAATACCTTCCGTTTCTTTCTCCTTCAAAGTTGCCATATTTAAATGAAGAATAAATTACACCATTTAGTCTTAACGCTTGAATCATTTTAATAAATACTGATTTCAGTTCATCCTTAGACAAATGCAATATTGACGCGCATGCCCATATCCCATCATACTTTTCAGTCTCATCAAGTTCTTCAAAAAGCATCCGCTTTACTTTTATTCCGGTATAATCACTAGCTATTTTGCAGATTTCTTCTGAGCCATCTGTCGCATCAACTTGGTACCCTTTTTCGAAAAAATATTTTGTATCACGACCTGCTCCACATCCAAAGTCAAGAATATAAGCATTCACAGGTAGTTTTTCTAAAAATTTATCTTGGATAATTCTAAAATCTACCGAAAGTGTATTTTGAACAAACTCATATGCATTTTTATTGTAATACTCTAACGTTTTAGACATAGATTTTTTTATATTGTTAGTTCCTTATATTTCGCATTTAAAGCTGTAGCTAATGATTTTATTGGTTTTCTATTAGTTCTTGAATTATTTATATTCATTTTTTGTAATAGCTGATTACTATCTTCAAGTGTTATGTCACATATTAGACTTAACTCGAATCTTGCTCTTGATGCTCCTACATAAAGGGCTCTATCTCCATCAACATTTTCCGGATCCAATAAATCTGCATCTATATCAACTATTATAATCGCATCAGCCTCTAATCCCTTAAACTTTCTATAAGTAGTAAATTGGATTGG
The DNA here is from genome assembly GCA_045598285.1 of Lachnospiraceae bacterium. Classification (GTDB taxonomy): domain Bacteria; phylum Bacillota; class Clostridia; order Lachnospirales; family Lachnospiraceae; genus RGIG5612. The sequence goes on along the minus strand of JAZLLU010000026.1, from coordinate 16,411 downwards.
CTTTCCCCCATAATTATATATTCCATCTGGAGCATATTTTGACATTTGACTAATGCGCTCTGTCTTGCTTGTAATAATAACGATGTTTTCTGCAACATTTTTTTCAATAATATTATCCAAAGCACGATTAATAGTTTCAATGTACGATTCAGATTCATTAAGAACATACAATTCCGGAGAATTTCCTTGCAATGGATTTGCAATTAAACAAGGTTTTCTTTCGGTTCCTAGCAAGCGATTAGATGTTATGGCAATATTTTCAGTATTTCTGCAATTCCTATACAAAGTTAATTTGCAATCCGCATTACTAATATATTCTGGAACTTTCTTTCCTTGTATTAATTGATTTTTATCATAGAAGATATAAAAACTTCCTTTTGAATCAGGTTCATCTACTACAATACTTTTCAACAAATCTATCATCTTTGTTTCTTCTATATGCTCCTGCCCAAAATCTTGGCCTTCATCAATGATAATGTGTTGCCATGGGAAATTTTTATTCGTGTAATATTCTATAAGTTTATCTTCAAATCTATCATATTGTGGCTCTGCAGTTTCACAAAGTTTGCAAGCAAGACCATCAACCGTATAATAATCTACTCTATCGTATGCATATGTTCCTTTCAAAAAATCTTTCAATTTAGAGTTATAGCATAAAAATAGCACATTATCTCCACAAGCAGCATGTCGTCTTGCTTTCTCAACAGCCATAACTGTCTTGCCTGTTCCTGCCATTCCATTAATTACAGCAGTATTTTGTTCTTCAAGGTAATTCAATAATGCAACCTGTTCTTTTAACATGCTTTTAAAAACATTTTGTCTATGCATCGCTTTTAATTCACTAAGTGCTACTAATTTAAAAGATGGAGCCAATACCATTCTCATAAGTACATCAGCATCCCTAGCGCCCAACTCAGTTTTAACATCTATTGGTACAGCTATATTAAAAATTGCAGATATATCTTGTTCAATATTCTGTAAAGACTCCTTTGTAAGAATAATATTAACATCTGCTTCCGATGGCAGATTTTTTCTCGTTATATAATCACGTGTAACCGATGGGAACCAAACTGCATGAAGCAATTTACACTTTGGAAGCAAATATGAAAGATTTTGATTTTCTATGTATTTTTTTAGCTTCCATTTATTTTGTGCGGCTTGATGAAATGGCCCTCCATGACTCATTGAAATACCACTTCCATATTTCCATTCTCCATTTTCATAATTGATTTCTCCAGCTTTTGCTTCAATACAAAGTAGCCCTTTTCTTGGATGGAAAACGACAAAATCTGTTTCGCTTTCATATAAAATATCATCAATAACGCGGACAATAGAAAACGAATGGAATACACAATATTCCTGTGGAAGCTGCTCAAGTGCAGCAAACATTTCTTTTTCTAGACTTCCCTCTGTGCATTCTCTTGGTATTTCAGGAAACATCTGTGCCATAATTATACCTCTATTAATCTCATTAACTCTTCAATATCAAAACCATTTCTTGTACAGAAACAATTCCAACCAGTTTTTTGTGCTATTCTATAACTTTCATAGTTTGCATCTAAAAAAAACATGGTTTTCTCTTGTTCCCAAACAAGATCAATATCAAATTCTTCATTTGTTGCAATAATTTTAGCTGATTCACCATAAATAGGTTTCGCAATATTCATTTTATCAAGAGCAAGAATTTCTTTAATTAAATCTTGTTCCTCAGATGTCTCGCAGTCTTCAAGAATATTTTTCCATATTTCTTCAGCAGATGAAGCATTTTGATTCATTCCAATATTCTTAAAATCTATTTGCAAATAATCTTTTTCATTTATTATTATTTTTTTATTATCATTTCTTTTGACCGATGGTATGTTATTTCGTTTCGCATCTACTTGTGGTGGTTTTAAGTTTTTATCTAACATTGACTTTATAAATTCAATTACCGCACCACGGCTCAAAATATCATGATGCTTTTGATTATAATAATTACGCAAACATTGATAACATGATGCATCTTTATCTATATCACCGCAATTACACGTTTCCATTATCTCCAATGTTTTGTGTAATACATTTTCAAGCACTTGTGCGTTCGTCAAACGCCTAACGTGTCCAGCCCCACCTGGTGTCTTATCATAAAAGATTAAAGAATAATTTGGCCTCATTGTAATATCGTTATAATAATATTGAACGCATCCAGCAATTTCATCTTGTTCAATATTTAATTCTGCACAAATTCCTCTAATCAATCCATATAACACTGACAAAGACTGTTCCCACCCTACTAGGTCTGGGTAAATGAATCTTAATTGAAGAACATCTGTTTCAAAACGATATCCCAATGAGAATTTTTTTAATAATTGGTTGTTGCAATTGTATCCGCTACTATTTTTATGTTTTAATGTCTTTGATTGTAAAAAGTTTTTCTCATCCAAATCAGTAAATCCACATGTTTCACAAACAAAGAAATTAGAATCATTAACAACAGCCATCTCGTCGCCTCTACTCATAGCAACTTCTATTGTTGCTCCACCTATCTGGTATCTATTGATGTCAACGGATGATTTATACCCTACATATGAAACATCGCCTCTATATGTTCGTTCTGGTTTTTTTAATCCTGGCTTTTCTATTTTATCTCCATCAGCCTCAAATCCAAATTCTGGTACTAAAAAAACTTTTCTCTTTGAAGCATTAAGTACTGAACCACATTGATGGCAATTACTCAACCCCTGTTTTTCTTTTACTTCAACATGAGGTTCTATGTTCATCGTCTTGCAATCACAATTAATATAGTCGTACATTTTCCAACTCATCCTTGGAATTTTTCTAATGTATCTACTAGTAATTAAGTTTCCATTTGCAACAATTTGCGAACCAGGTGCATACTCAGAAATTGCCACTGCAAGATCCCTTGATAGTTGTAATCCAAACTTACTCTTTTCTCCTCTTCCATTAACGGTCATCTCTACGGTATCTACTGGGAACCCATATTTTGGCATAACATTTTTTCTTGATAAAAATGCTAATATTTCTTCTTTTTGATAAACCTTAATTCGTTCTGTTAATTTATCAACATATCCCCCTCTTCTTAATGTTTCTTCTTTTGCCTGTTTTAATGTTCCGACTTCATAATCGTATTCAGCAACAGCTTTCGTCAAAACTCCTGGATTATCTATATCAGTTCCTAGCAAGTTTTCCAGCCAACCATATGTATCAATCTCAAATTTTTTAATAAGTGCCTGTGGCAAAAATCTTTTAAGATATTCCTTAAGATCTTCTGGCTTACTTTTAAGATATTGTGACAAGTGCTCTACGCCACTTTTACCATTGACATTATTTTCTGTCATAGTTGATGCATAATCAAAATATTCTGGATATTTTCCCCAGAAAAATGCTAATGCCGATGCATATATATGTCTTATAGCAATTTTTTCATTTTCAACAATAAACCTTGGTGGATCAATCCTTCCCTTGATCATTTGTACTGGATTAGAAAAGAATGCAAAGTCATGATTACTTTTATTACAAAATGTCAGTGCATACGCTGCTGCTTGTTTACTTCGTCCTGCACGTCCAGCTCTTTGTGCATAATTAGCAGGAGAAGGTGGCATGTTTCTCATAAAAACAGTTTCTAGGCTACCAACATCAACACCCATTTCAAATGTTGTTGAACAACTAAGAACATCTATTTCTTTTTTCTTGAATTTCCGTTGATATTCATACGCTGTTTCTTTACCAAGTTGCGCAGTATGTTCTACAACTCTTAAATCTCTAATATCTAATTCTTGATATAGTCTATAGTAATGATTCTCTTTATATGCGTCATTTAAATTTATCTTTTTTAATTCTCCTTGGCACTTATAAGAAGGGCAAACTCCATGTATATTATAAGGAGTAATTCTTTTACACTTCGTGCATATATACCATTCTTTTGGGCGTGTAATAAGTACATGCTTACTATCAATCCTATAGGCACCATCAATATGTTTTACCAATTCTTGTCGAACAAATAAATTATTCCAAATAGCAGTAATATACTGGCTAGACTTGTCCGCATCTATTACTGTGCCCATCTTTGAAAGTACACGCTTGAAATAATCAGTTCTTTTATTATCTCTCCCAACAAACCGTGGAATAAATGATCTTCTGTATTTTGTTTTGTCTGGATCAGAAAGTGTGTATGAATATTCAACACCATTATGTGAGAAAAATTCTTTGTCTGCTTTGCTCATACTATAGTCATAATAAATTGCATTATCAGCCATCATACCGAGCGCCATCACGTTGCAAAGAGTACATACCTCTTCAGCACTTAACCCCAACTTTTCATTCGCCGGAATAAGAGATGGTTCAAACGAAAATCCAATTAACCCCATATTGTACAGTGAAGTAACACCATTATTATCAGACATTTCTTGAAGAATTGCTTTCCACGCCTCTTTTATACTTTGATTTGATCCTACTGATGCTATTTTATATTCTTCAAACTTTGCAGCCAAATCATTCACAAAAATTGGAACAACTGCACCTTGCCAATTAGTATTGAATTTTTTAATTGTTTCAACAATTAATCTTTTATATAAAATACTATGGTATGTTTGATCAAGATAACTTGAATAGAATGCCGCAGCTTGTCTGCTATCCGAAAATGCAATGAATTGTTTAGCTTCAGATAAAATTTGGTTAACTGTATTTGTGCCACTAAATCCAAAACCAAAATCATCATCTTCTTTTATTGTTTCTTGGAAACTACTATATGATGGAAGTTCTTCAAACAAAGCCGTGCCTAATACACTAGTTACCGCTTCTTGTCCTGTAAAAAACATTCGAAGTATTCCACTTGTATTTGTATTTTCGCAAGATAAACATTTTGTAATTACTCCACTTTCATTTTTTGTTTGAACTCTAAAAACCTTTACTAATCCATCTTCCCCATGGTCGCAACATACTTTTTTAGCCAACCCTGCTCTACGAATAAATCCACATCTTGGGCAAAGTTCGTACTCATCTGCCTGAAGATTTTCCTCCTCCATAGTATGCTCGTCATCAGTATCAGAAATTTCATTTTTTAATAAAAATACTGATTTCAGTTCATCATCATTTTGAAATGAGGATTGCACTAGATAATCATTTTGTATTAATCCTATAATATAAATTGAATGGCAAACGCTACAAGTCGCTATCTCAAAAACAGCATATTCTTTTTCATCTTTTTCAATGTGTTTTTTCTTTCTTGTAAGAAACAGTTTATTGCTTGGATTTAATGTTATGAATACGCTTTCCGTCGCACGCAAAAACATATGATATCTTGCGTCGAATAGTCTATCACCGTTTTTTTCTGCTTTGGACGCAACAATAACAAACGCAGATAAATCTGTTTCATCCCAATTCATTTTTGTCGCTAACATTTGAATTGTTTGTGTTTCAAGTGACAATTGCTTTATCTCTAAGAAGTTTTCATCGTGAAGAACAACATTATATAAATTTTCATTTAACCCGACTGATGGATTGTAGTTTTCACAATCTTCTAATAGTTTATTTATTTCTTCATCTTTTGCATTTATTTCTATTTTTTCTGCCAATTTGCGGTATAGTTCAATAGGTAATCTATTTAATTTATTACCACCATCAGGATTTATTCTATATGCTCTAACGATATTATTTACATCAAATTTGCTATCACAAAGATTTTCTCCAAAAGCTGCAACTTCTACATCAGAGTTTTCATCCCCTAAAGTTGCACTTGTAAGAATATAATTTATTTTATTATTTTGAAGTTTTGCTTTAAGCCGTCTAAGAAGCATCGCTACTTCTATTCCAGAACTGCCATTATAAACATGCGCTTCATCCAAAACTATAAATTTCCACTTATTCGCATTTTCCTCACTAAAAAAAATACTATCGCCTGGTCTAACCATTAAGTACTCGAGCATAGCATAATTCGTTATTAAAATATGAGGAGGACTATTTTTAATTTGTTCTCTACAAATTAATTCGTTTTTCAAAGGTTCGCTATTTTCATTTAAAACCTTATATTCAGCAAGTGCATCCTTATATTTATTTTGGGTTTGTCCTGTATAACTTCCATATGTTATTTCTGGATAATCAGCTAAAAGTTCTCTTAATCTTTCAACTTGATCATTTGCCAATGCATTCATTGGATAAATAAGTAACGCTCTAACTCCTTTATCCAACGTTCCAGCCTCATGTTCTCTAATAATATGGTTTAGAATTGGAATCATAAAACTTTCCGTTTTTCCGGAACCAGTACCTGTTGAAACAATCAAATTTTCACCAGAAATAACTTTTTCTATTGCTACTTGCTGATGCTTATATAAAGGTCTAGAAATAGGAATATTAATTTTTCTAAATCCAGATGCAAGTACACCCTTTGCAATAAGTTGTTCAATGCTTAATCCTTTTTCAAAAGAATCCGAAACATCAAGATACGGCCCTGCAGCCAAAAGATTTCTTTTGTCCAACTGTTCTAGAAATTGCTTATTGTAGATTTCATTATCAATTGAAAAAATTGTGTGTAGATATCTATTATATTTTTCTGTTATTTTTTTAGATGCTTCAACTGGTGAAAAAGACATTTTTCTACCTTCTTCCCTATTTTATTTTTTGAATATTGATTCACTCATCATACTTTCAACAATATTTTCTTTTCGTAAATTATTATATAATTCATCATTTTTTTCGTCATCAGCATTTTCTGGTCTCTCAATAAATTTAATTTCAAAAACATAATCTTCTGGATAAAGGCTATTTTTATATCTACTATATGCTATTGTTTTACCCAAAGATTTATCTTCCTGTTTTACAATTACCCTTTTATAATCATCATATAAAAAGGCAGCACCAGAATCATCCTCATCATCAACAAATGTAATATGCGATTTTCGAAGTTTTTCTAGATCAAAAAAATCAACTAAAACTGGAAACGTCGCCAACACAAATGGTTTTTTTGCTACTATCATTTTTCCTTGATATATTTGTAGATTTTCACAATCTTTGTGTTTCAAATCAACGATTTGATAACATGCCGATAATGGCAAGTAACTGGTTTTATCTTCGGCGAGATGAATCATCGTAATTTCTATACTTGTATTTGATAAATTTTTTGGATTTAACAATTCGGTAATAAATGAACCTATTTCATAAAATATTGAATCTCCAAATCCAGATTCATCTTCTTCTGATTCATAAACCGTAACCTTATACATTCCCGTTTTTAATTCCGAAGGAATTCTTAATTGTTTGTTCTTTTGTTTTGCTTTTTCAACAATTTTATTTTTGTCAAATTCAATGTCAACAAAATACTCAGATTGACCAATAATATCAAATTCTCCAACTAATTCCTCATTTTCAAAATCTGCTTTTAGCAATCCCGAATTAAAAATACTTTTTGTAACAACTCTAACAAATGGAATTGGTTCATCACAATCAGGTAATTTAAGGAATATTTGACGTGATACGTTTTCTCTTCCAAACCATGACTTGAATATATTTAAATCACACTCAAACAAACCTTTACTTTTATTTTTAGTTATTTTTTTTATATGTTCTTCTGTGTCTTTTTCATCATCTTCTTCGTAGTCTTCATCATAGCCTTCATCATCCAAAAAAATTTGAATTACGTCTGCATTGTATTTGATATATAACTTTGGATTAAAATCACTATGCCATATATCAACATGTGGTGCATTGTGCCATTCTTCTCCATTAAACTTATAGCTGAGTGTTGGAATTTCAAAATTAATATCTATTCCCAAATATTCTAATATAAAATAAGATTCTCCTGGTTGAATATCAAAAGTAAACCTACTACGTTCACGTAATTCTTTATGGATATTACCTTTTGATTCAAATTTTAATTCTCTTGGTAAACTAATTGTTCCTCTTGATTTAAAAATATATGGCGAACCATCAAACTCAAATTCTAAATCCTTAATCAGCATAAATTTCCATTGTCGATTAGTTCTATCATTTGGAACATCTATAGATACATTATATTTTCCATCTTCTCTGCATCCAAATTTATCTAATCTTATTAAATAACCTTTTTCTCCAGTTCTATCCATCAAATCAAACTCAGTAATTCCTGGAGCTACTCCCTTTTCTGATGCGAAATGATATGTTTGATTATTTATTTTAATAGCAGTGCCAATTATACGGCTTGGAAGCATCTTGACAAAAACTTCTGGTATTATTTTATATACAGGAATTCGATTTCCAAAATTTCCAGCAAAAACTTCAGAAACAGAACCTCGGTTCATAATACCTTCTTCAATTTTTCCACCAATGCTGATTGGTTTTTCATTTGAAATTCTAATAATATCGCCATTCACAAAGTCATATTCCGTCATAACTAAAACATCGTTATCAAAACATTCAATTATGGCTTCTGATTCTGGTTTTACTCCTTTTTTTGTAAATGAATATACTTGGCCTTGTGGAATAGCGTCATTTCTAATATAGTCTCCTTCTAAATCGAAAAATCTTATTTCTTCTTTTGCTATTCTAAAAGTTCTAAGTTTTTCATCACCATCCATAAGGCTAATAGAAAAATTATCAAAGAGTCCCTCCTTTTTTATTTCAATTTCCAGAGGATCTGTCTTATATCCTGTGACACCTTGTGCATAAGGATTAATTTCAATATTTTCACTATAATGAACAGATTCAATATTCCATGTTATATTGGTAAAATCATTAAATCTAATAATCTGTGATGGTAGAACAAGCTTAAACTTTTCATTTTTTTCAAAATATTTGATGTGCGGAGATGCATAACTTTTCTTTCCACGCTTACCCTTTCCCCCGTGTGTTGTTTTTTCTTTAACAAATTCTGCATCATTATCCTTCCAAGTTAAAAAAAGTTGCATCAATCTATTTGAAGATGATAATGGTAATGGTTCACCCCAAAATGCTTTATCAATAAGTTTAAGATATCTTCTTATTCTTATTTTTGCTCCTTTAATATTTTTTCTTACTGCGTCTGCCGTATGTTCAACAAGGAAATATGTACGCCCAGTGTTATCGTTCTTTTGAATAATTTCAATTAATTCATTCATAGTCTCTTTATCAAGTCTATTAATGTCCCTATCTAAATCTATTTTATAAAAAGCATATAAGAAATCAAAAAACTTCTCTGCAAAAACATTCGAAACAAAAGAATGCATCAATATATTATCAACATTGTCATTATTTTCTACCTGCAATTTGCCACACTGTTTTAATGTTTCTACAAATGATGTTCCAATCCATCCTTGATTATTTGCATTAATTTTTTCACCATCTAACATTCTTCTTACATGTGGCCAATATGCTTTGTCATAATAGCGAATTCCTATTTGAACAAGCGCAACGCATAATACAGGATCAATTACAATATGCTGTCTTGATGCTTTCATATACTTGTATTTTTCTTTAAGATATTCTATTAAAATATCAAACTCATCATCTGATATTTGAATATCACCTAAAAGGCTTTTCTTTTTAAACTCTCGTAGAATTCTATTTTTAAGTTTCCGTTCTTGTGTGCTAACCTTTCTTTCCTCTTCAGTAGATGAACCAATATTTTCTATGCTGGTTTTTTTAATTTCTTTATCTATAGATACTTCTTCTTGCCGTTCAATATATTCATTTTTTGCATAATACGAATTAGAATATTCATTCGTGATAATTTTTTTTGGTTTTTCACCACAAATAAACAATTCAAGTTTTTTATCATATACAGTATCTATTTTAGATCTATTAACGATATATATAATTTCATCTGTATAATCACCAAAGTATTCAAATATATCTGTTCTTGCAACTACTGAATTTCCACATCTATCGGCAAAAATTTTATACAATGGTTTTTTCTGATTTCTCCATTTCTCGCACAATCTAATAGCTGTTTCTTCCTTCTGTCTAATTCTTTGCCTGGTTACTCCCTTCAATTTTCCTATTTCATCTAATGTTTTATGTTTGGAACGCAAACTTATAATTTCGAACAAATCACTTTTTGCATTTAATTTTTCAATTAATTCATTAAATTCAGCAACAAAATCAAAATTTAGCCAGCTAATAAAATCAAAAAGTGGTTTGATAATATCATTTTTATTAATATTTTCTTTGAAATAATCTGAAACTGTTATATTTTCATCACATTCAGGAATAGAATTACTTTTATTGAATTGTTCGTTATAAACATCAACATACCATTTAGCAGGATTTTCTTTTCTGTATTCTGGCAATTTTTTAAAAACAGAAGTGCTTTTTGATTTTATTATTACTTCATCAGAAATCTTTAACAATGATGCGCTCAAATGCATCATCATTTCAGTATTTTCTACGCATTCTTTTGCAAGATGATCTTCTAAAATTTCAAATCCTTTTTTATATATGTTAATACATTTTTTTACATCCTCATTACAGGAATCAAAAAAAGAAAAGTTTTTATTTATTATTTGTTCTTTATTTTGTCGTACAAATGTTGGCAGTTTGATAACGTTATATGACTGTTGTTTTTTTTCTATAATTATTTCGTTATCCAAAAAATTTAAAATTTCGTTAACACTTTTAGTTCCCATATTACGAAAATTCATAATTTCTTGTGTGGAACAATTAAGCAAATCACATAACGTGAATATGCCCTGACGTTTTAAGCAATTTGACGTCCTATTAGAAAAATCGCATTCCCCTAAAAAAACGCCCTTATAAATGGAAGGATTACATTTATGTATTTCGTATAATTTAAGATTCAATTCTTCATCATTTACTCTAGCAATCATTTTTACCCCAACCAACGATTAGATTAAACTTATATTTCAAACCCAAACATATCAAAATGCGTGCACAAAAAGTCCTCTTCAGAAATATCGAGGCTTTCAGGTTTTGCCGAAGCCCATTCAAGTGTTACTATTAATGTGTCATCTGCTTTGGCTCTGCCTGTTATTTCAAGAATACATGTATCATAATTTCCAATCATCGAACTAGCAATTCGGGTGATTCTGTTCTTCATAAAAAGTCCATTTTTCTTTTTAGGAGCGAATTCGGCTATTGCCTTTGCAATTTCTTCTGTAAACAGCATACCCGCTAATGCTTTGATGAAAACCAATCTATGGTTAAGTGTTGATTCCTCTAATTTATATTCTTTTACAAATTCAGGTCTAACGTACATATATCCATCACTATGCGCATTAGGATCTTGTAAAAAGAAATTATCATAAGCTTCATCCGCTGAAATCATATCTGGAACTTCTAGTAATGCATCATAGCCACTATAACATTCGCTTATCCTACGAATATTTCTTCTTATATCCATAACTATATGTAAATCTTTGCCATTTACATTTACATCGTATTGTGTTTTTGGTTTTGATGTTCCTGTGCCATCTTCTTTTAGACCAGCTAAACCCGCCATCTTTGAAACATCTATTGAATCAATATTGTTGTATACGTTTACTTTCTTGCTTTCTTTAATTTTATCTTCTTTAATATCCTTATCAAAGTTTAATACTTCTGGATAATTATGTTTTTTATCGCTTCTTGTTCCTTCGAGTAACCCTAAATCTATAAAATAATCATTTAGATATTCATTTTCTTCCTTTTCGTTAATAAATTTTTCTCCTGAATGTTCAATAATAAAACTATAAATATCCTCCGTATAATATTTTTCACCAAAGTATAAATCCCCTTTTCCATCAACTTTATTTTTTTTATATTTATTTCTGCATCTTTCAATTATCTTCCTAAACTCCTTAGAAGCTGTTTTCTCGTTTAATAACATTTTGTTATTAAGAAAAAATTCCTCAATGCTGATACCAAGTAAAGGTTGAATCCAACTAAATACTTCATCTATAAATGATTCACCATATTCTCTCCATGTCCAGTAATTTTTCAATGCATCTTTTATCCTTTTTAATGTCAAATAATGCTTATTTGCATAATCTTTTCCTAATAATTCCAATATCTTTTTTCTATCTTCTATATCTGGAAATGGGTGCTTTAATATTTTTACTTTTACTAAATCCATGTATCCATAATACCAAAAAAAACTTTCTTCCATATCCAAATCAGGGTTTTCCAAATGTAATTTTTGTATGCTGTCAGCAGGCTCTTTCTTTGAGTATCTTGCCTTTAATTCTTCAAAAATTTTACTCCAATATTCTTCAGGGCCGAGCAGTACTCCTTGCTCTGTAAAAAACTCTGTTGGAGTTTTTCCATATATTGTTTTTATCCATGTTCTTAACGTGTCTCCGGTACATGCTCCGAACACTTCATCAATATCTTTAACACGACTAAATCCTTCTTGATTTTCTTTAACAAAATTTTCAATCAATTTTCTTTTTTCTTCTGCTGTAATTCCCATATGATTCTCCTATTACTTATAATAATTTATTCTTGTTCTATGCTCGTACAATTCGCCTTTATGTTTAATCTCAGTTCCTTCATACACATTAATTTGTCTTGTCCTTTTAGAAATTTGTTCTCCGTCAATAAAGGTTATTGATTTTGGAAATGTAATTTCTTTGCAGAAATCCAGTATGCTATCACCATTTTCTTTCTTTCTTGCCATATACGGTTGAGGGTCTAAACATCCCCAGGATAGACTTGTAACTCCTTCCGGAATAACTATATGCCTATCCGTTTCCATTTTTTTGCCTAGAAAAAGCGTGTCATTAAGAATAATAAGTCCATCTTCATTTGCAAGTTTGTCGCAAAAATCAAAAGCACATCCTTTAATTCGAACACCTTCTAAAGATTTCCCCAAAACATTTTCGAGTCTATAGCAATCACTAAAAGCATGCCAATCAATACTTTCTAATGAGTTAGGTAAAACAACCTCCTTCAAATTCCAGCAACTTTTAAATGCTTCCGAGTATATTTTAGTAACTCCTTCTGGAATTATGACTTTTTCTATTTTGGAGTCGTAAAACATCCCCGGCGATATGTATTTAATCCTGCATTCAAGTATAATTTCCCTAAAATCGGCTTTGCTAAAAGCATTTTCTTCTATTTTTGTTACAGTTCTTGGAATAGTTAAATATTCACCTTTTGCATCATAAAAAGCATACTGACTTATTTTTTTTAATGATTTCGGGAATGCAATACTTTTAATATTTTTATCTCTAAATGCATATTCTGGAATTTCTTTTATTCCTTCTGGAATAATATAATTATTGCCATTGCATATCACATCATCCCAAGTTGGTGTTGAATTAGAATTCATCTCTCAACCTCTGTTTTAATTTTGTTTCCTCTTCTTCATGTGAAAGTATGCCTTCATTATACAAATAACAAAATGCCGATATATTAAATAGTTTTTTTGTCCATGTTCCAATTAAATCTATTGGCAAATCATAATTTTCCATCTCTAACATACGTAGTGAACCTACTTTTCTTTTTTTTGAATATTTTTTCTTTAGTGTCTTTGTTACATCATCAAGTTTTTCTTTTATCTTTTTGTTTTTATCGTCCATAATAAATGTTCCTTCTTTTATTTTTTACCTTGTTTGTTCAATTAATATTTCAAATCGTTTCTTTTTTCTTTGTGTTTTCGCTCGTAGCTTTCTTACTTTTCTTTTTTATTGGTCCATACTCAAATTCAAGCGTTGCAACTATTTTGTTATACTTCACCCTTATATTTTACATTATATTAAATTCTCTCACAATTTTTATTTTGTCCTAATTGTCGGTTTTTATCGTCAATTACAGCAGGCCTTTCTTCTAATTTTTGACATAAAAATACCTCCTTGCGATACATGTGATTTAGCATCTACTCGTAAGGAGGTGAATTTTTAATAATTATTATTAAATAGCTGGGCTAACCATATCGGTAGCACCTTAATTGTATTCTGCATCATTTCCCTTTAATTGCAAGCAATAAGTTCTACTTTTAACTCGTGGTATAATCCAAGATACCGCTTATTATTTTCAATCTGTGTTTTAACCTTGCTTTCAACTTTTTTCCAAATAACACCATCTTTTTTGCAATGAATAGTTACAAGTTCTTTACGGGTTATATTTTTTATAAAGTCAACACTTTCTATATAATCTCCTTCAAAATAAATATCTTTCGCATACCATACATTATCAAGAGATGTTTTATACTCTATTTTTTCTATTGATGCCGGAATATCTAATCTTTCTAAATAAACTCCGTACAATGCATCGTCGCTAATCTTCTTTAACTGTTTTGGTAAAATAAGATTGTTTATATTATTACAATTCATAAAAGCACCATAAGGCAGTGTTTTTACCTTTGTATCGCTCAAATCAACATTTTTCAATTTGCAGTTTCTAAATGCTTCTCTTCCTATTGATGATAGGTTTTTACTAAAAATAACCTCTTCTAAATTTTTACAACATTCCATTGCGCCGTTTTTTATTGATTTAACTGTGTCTGGCATAATTATTTTTTTGATTGAAGTATTGCCGTAAAAAGCTATTCTATCTATTATTTCTATTCCTTCTGGAATTGTAACTACTTCTGAATTTCCCTTATATTTTTCAAGAGTAACTCCATCAATAACAAAATCTGGGTCCTTAGGAATATTAACAACTTTTTTAATAGGCTCTTCTTTAGCTTTTGTTACCTTTGTTTCAAATTTTTTATTCTTATAATCAGTATCCTTAAGCAACTTATAGCATTCTTCTGACTCATACGTCTTTGCAAGTTCAACAATATCATCATAAAAATCATTTATTGGCATTTTAACCGAGAGTGCAGTTTTAAGAAGATTAACTATATTGCCTCTTATCAAAACCGCAAATGCTGAAAGATATACTAACCTATTAAAGAATTTGCAGAATTCTTTATCTCCTTGATAGGCTTTTTTAATATTATCATTTGCCTTATAGCAATTTACTAGAAGACCGTCCTCCTCATCGTCGCATAACACATCAACTTTTTGTATCTCTTCATTTGACCATATAGAAAGGTTTTTTATTTCATCTTTCCATCCTGGATAATATCCAGAAAATCCAAGCATAACAAAGCCTTCACAAAAACATTTGTTTAATCCTTTAAGCAATAATTGTGGTAAGCTTTTTTCTTTAGCCAATAATGTTTCTGATTTTTTAACCATATTCGAAGTTGCAAGTTCTGGATATGTAAGTACACTCAATGCTCTTAAAACATTAGACACATAAAAATCAGTTACCACAACACTTTTATCAAGCAAAACCAAATCTTCTACATATTCGGGTAGACATGAATATACTATTTCATTTTTATCTTGCAACAATTTTATTCCATTGAAGCATGCGTTTATATCTGCTTTTGTAGGATCTTTTTTAAAAACAATCGCACTCTTAGCTAAATAAGTGGTCTTTCTTGAAGATGTAACTTCATTAACAGTTCCCATTGCATAAGATGATTTGCATCCGCTCCCTACAACAAAAATATCGCCTTTATTAAGTTTATTATCTCCTGCATATTTATTGCTTGAGCCATCATCAAATTCAACATTAACAGCAAAGCTTTTCTTTACTTCTCCTACATAATAATTTGCATTCGCATTTCCTTTTACTTTAGTCAATTCAACATTTTTCATTTTTGTTCCCTCTTTTTTTTAGAAATCAAAATCATTAACAAACGCAATATCTATTGTAAATTCAATTCTATCTATAACATTAGTTGTTCCAATTCCAATCTATTCCAAATATGCTCATAATATTCTCCTTCTCTAAGGACATCATTTCTTTAATAAGTTGCTATCTTTATACATATTTTATCACAAAGCAATGGCTTTTTCCCTTCTAGCTTGATGGTTTTTTTCGACAATTACAGCCGGCCTTTCTTCTGATTTTTGACATAAAAATAGTGGATGGGAAGTTTAGTTTGTGCGCTTAGGTGGAGCTAAAGTCTAGTGAAAATCGTTTTTCTTTGTCAGAAATGGGAGTTTAACTCCACTTTTGTGCGAAAGCTAGACTTCCCCTCCGGTTTTACAGATTAATGCGAGCCGGAGCATGAAAATAAAAAATGTAAACATTGAATTGATTTTGATTTTGTTATACTATGGATTCAGTCAATAAAGATGTTCTGAAAATTCTAAAAGTTCTTTTATTGATTCCGATTGAAAAACGATTAAGTGAATAAGATGTTTAGGCACTTTTGGGCCTTTACATAAGAGCTACCATATTCGGTAGGCGGTTGCCCTCCTCGCAGAGGGTGCATGCCCTCTGACTTCGTTATGAAGGGAGGGATGCTTATGACGACTTACGAAACATTAATTATTGTTCTTACAATATTAGTATTAGTATTTTCACTCATAAAAAAATAACCGCCGGTCACGGTTATTTTAAATAAAATACCCTGAGCAACCGTCTATCGGTAGCTCCTTAATTATATTCTACACAATTTTCTTTTTGTTGCAAGTGTTTACATGAAAGTGGATGGGAAGTCTAGTTTGTGCGCTTAGGTGGA
>JAZLLU010000025.1:0-76392 GCA_045598285.1 Lachnospiraceae bacterium | reverse complement strand
AGAACTTAAGCGAAAAGGATACGGAAAGATTCTTTTAGACTATTCGCTTGAACAGGCCGCAAAGCTCGGCTGCGGTGCGGTTTGCTTTGAAGGAAACATAGACTTTTATGGCAAGAGCGGATTTGATTATGCTTCGAAATTCGACATTAGATACCATGGACTACCAGAGGACGAAGACGCATCATTCTTCCTATGCAAAGAATTGCTTTCAGGTTATTTGGATGGGATTAGTGGAGAGTATGCTACGCCTAAAGGATATTTTTGTTGTGACGAAAACCCTGAGGGCTTTGCAGCTTATGAAGCCACATTTCCACCAAAGGAAAAATTGAAACTTCCGGGACAGTTATTTTAAAACTATTTCCCCATATTTTCAAACAACCGATGAGACGGTTGTATTGATGTCAAAGCACAGTTTATAGAATAGCGAGAATCCTTTGAAAACACGGGCTTTTCAGTGATTCCAGGGTTCTGCCGGAGCCACGCAAGAAGTTCTTTTTGCATCATAGTTTTAGGAGAAAAAGGCAAAAGACGATTATGAAATCTTGAACGCCCCACTAAAATTAGTGCATCGTTCAACCTAAAACATAGCAATTAAAAGGGTTTAGTGGATATGCTAAGTGATTTTTATAAAAACAAAAAAAGAACTTCAACGAATCCGATTCATTTTTTACCATTAAATAATATATGAAATGCTCTGTGCAGATTTTGTATAGGGCATTATTTTTTGCATTTTAAATGTTTGATTTTTGTTGACTAGTGCAATTTACCCAAAAATATGCTTGCAAAAAATAATTTAGGGAGGCACAATGGAATAAACGATATATTTATATGGAGGGAATCATGAAATCAGGAAGCGAAACAATACATATAACTGGCGCAGGACAATTACCTTATGCACTTGAAAAAGAAAAGAAATTAAATGAAGCCCTAAATAGATTAAGTTCTGAAGGAAAACGAGTAATTAATACTATTGACGGACCGCAATCGGTTGCCCCATTAGGAATACTTATTGGAAGTGTGACAATTTTATGGGAAAAAGATGATGAACAAAAAGCTGTAACTCCTGCAATTATACAAAATGTTGCGCCAACGAATGAACCTAAAAGAAATATTATTATAAATGAAAATAATATTTCAGCATCGATTTTGCGTGCAAATATGTTCTTGCAAGATCAAGACTGGTCAACCGCTATGGATTATTTTAATGGTATCCTGGATATTGATCCGACTAATGCTGATGCATACATTGGATGCTTTTGCGCTGAACAAAAAATAAAAGAAATTGATAAATTGGCATATATGCAAACATATATGAGCGATAATAGGTATATTAGAAAAGCTCTTAGTTTTTCTAATAATGAACAAAAAGAAAAAATAGAAAGACTATTACAAAAAAATAATGAAGCTATTCAAGCTAGAATAAAAAGCGAGAGGGAAAAAGCTCAAAGAGAACAACAACAAAAAGAAGCAGAAAGAAAAAGATTAGAAGAAAAAAGAAAAACAGAAAGAAATAGACTGGCAGAAGAAAATAAAGATAAAATTGCAGAACTTGAAAATGAGATAAGAAAGTATGAAAAAGAACTAGATGAAGTTATAAGAACTGGTAAACCTAAAATCAATGTAAAATTTGTAGTTTTGTATTGGAATTTTGTAATAGTTTGTTTTGCCATTGCAATAGTTTGTTTTTCTACTGGTTTTTCAATTTTCTTAGGTATTATAATTATTTTGGGAGAACTATTCTCATTACTTTTTGGTATTCCATTATCAAAAGGGACCACTGCGGAAGAATATAGAAATATAATTGCATCAAAAAGAAAGGCAATTGAAGATCTAAAAAGACCAAATTTTTAATAAAATATAAATACAAACAAGTTTAATGCTCTGTGCAGTTTTGCATGGGGCATTATTTTTGCTTTCGTTTCGTCAAAATAGCCACTTAACCTCCATTACATATTGAGAGGAAATGTTCTCAAAGACAGGAGGATACTATGGAAGTTACTAAAATTAAAATACCGGACATTTCAGAATTAATGCCAGAGCTAACAGAGAAACTTGAAAAGGTAGTTATGTGTGGAAATAAGGTAGAAATTGATAAACTTACAAAACAGATAAAAAAGCTTCAAATTAAATTTAAGGCAGGAAAAGAAATAAGTATGCGAGTGTAAAAACCTAAATAAGAAGATGCCCTGCGAACTATAAAAGGTTCGTGGGGCTTATTTTTGTTTTAGGGGTATGATATACTTTTAACATCTCAAAGGCTATCATTTGCACCTGAACAGCCAGGGGCAGGATTGTTAAAGTATGACAAAAAAAGAATTTTAACAGCTGAAAATTGCAATAAAGCCACATGGACTAATAATGCTGTTTATGATATTGATCATGTACTAGCAAAAAGAAAGAACATGGCAAAAGATCCTAACACTGGAATATATTATGCGGGAATCTGGCAGGAATTAGGATTAGAAGAATCTAAAAACTGCGAGGATTGGGCAAAATCAATCATATTATAAATTTGGGCAAAAACAAACGCTGTATGTATTCAGGCTAAAGCTGGAAGATACGGTGGAACATATGCAGATGAAGCTGATATGCTTAATGTTGCCTTGTTTGGCATTTGATAAAAGGTGTGCTTATGCCTTTTATGCGGGGAAATCAACCATTGGTTCGTGTATTAAAGCATAATTATCGGTTATGCTTGAGACATGAAAGGAGGTGCCCGATATGGATCAAATTAAAATTGGAAAGTTTATAGCATCCTGCAGAAAAGAACAAGACATGACTCAGATAGTACTTGCTGAGAAACTTGGAATCAGTGACAGGGCGATATCAAAATGGGAGACGGGAAGGGCTATGCCAGATTCCGGAATTATGCTAGAGCTATGCGATATTCTAAAAATAAATGTCAATGAGCTTTTGTCGGGCGAAAAGATTATGGCAGAATTGTATGATAAACATGCCGAAGAAAATCTTATGGCAATGAGACGGGAGATTGAAGAAAAGAACAGACAGATGCTTAAGACAGAGTACTGGATTGCATTCCCGGGTATTATTTCTGGAGTGGTTATGGTGCTTGTTGCGGGGTTGATAGAAATGCCTGTATGGTTAAGAATTGCTTTAATTGCATGTGCCGGGATGATAATTTTTGCAATATGCTTTATTTCAGTCGGCATTGAGCAAAAAGCTGGATACTATGAGTGTCAGCAATGTCATCATAGATATGTGCCAACGTATATGCAGGTAAATCTTGCTCCGCATATAGGCAGGACAAGGTACATGAAATGTCCTGAGTGTGGTAAAAAGAACTGGCATAAGAAAGTGCTGACAAAAGAAGATTAATCATACTATATTCCTACCTGTTTTTATTACCGTCGAGACGGTTGTCAAATTATGTAGGGAAAATGTCGACGGATATATTGAAGCTAGATTAGATACGGAAATGCCTGAAGATAGGGCCCAGGAAGTGCCACATATAAGGAAATAAAAGAGCACTGACCATTTTTAAATAATTTTTAGCTCGAAATCGACGATTTTGTACCAATTTTTCAGCTTTTTCAGGATAAAATTGCACTTTTTCTATTTGTATTTTTGTAATTAGTATAAAGTTAAAAATGAGAAAACGAAAAAAAGCTTGATTTTTCAAGGAATTTTGGCAGTCACTATGTTGATTGTGTTTTTCTTAATGGCTTGACTATAAGTTTTTCTGGTACAAAATCGTCGATTTCGTGCAATTTTTTCTAAAAAATAATTTCGTGCCATTTTTTTCTAAAAAATAATTTCATGATTTTTTATGAATGGAGCCAGAGCGAAAAGCGCCAGGCAACTTCAAACCGCAAGTATAAGGTGTAGAATTAAACAAAATTGCAAAAAATACCCCCTTAAACTTGATTTAACACGATATAAATGCTATAGTTTTGTATGAAAAGGAGCGGTAAGATATGAAACTGTACAGAAGAGAAAACTATCTACGGAAAATCAGGGGGTTTTATCACGACACTGGCATGATTAAAGTAATTACCGGGATACGCAGATGCGGAAAATCCTGTCTGATGCAGACCATTGCAGAAGAACTAAAGGAGAGTGGGATTCAAGAAGGAAATATTATCTATATCAATTTGGATAAGCGCGGATATAAAAGGGTACAAACGTCGGAGCAACTTGAGGAACTTTTAGACCGTTTGTGTCCGAAGGCCGGAACAAAATATGTGTTTATTGATGAGATTCAAAATGTTGTCGGATTTGAGGAAGTTATCAATTCGTTCCGGGAAGAAGGTGAGTATTCAATTTTTATCACTGGTTCTAATTCTTATCTGCTGAGCGGAGAACTGATGACGAAACTGACAGGTCGCTATATAGAGTTTGAATTGTTCCCGCTGACATTTGATGAATATCTGAAAATGAAAGAATTTTTAGGAAAGTATGTCGACTATGATGTGATGGCTGAGTTTGAACAATATATAAGGGAAGGAGGCTTTCCTAAGACGCTTGATTATGAATCGGCCGAAGACAAGGCCATTTATATACGGAGTGTACTATCTGAAATATTTGAAAAAGATATACGTCGAAGAGTGCAGATTAGAAATGTTTCTGTTTTTGAACAGGTTCAGCGATAC
Organism: Lachnospiraceae bacterium; assembly: GCA_045598285.1. Lineage (GTDB taxonomy): Bacteria > Bacillota > Clostridia > Lachnospirales > Lachnospiraceae > RGIG5612. The sequence goes on along the minus strand of JAZLLU010000025.1, from coordinate 71,782 downwards.
ATCATCAATAATTTTGGTGCAACGACCAGCCTGACAAATATTCTGGAAGATTTTCATAAAGCCGGAAGTGATATTAAGCGTGAAACATTGAATCGATATATTCAGGTGCTGATTGATGCAAAAGTTCTTCATAAATGTGAACGATTCGATTTGAAATCGAGAAAGTCTATTGGAGGAGAACAAAAATATTATCTGACGGATCTTGGCTTTTACTTTGCATTCAACACAGATAACCGCATCAATTATGGTCCCGTCCTTGAAAATATTGTGTATATTTATGCCAAAGCTAAGGGGTATTCTGTCAGTGTAGGCAGAATAGGTAAGCTGGAGTGCGATTTTATTCTGCGTAATCGTAGTCAGCAGTATTCCTACGTGCAGGTTGCTATGACTATACAAAATAGTCTTGAAACGGAAAACCGGGAATATCGACCGTTGGAAAGCATAAAAGATAATTATCCAAAGTATGTAATGACCCGAAACGATTTGATTCAAAACCGAAACGGAATTATTCATACGAATATAGGACCATTTATGCGGGATTCATACTTGTTCTAATTGGACGGACCTGCTCTCGCGAACACGCAAGGTTAGACCCCGAAATAGATGTCGCCCATATTCGGCGATAGATTTGTTTCCACGAACAGAGGGAAAACAAGGCAAAAATCTGACATCAATCTAGAATAATCGAGCCATGTCGAGACGGTGGTATTGATGTTAAGAATTTAGGAGGTAAGTTTTTATGAAAAAATGCAAAAAAATTTTCTATGCTGCTGTACTGTTGATTTTTACGTTTTGTCTGAGCGGCTGCAGCAGGGCTACCTCTGTCACGGAAATTCCACTTGGGGACAATCTGCCGATGTGGATACTCGACGAGGCACATATTGTTGCAGAGCTCCCTGATAACGCCGGAGAACAGGGTCTTATCGGAATTTATACAACCGATACCAATCAGGCCGATGTATACGTTTACAGCTTTCCCAAGGAAGATGACGTTTCTCTGGAAGAATTCGGGCAACAGCAGGCAGCTGAACATAATATTTTCTGCAATATGCTGACTGATCGGAACGTCCCCGTCGCAGTTTTGAATTACTATGAATCCATGGAAGACGAGCATTATATTGTTCAGGCATACATTTACGAAGCCGATGCAAATTTCGTTGAAGTCTGTACCATGTTCAAAACAGAACCTGTTTCCTTTGGTTCCGGTGATTTGTCTATCCACATGATTCGCGAATACGATGCTCAAGAACAAAATGACAGTCCGTTGATTTTTGATATGGAATATCTCACGGAAAATGACCGGCTTCCCCTACTTCGCGTCCGACAGTTTTCCAAGAATGACTTCCCGGCCGAGGCTATCGAGCCGGATCTGCTCAATGACGTCTCGGACAGTCAATATGCCGAACTTGCCGAGGATGGATGGACACTAGAGGAAATCATTTCGCTTTACGATGAAAGCTATGATCTTCTCCGGGGCGAGGTGATGTACAGAAATAACCTCACACTTGCTTTCATCGGGTATATCGATGACGGGATTTTCAAAACAAGGGCTGTCGTTGATGACGGAACTGAGTATGTTATGCTCTGCGCTGAAGCGGAAGCCTCAAGATTCCAGCACATTACAAATGCGCTGATCGATGCCATCGTAAAAAACTGATTTGTAATCTGAAAGCAGATGCGCGCAGTCCCTTTCCCGTGGACACGCAAAGGAAGATAGTAGTATAGGCAATGGGTTTGAAACATGAAAATTGTGGGTGTATACTTTAATTAGTTTTAGACAACTTGATTAAAAGTCAAGTGCTCTACGTATAAGTGAAGGAGAAGAGTATGAAGGTATTAATTATTAATGGAAGTCCAAAGGATAATGGAAATACTGCAATAGCGATAAATGAACTAGTTGAAACATTTAAGGAAGAAGAAGTTGAGTGCGATGTTATGCATATTGGTGGCAAAGATATAAGAGGTTGCGTTGGATGTTTACAATGCGTAAAGCTTGGAAAGTGTGTGGTTGATGATGACGTAAATGTAGCTGCTAAAAAATTAGAAGAAGCAGACGGCCTTGTTGTTTGCTCGCCAGTTTATTTTGCAAGTGCAAACGGAACAATAATTTCATTTCTCGACAGACTTTTTTATAGCACAGGATATGAAAAGAATATGAAGGTTGGCGCTAGTGTGGCAGTTGCCAGAAGAGGCGGATGTTCAGCAACCTTTGATCAACTCAATAAATATTTTACAATCCAGGGAATGCCTATCGCATCAAGTCAATATTGGAATAGTGTACACGGATTAATTCCGGGTGATGCAAAGAAAGACGAGGAAGGATTGCAAACGATGAGAACTTTGGCAAGAAACATGACATTCCTTATGAAAAGCATTGCGCTAGGCAAAGAAAAATATGGTCTTCCTAAGAAAGAGACAAAAGTTTCTACACATTTTATTAAATAATGGGAACTGAGGAAAGTTATGGTAAAAGCATACTTATTAGACAGAAACGAATTAGATAAGATTAAATATGATGAGGCGATTCTTTCAAAAGGGCGCAAAGCCAAAATAGAAAAGTGCTCTCATGAAGATGATAAGCAACTTAGTGCATGCGTTGAACTTTTGTTAATACATGCGTTAAAAAATCTCGATAGTAAAATTATATTGCCATTAGATATCACAGAAGAAGAAAGTGGCAACCTTTTATTAAACACAAAGGTAGAAGGATTTGAAAAAATATATTTTAACATGTCCCACTCGAAAGATTATGCAGCGGTAGCAATTGCCGATGCACCTGTAGGAATCGATATTGAAACAATCAAAACAAAAGAAGTTGAACATCTAGATAAAATCTTGCATGAAGAAGAGATGCTCGTTTTAAGTTTTATCACGAATCCTCTTGAACACAAAAAATATTTTTACGAGTGCTGGGTGGGAAAAGAAAGTTACTTAAAAAATCTAGGCTGCGGACTAGCAGTAAGGCCAAATGAGTTTAGAGTAACGGAAGAAAAACTTATAACGAAATTAGAAAATCTTGAACAAAGATATGTGCATGTTTGCAAATCGAGTGAAATAGAAAATGCAGACTTTAGGTTTGATGCAAACTATATGCTTGCCATAACTACGATGAAAAAAGAGCCAATAGAAATAAAACTTCTTAGCGAAAAAACAATCGCAGTATAAAATGCTGAAAACTATTTTCTGCGACGAGAGCTTGAAGAGGGCCTTAAGTTAGCAGACGTAGAACCAGGCCTAGAAGTTGCATTTCTAGAATTTCTACGCGCTGCGGCGCGCTTTTTTGATGCTACTAGGCTAGCCATCAAAACAAGAATTATTACAACAAAAATAATTATGAAAACAACATTAATATATTTGACGTTTATGAAAGAAGCTTTCGCAATTTTTAGCGAAGAATCAGTATAAACATTAACAGAGCCAAGGTCGTGACCATCTATAGCATAATTAATCACAGCAAAAAGTTTAGCGTCTTTAGAATTGATACTAGAACTACTTGCCAACGCGGCCTCGATTTGCGCCTCGTTCATATCCTTCGCAAAAGTGATTGTAGAATCCATATCTGAAAGAGGAACCGAGTTTAACATAAGAATTTGTGCACTTGGATCGAGTACAACCTTAGACTTAGAAGAAGCAAAAGCAAATCGATTTTCAAATTGAGCAACGCTCTTTATAGAAAAAGTCTTAAAAATATAATCAAGAAGCACTGTGGTTTCGGCAAAAATCTCTTTAAGGTCGCCACCAAGCTGAACTGTAATTACTGTCATATTATCTTGAACCGAAAAAGTTACAAGACACCTACCTGACTCATAAAGAAAGCCCGTCTTACCGCCGATAACCCTTGCGTCATAATATTCACTATCTGGCTGAATCAGCATATTGATATTCTTAAATACACGTTCCGAGGAAGTCATGTTTGTCGGAGCGGCTGTGTATTGAGGCGTACTAATAATCTTTACAAAAACAGAGTTTTTGAAAGCTTCTTGAGCAATAAGAGCTATGTCATGTGCCGTCGTATAATGGTCGTCATCATAAAGGCCATTAGGATTAACGAAGTGAGAGTGCGTTGCGCCGATAGCTTTTGCGCGATCATTCATCATTTTAGCAAACCCCTCAACAGAGCCACCGATATGTTCGGCAATAGCAACAGCACAATCGTTTCCAGAAGGAAGCATTAACCCATAAAGCAAATCTTCCATACGCATTATTTCGCCTTCAACAGAATCAATCGTAACAGCGCCTTCTTCAAGGTTAACTGCACGGGAAGAAAACTCAACCATCTCATCCATCGACGAATTCTCGAGCGCTAAAAGACAAGTAAGAATCTTCGTAGTGCTAGCAGGATAGCGTTTTACATCGCTCGCCTTTTCAAAAAGGACGTTTGAAGAGTACGCATCCATAATAAAAATTGAATCCGACTCGGTAGAAGGCCCACTAGGCCATGAGCCCGCATAAGAAATGCTAGCTGGCGCCAAAGACAATATAAGAGCAACAAAGCTCGTTAAAAATACTTTCAAAAACTTTTTCATAACTTGTTTTCTATTTTACCACAAAAGAGCATCGCTATGGTAAAATCTAATTATCTAAGCTTGGAGCAAGCATATCGAAAGAGATATGCTTTTTAAAATCATGGAACAAAAACAAAGAGAAAATTGGATAGATAATGCAAAAGGCATAGCTATGCTTCTTGTAATGGCAGGCCACCTAGGAAGCCACCTCGCCTACAAACAGTGGGGACTTGGATTCGTCTATGGCTTTCATCTCGCAGTCTTTTTCTTAATCTGTGGCTACACGTTCAAAAAAGTAGCCCTGGATAAAGCATTCGTAAATAAAAAATTCAAACGATTAATGATACCGTACTTCGTTACATGTATCGCAACGATTATAATAAGTGCAGTAACAGAAATTGTATTCAACCACGACGCAACAATCCTAGGAACAACAAAGGCAATCGGACAAAGCCTACTAGCATCTTTCTTTGCATCAGGCACAGATATAAATTTTCTAGGCCTAGCAACAATTCCAAGAATTGGAGCAATATGGTTTTTGCCGGCAATGTTCTTCGCAATAATATTCTTCCAACTAATCTTAAACAAATTTGACACCACACTAAAAAGAATAATAGTCAGCGTAGTAATAGGATTAATCGGCTATGTTTCGGCAAAGTTTATATGGCTACCATTTAGCGTCCAATCGGCAATGTTTGCCACGCCGTTTATTTGTGCGGGACATGAAATAAAAACAAACGGACTACTAGAAAAACTAAAATGGTGGCACTACGTATTAGCAGGCGTGGTATTGATAGCGGGAATTGCGCTCGGATATTGTAACTATGGTTTCGTAGCGGCAACAGCGCCAGATTTAATACTTTCAACAATTGTCGCATTCGCCGGAAGTTTGCTCGTATATCTTCTCGCAAAACACGTAGATAAAATAAAAATCGTAGGTTACATAGGTCGCATCTCAATTTATGTTTTGTGTGTTCACCTATTTTTGTTTGAATCGGGCAGACCATATTTTAGAGCGCTGGCAGCAGCGATAATAAAAGATAATGGAAAAATAGCAAACGCAGAGTTCTTGCAAAACGGCCTAAACGTTTGCATCCAGGTTGTATTATCAATTGCGATTGCAGCCCTGATAGATGTAATAGTTAAAAAGCACAAAGCGCACAAAGAAGCCTACCTTCAAAAACAACTTATCAAACATGTTTCGCCGCGAGATAAATCTTTAGATGTCCTTAGAGGATTGTTAATAATCTCAATGATTATCGGACACTTCGGAATTGATAATTTGTTAATTAAAATAATATATTCGTGTCATATGGCGGCGTTCGTAGTAGTTTCCGGCTACTTTTTCAATAAAGAAAAGAGTATAAAAGACACATTAATATCATCCGCAAAAACATTACTTATCCCATATGCAGTTTTTGCGGTAATACAAATATTAATAAACATACCGAATTGGTCAGGAGAATTTTTCCTAGAAGCACTGAAAAAATATGTAACAGGAGTTATTCTGACAAAAGATATCCTAACAACTGTGCAATCAATTGGCCCGGCATGGTTTATCTTGATGCTTTTTGTAGTACGAATTCTTTATACGCTGATTCAAAAAGTTTGCAAGAAAGAATGGATAGTAACGATAGTTGTGATTGCGCTATCAATCGGTGGCGTCGTAATCGGCAAAGCAGGATATTGGCTTCCTTGGAGTATAGATATAGCACTTTATTCGCTCGCCTTTTATCATGCAGGCCATTTGCTTAATAAATTTAATATACTTGAATACATAAAAGAACATCCGGCCTTTTACTTCGCACTAACTCCAGTTTGGGCATATATGATCTACGAAGGAAGCGTAGAATTATCAAGAAGAAATTACGGAAACTATGCATTTGCGATAATTGGAGCATTAGCGGGAATCTTAGCAACATATATTCTTTGCAATCTTTTAGTAGAAGGATGCCCGATGCTTACAAATGCTATTGCATATATAGGAAAGGCAAGTATGTATGTGCTTTTAATCCACACACTTCTAGACGAGATCTTAAGAATGCAGCTAATAAAAATAATTCCACAAGGCAACATTGCGGTGATGATAATTGCGATGTCGATAGAACTTATAGTGTCATTAATTATCTTTAAGTTGAAAAACAAATGTGTTAAAATATAAGGTAATGGACAAAAATAAAAAAACTGTTGAAAAAGGAAACGGAATCTCGGTAAGGGGCAGCATAAAGTGGCTCCTTGCTGTGTACGATTTAATAGTATTTGTAATAGCATATTTGCTAATAGTTGGATTGCATGTCAGCTGGAATCGCCAAATCTCTAATAGAGGTTTGTTAATCCAAATAGCAATAGGATTCGTGTGCATATTTGGCATGCGTTTTGCTTTTTCTGTGTATAAACAAATCTGGCGCTATGGCGGAATGAAAGCATATATTCGCCTTCTGGTAGCGGATGTTCTTGGCGGAATCTTATATTTTATACTCGAACTTTTATTACCAATTGAACATATAATGTTTATAAGTTTACTTTCAATCGTTTGCTTAAGCTTGCTCGGTGCGTTTACTATGCGACTAATTTATTACTTTGCATACCAAGCAGGCGCAAAGAATACAAAAGGAGCGGCATTAATTAGAACACTCCTTAAGACCTTTTGTGGAATAAAAATAAACGAAGACGAAGATGTAAAAATAAATCACAGAAAAATAAATGTGGCGATAATTGGTGCCGGAAGAGTAGGCGTAAATCTTGCAGAAGAATTAATAAATAACCCACGTGCGCCGTATGCACCGGTATGCTTTGTAGATGTTGATGAAGGCAAAGTTGGAAGAAGCATATTAGATATTCCGGTAATTGAAGAAGAAGAATTATCACAAGAAATCCTTGATGATATAAAAGTGCAAGAAATAATTTTTGCACTTCCAGAGCAATCACAAGAAGAAAGAAAAAGACTTTACGATGATTACAAAAAGAAAGGCTTCAAAATAAAAGTGTATGACTACCCAGCTCTTCAAAGCGCTAGTTCAGCAAAAAGACAGTTAAGGGAGTTTGATACCGAAGACCTACTTTTTAGAAACGAAATTCAAATAAATAGTGAAAAGACAACATCTTATTATAAGGGCAAAACCGTTCTTATAAGTGGTGGAGGCGGAAGCATCGGCTCCGAACTTTGCAGACAAATCGCAAAGATGCAACCAAAGCAACTTATAATCTTAGATATTTATGAGAATGGTGCATATGATATCCAACAAGAATTAAAAATCGCCTACAAAGACGACCTGAAAATAAATGTCGAGATTGCATCTGTATGTGACGAGCAAGCATTAGATAAAATATTTAGCGAGTATAAACCTGATGTAGTAATTCATGCTGCGGCTCATAAACATGTTCCTCTTATGGAAAAGAACACCTGCGAAGCAGTAAACAACAATGTTTTTGGAACACTCAATATAGTAAGGAAGACAGAAGAATACAAAGCATCGAAATTTATAATGGTTAGCACAGACAAAGCAGTTAACCCAACAAATATAATGGGCGCAACAAAAAGAATGTGCGAAATGATTGTTTTAAGTCATGCACAGACAAACCCAGATGTAAACTTTAATTGTACGAGATTTGGAAATGTACTAGGTTCGGCCGGCAGCGTAATTCCGCTATTTAAGAAACAAATCGCAAATGGTGGTCCGATAACAATTACCGACAAACGAATCATTAGATATTTCATGACGATCCCAGAAGCAAGTCAGCTCGTATTAGAAGCAGGTGCGATGGCAAAAAATGGAGAACTTAGCGTACTTGATATGGGCAAACCAGTAAAAATTCTAGAACTCGCAGAAAGCATGATAAACTTAACAGGATTTGAGCCATATAAAGATATCGATATTATAGAGACAGGACTTCGTCCAGGTGAAAAACTTTATGAAGAACTTTTAATAAAGTCAGAAACACTTACAAAAACACAAAACAATAAAATCTTTATAGAAAAAGATGAGCCACTTACAAAAGAAACACTTGAAGAAAAATTAGAAATTTTAAAGGAAGCAGTTAAAGAAGGCGACGACAATAAAGTCAGAGATGCTTTGCACAAAGTAGTGCCGACCTTCGTAGAAAAGAACTAATACCTCATGAAGAGATTTTTCAAAGTATTTTTCAAAATAATTTTTTTGCTAATTGTGCTTGCTGCATGCACTTATATTACTGTACGTGCTACTAGCCACATAGTAAAAGAAGCATCCGAAAAACGAGAAAAAAAGGGAATGACTCTAGAGGAAGTAGAAGAACGTTGTGAAAAGTTCGGAACAGAAATGGAGCTCTTCCCAGGCAACTATAATAAAATTAAAATCGTAAGAAATCTTACAGTCTATCAAGGCGTAGACTATTCACTTGTATATCAACCACAATATTATTATCTAAATTATGAACCAGCCAGAATAGAATGTGGAACCGACGAAAAAGCGCTTATTAAGCATTTTGTAACGGAAGGCATGGCTTTAGGTGTAAGAGCTAGTGAAAATTTTGATGTAGCTTCTTACTATAATTCAAGCAAAGATTTAAGGGAACAATATGGCCCGGATTTTCCACAATATTATAAGCACTACATAAGAGAAGGTCATAATGACAAAAATAGAAAAGTGCTCGACGTAACGAAGATTGAAGACCCAATCACAGTTTACAATGACTTTGATTATGCAAAAGTATTTGACCTTGACTACTATGTAGAAAATTATCCGGAACTAAAAAACTTTTTAACAATCCCAGGTCCGGGAGGATGCATAGATGACCAAAAGGCAGTAATGCATTTTGTTGAAAGTGGAATAGCCGAACTTCGACAGGCAAACGAAAGTTATGACTTCGTTTCATATTTCCTTTTAAACCCAGATTTAAGAGAACTTTACAAAACAAACTTCTTAGCCTATGTAATTCATTATGTGAACAATGGTCCAGATGACAACAGACCAGCGCTAGGAAAACACAGCATTGAAGAGTTTGAACGGACGGTATATGACATGCGCCCGACTATAGAAAAGGAAACATTAAGTATGTTAAATTATGTCGGAGGAACTTTGGGAGGCGCATATAATTGGTGCGCATCAATACCTTACGTGTCATTGCCACTTAACTGGTCAGCAGAAGGATATGCAATGTATGCGTATGGAAGTTGGTGTGGTAATTGTTTTGCAAAAGCATCAGCATTTTATTACATGGCAACTATGCTAGGATATAATGCGAGATTGGTAAGCGGATATGTGCCGCTTGGCGAAGATCAGCACTTAGGCCCGCACGGCTGGGTGGAAATAAATGGAGCGGTTTACGACCCAGATTTTGAGACAGAAACAGGCAAAAACGGATATGCAATTTACTACGGCCAGCCAGGCACATGGCAATATACAAATTATTGGTATATGGCATAAGTTATGCTATAATTAAATAACGCGTTTTTGGAGGATGAGATGAAAAAAACGATATTAGGAATTATAGTTGTAGCAATAGCAGCATTAATACTTGCAGGTTGTTCGATGACATACGATGGCCAAGAAGTTGACCCTAAAAATGCCCAGGAACAAGAAACAACCGAAAACTCGCCAAACGATAAAGACGGTTGTCTTGATGACGGATTATTTTATTAAACGTGCAAAAAGAAATTAGATATTCCTACTTAAGAATACTAGCCTGTATAGCCATAGTAGTTTTGCATATGACGTATGGCGCAGTTTCGATGTATGGCGAAACTGTAATGGCGCCAACAGCACTACTTAGCCAAGCACTTGTAAACAATTTATATTGGGCGGTCCCGATTTTTGTAATGGTTACGGGCGCCCTTTTATTGAATCCAAAAAGAGAAATCACATACAAGAAAATATTTAGTAAATATATTTTCAAAGTAGCGGCCTCTCTTTTAATTTTTACAATCCTTTACAAAATTTTTGATGTGGTCATGAACCGCGAGCCTTTTAGTGCGAGCACGCTCCTTACAGCTCTCTTAAATTTTGTAACAGGAAAGAGTTGGTCGCATCTTTGGTATTTGTATATGCTAATAGGCCTATATTTGTTGCTTCCGTTCTTTAGAAAAATCACAGCTAATAGTACAAATAAAGAGCTGGGAATATTAATTTTAATTATTTTTATTTTCGCAGCAGTATTTCCAATTTTGCAAGGCTTTGGAATAGAGGTAGCGTTTTATATTCCAATCGCAACAGTATATCCAATGTATTTCATAGCGGGATATTTAATTACAAAAACAGATTTTAAGATGCCAAATTGGGTTTATGTAGTTGGATTTTTCGTTTCAACTTTCCTACTATTTGCACTTACAATATTTATAGGAGCAATAGGAGTAGAGTTTCAAGATATTTTCTTTAGTTACTCATCGGTCCTAGTAATAATCCAGGCGTTAAGCATATTCGGAATTTTTACCAGATGCTTTAAGTATAAAGAAAAAGAAAGAAAAGGATTTGGATGGAAACTATTCTTTTCGCTTGATGAATGCACATTTGGAATATACCTAGTGCACATGTTCTTTGGTAGAATAGTATTAAGATATTTAGCGATAAATCCTTACGAAGCACCAATTTTATTTGTTGTTTGCTTCGTAGCAATAGTAGTAATCTCATATTTAATAGTCTGGGCATTAAGAAAAATCCCAGGTGTTAAGAGGGTGTTGTAGTGGAGAAGAAAAAAATATTGGAAATTACTGGCGAGCCAATTTTGCACGGTGGCCAGGAAGTTTTTATATTTAACTTTATAGATAATGCAAATCTAGAAAGCATCAGCGTTGATGTTTTAACTCCATATACATGTGAAAATGAAAACTATAAAGAGAAGATAAAAAAGACAGGCAAAATAATAGAGTTTGGCCTTCCTTTTATGCCAGGTAAGAGCAGAAGTTTAATATTCAAGCCAGTTTATAATTACTTAAAAAGCAATCACTACGATATTGTTCATATCCACTCTGGATCAATTTCCGTGTTAGCGTATTTATCTTTAGCAGCAAAACTTTGCAAAGTAAAAAAGATAATTGTGCATTCGCATTGCACAGGAATAAGTTCCATAAAACATAAAATAGTTAAGATGGTTTACTCGCCACTAATGAAACTTTGTCCAACAGATTACTGCGCATGCTCTTACGAAGCGGGTGATTGGAAATTCTCAAAATCAATTACAAATAAAAAACTAAAAATAATTACAAATGGAATCGAATTAGAAAAGTTTAAGTTTAATGAGCAATATAGAGAAGAAATAAGAAATCGCTTCGGAATAAAAGATGAGTTTGTAGTTGGCCATACAGGAAGATTTTCAGAGCAAAAAAACCATAGATTTTTAATTCAAGTATTTAATGAGTTTCATAAAGTTCATCCAGGAAGCAAGTTGATGCTAGTAGGTGATGGCGAACTTGTTGACGAGATAAAAGGATTGGCAGCAGACTTAAATTTAAGCGATGCCGTTATCTTTATTGGCAATGTTGATGATCCACACAGATATTATAATGCTATGGATATCTTTTGTTTACCATCGTTGTTTGAGGGATTCGGGTTAGTAATTTTAGAAGCTCAAGCATCAGGGTTAGATGCTTTAATATCAAAAGATTTACCTGAAGAAGCATGCAAATTACCATATTCAACAACACTTTCACTTGAAAGCTCAAAAGATTGGATAGATGAATTGAAAAGTAGAGTCGAAAAGAAAAACGATAGAAAAAAACGCATAGAGCGTTTGGATAAATATAGCATGGCTAATACAGTGAAAAATATAATGAGTTTGTATTAGTAAAAAAGAGTAGTTAACAAATAAGAACCTATATGGTATACTTCGCCCATGTATAAAAAGAGTAGCCGAACATGGCTAAAACACTTAGATTTTGCAATATTTGATTTAATAATCTTGGCAGCGACGTTCATTACCGTTGTTCTTTTTAGACATGATTTTCACTTATCTCAAGATGCAACAGGACTTTATACAAGACTAGGAATAATTATGCTAGTTTTATATTTTCTAGTTGCTATCATAGGACAAAACTATAAAAGTATTCTTCAAAGAAATAAATGGCAAGAATGTCTTAAAGTTTTTGTTCAAATAGTTATTACAATTCTTCTTATAGTTTTATATATGTTCGTTACAAAGCAATCAGCTTTATTTAGCCGTATTACGTTTGGCTTGACGGGAATACTCGGATTCATTTTCATAACAGGTGAAAGAATTCTCTACAAACATTACTTAAGAATGAGATTGAAAAATAGAGCAGACTTGCCACAGCTTTTAATTGTGACGGACAAAAACCACCTAGATGCAGTATTAGAAGCGATAGAACATAAAGCATACAATTGGTTTAAGGTTAAAGGCCTTGCACTTATTGACGAAGAAAGAATTGGCGAAGAAGTAGGATCAAGTAATGAAAATACAAAGACAAAATATGAGGTACTAGCTTCAAAACAAACATTAAAACAATACGTTCTAACAGAAGTTGTTGATGAAATCTTAATAGATATAAGCGATGAAGAAACAGAAAGAGAATTAACAGAATATTTCTTAGAAGCAGGAATAACAGTACATATAAGAGTTTCTGATATTGATAGAGATTTACCAAACGCAATAATAGAGTCGGTTGGTGGAATCACAGCTATTACAACAAGCAATAATGTTGTAGCGCCTTGGAAAATAATTGTAAAAAGGATAACGGATATTGTTGGCGCGATTATAGGATGCATTATTGTTGGGGTTTTGTATCTTATCTTAGCTCCGCAAATAAAAGCAAAAGATAAAGGACCAGTTTTCTTTAAGCAAAAGAGAATCGGCAAAAACGGAAGACAATTTTATATCTATAAATTCAGGTCTATGTATACAGATGCTGAAGAAAAGAAAAAAGAACTTATGGCACAAAATGAGATGGAAGGCCATATGTTTAAGATGGAAAATGATCCAAGAGTTCTTCCGGGAATTGGTCATAAGATGAGAGAACGCTCGCTAGATGAATTTCCACAATTTATTAATGTGCTTAAAGGCGATATGAGCCTTGTTGGAACAAGACCACCAACGGTGGAGGAGTTTAGCCATTACGAAGCACATCATAAAATGAGATTATCATTCAAGCCTGGAATAACAGGCCTTTGGCAAGTATCTGGAAGAAGCAACATAACAAAGTTTGAAGAAATAGTTGCTTTAGATAATGAATATATAAAAAACTGGACTTTAAGATTAGATGTAAAGATTCTCTTAAAGACGATTAAAGTTGTATTTCAAAGAGTAGGCTCGAAATAATTGTTAGAAATGCATATTCGTTTCATCTGAAATATATTCTATCTGAGGATTAAATTTAAATCCATCAATTAAACTTCCCCAAAAGATTTTAAATCTTTTAGCCTTATTGTCCTTCGCTTTTAATAGTATATTAATATTGTTTGAAAGAATATAATAACATAGTGCCAAAAATCCTATAAAGCCCATATGCCTATAATGATAATTTGTGTTTCTTATAGCATATTTATATCTATCTATTCTTTCTTCACTGTCAGTAGCTAAATCGCTACCGGTGTTGTTTTTTGTTTCATGAACGATTTGGCTATCTAAAACGCTATAGCAAGGCATATTATACCTTGTGGAGATGCGTCTTGTATATTCTATGTCATCGCACCATATAAAGAATTCCTTAATAGGAAGGCCTACTTTTTTAACAGTGCTTATAGGAACGAGTAAAGAAACAAAAGTTGAGGTAACTATAGGGATTAGATTGTTGCCACCGCCTTTAACTGCATTAACGTCGTCGATAGTAATTTTTGCATTCTTTCCTAATAATGAGCCATTCTTTTTTCTTTGCCTGTTCATTTGGCAGATATTTCCATCAGTCCAAAGAACTACACTTGCTAAAAAACCGTAATTAGTTGGTCCACCGAGCATTTTGTCAGCATCAACGAGTTTTTCCAAAGTGTCTGGATTAGCAAAAGCATCATCGTCCATAATCCAAGCATAATCGTAACCTAATTCATAAGCTCTCTTAAAACCATAATTAAAACCACCAGCACCACCTATGTTAGCACCTGTATTTTCATACATAAACTTAGTGACATTTTCTTGCGAGATAAAGTCTTTGCACCAAGAAGCAGTGTCGTCAGTACTAGCATTATCAACGATTAGGAGGTCGCAAGAAAAAGACTGTGTCTTTATTTTTTCAAGACACATCTTTAACATTTCAAGCCTATTATAAGTAACTATTACGGCTAAAACTTTCATAGGGGCATTATAAAGCAATAAGGCTATAAAAGACAAGAATTTATGTGCACACAAGATTTAGGGCAAAGATGGACAAAATTGAACAATATGTTGTATAATTAACTGTTATAATATGCCCTTTTTAGGAAATTAGAATAGATTATTTATGGAAAATTATTCAGTAAAAGTCATAATTGCGACACATAAGCAATATAAAATGCCAGAAGATAAAATCTATCTTCCTTTGCATGTCGGCGCGGCCTTAAGCGAGGAAGATTTTGGCTACCAAAAAGACAATACAGGAGAAAACATTTCTAAATTAAATAAAGGTTATTGCGAACTTACAGGACTTTACTGGGCATGGAAAAATTTAGATGAAGACTACATTGGCTTAGCTCACTATAGAAGACATTTTGCAAAAACTAAAAAAGCTAAGTTTGAAAATATTTTAACATTTAAGGAGCTAAAAGCTGACTTAGGAAAAATAAAAGTTTTTGTTCCGATAAAGAGAAGATATTACATAGAAACTTTATATAGCCATTATGCACATACGCATTATATTGAACATCTAGATGAAACAAGAAAAATAATTGAAGAAAAACATCCTGACTACATCGAAAGCTTTGACAAGATAGTTGGAAAAAGATCAGGATATATGTTCAATATGATGATTATGCAAAGGGATTTGCTTAGTGATTATTGCATATGGCTTTTTGATATTTTGTTTGAACTAGAAAAACGCGTAGATTCAAAAGAACTTAGCGCCTTTGACAGCAGATTTTATGGCAGGGTCTCAGAAATTATATTTAATGTTTGGCTAGATAAAAAGATTACTGAAGGTGCTATAAAGAAAGACGAAATAAAAGAACTTCCTCATATCCACTTAGAAAAAATAAATTGGTGGAACAAAGGAACAACTTTTTTGAAAGCAAAGTTTTTAGGAAAGAAATACAAGCAAAGTTTTTAAGCTAAAGTATATAAAGTACATTAAAAACGAAAGAGGAAAATATGGATAATAAATTCTCACCACCGGATATTGGCGAAAAAGCAGGTTGTTAATTAGACTTTATAACACATATTTAAAGTCCAGTAAAAAAGCGATATATGAAAGAAATAAAGAAGGTCTAAAAGATTAACCAATTAGGATGAATCTAGTTACAAAATAAACAAGACAAAATAGTGACTTTCAGCAATAATTATTGACAAAGATTATACGTGTAATCAGGATGAATAATTTAGTAGTTGAGGATATTATTGATACTTTAAGTTTAATTGGTGAAAAAATGATAACAAGTAGAAAACCAAAAATCAAGCCAACTGTATATGTAATGTTAATTATATTACTGAGTTCTCAAACGTTGCTTATAGGGACCACACAGAAAAGCGTTATATTTACAACAGTAGGCATTGTTATGATTATAGTTTTTTCTTCAATAATGATTATTTATGAAGAAAAACGTTTGAAGGTAAACAATTTTTCTTATTTTATTGTTGTGACAGTATTTATTATAATAATGATGTTATTCAATCTAGATATAAATTTGAATAATATTTTTGAAATTGTTGTTTTTTTAACTGCGGCAGTTGTGGTTAATATTTTATCTCAAAAACAATTTTGCACTAATTATTATAATATACTTCGATTTATAATGATTTTTTCTATAGTTGCATATTTTTTAGGAATGGTTTGTCCGCCGATAATTCGCTTATTTCCAATTATAAATAATGCAAACAATATACCATTTAGATGGATGCTGTTTTCAGTACTTCCCGAAAATGACTTGGGTCAATTTTCATTAAGAAATTATGGACCATTTAGAGAACCAGGCGTTTTTATAATATATATTGCCCTTGCATTTATAATTGGAAAAAAGTATAAATTAATAAAAAAATATGATTTTGTAATTATGTTAATTGCAATCATAACGACATTATCCACGTCCGGTTATGTCATAGCGACATTGATGATTTTGTCCTTGCTTCTAGAAAAACAAAATTATAAAAAAGTATTAATAACGGCATGCGGAATATTGATAGGCATAGTTTTATTATACAATTTTACAAATTTATTGGATCCTAGTGGACCGGTTTTTGTAAAATTTTCAGGCGGAGAATCTGCAACGGCAAGATTGGGGTCCGTTAAACAAAATTTTGAATTAATGAAAAATTATCCTGTTATTGGCGCTGGTTGGACTGCGGCTAATATATTTTTTGAAAATAGTAGGTACAATATTCATAATACGAACACGTTGCTGTTTTTCTTTAGTTATTATGGCTTAATAGTCGGAATAGTATATTTTGTTGGATTGTATAAATTTTTAAGGTTAAAAAGCAAAGGAATTTATTCATACTGGCTATTATTGATAGCATTAATTGCACTTTGCACAGAAAGACTAACTTTTGATATAGTTCTAAGTACATTTATTTACTATGGTTTAATTGATAGAGAAATTAAGGAGGACAAAAATAGTATTGAAGGTATTATGGCTAAGCAACAATTCACCACTTGAAAGCGCAAAGGGTGGCGGTGGATGGTTTTCTAGTTTGGCACACAACTTAAAAGAACAAAAGGAACATATTGAGTTGGTTTTTGTATTCCCTGATGCTAAACAAAAGATGTGTTCAGATGTACAAAAGTATTATACTTTTAAAAAATCAATATTTGATAAACCCTTTCATTACAAAAGGGTTACGGAAAAATATTTTCTTGAAATTATAAGCAATGAGAAGCCGGATATCATACATATATGGGGTACAGAATACTACTATAGTTTGGCGATGGTTAATGCCGCAACGAAAGTAGGATTAATTGAGAAAGTGATTGTTCACATTCAAGGGCTTTGCTTTGCGTGTAAGGATTTTGTTGATATAGGATTACCGTTTCGCGTCATATATGGCCGAACTTTACACGATTTAGTAGTAGGAGGAGTTGTTGACATTAAACATGGTTTTGAAAAAAGAGCAAAACTAGAAATTGATGTAATAAAAAACGTCAACCACATTCTCGGAAGAACGGATTGGGATAGAAATTTATGCTATTTAGTTAATGACAAAGCAGAGTATCATTATTGTCGGGAAATGCTCAGAAAACCATTTTATGAAGGAAAATGGACTTATGAAAATAGTACAAAACACAAAATATTTATTAGTCAAGCAGGATATCCTATAAAAGGATTTCATTATTTTCTGAAAGCGTTTTCGATTGTTTTAGAAAAGTATCCGGATGCAATAGTAACAGTTGGCGGAAAAAATATTATTGATAATAAAGGTATAAAGGGACAAATTTATCATTCTTGTTATGGAAAATATATTGCTAAATTAGTACAAAAGAATAATATGCAAGCGCATATTAAATTTTTAGGACCATTATCTGCGGAAGAAATGAAAAAGGAATACCTTAGTACACATTTATTTGTATTGCCATCAACAATAGAAAATAGTTCAAATTCACTTGGAGAAGCGCTGATGTTAGGAGTGCCTTGTATTGCTTCATTTGTTGGAGGAACTAGTAGCATTATAGATGATAAGGTTGATGGATATCTATATCAGCATGATGACATATATTCTTTGGCGGGAAATATAATTAAACTTTTTGAATCACAGGAACAGTGCGAATTATTATCAGAAAATGCTGTGCACAAAGCGATTAAGTTGCATGACATCAATAATGTAGTAGATGATATTTTGCGAATTTATTCATTAATATAAATATAAATTGTGAAAAATGAAATCAAATTTAAAAATATGTATTATAAGTTGTTGATAATCAGTAAAAATATGTAAAAAACGCATTCAATAGTTAAAAATAGTCAGCTTATCAAACATATTTTTTAGAAATAGAGTAGCATTGTCCTTGAGTTAAGATTCCTATTCATATGAGGCAAGTTCATGATTAACGATATTTTAATTTCTGTAATAGTACCAGTATATAATGTTAAAGATTATTTGAAAAGATGTGTTAATTCAATATTGAATCAGACATATACAAAACTGGAAATAATATTGGTGGATGATGGCTCAACAGATGGCTCATCATCAATATGTGATGAATACAAAAAAAAGGATAATAGAATTGTTGTAATTCATAAACCTAATGGAGGCTTAAGTAGCGCAAGAAATGCAGCTATACAAATTGCCAGAGGAGATTATTTTTCATTTGTAGATAGTGATGATTATATTGAACCCAATATGCTTGAAACGATGCTTAACTTGTGTTTGGAAAATAAAGTGTTAATGTGTTGCTGTGGCCGATTTGATGAATATGAGGAGAGCGGTGAAAGTAAAGTTGGACTCTGCCCGCAAAATAGCGAAGTTCTTTCTTCGGAAAAAATTGTCAGAATGTTGTTTGCTTGGGAAGGGATGGACTCAGCGGCTTGGGATAAGCTATTTCATAAAAATCTTTGGAAAACAATTCGTTTTCCTGAAGGAATGGTTTGTGAAGACATGAGAGTAATTTATAAAGCTTGTCTTATTTCTGGTCAGGTTGTAACATGCAATAGACCCTTCTATCATTATTGTCACCATGCTAATAGTATTTCAACAGCTTCCTTTTCGTCAAACCGACTGGATCTGCTTCAACAAACATACGATATTTATTGTTATATTCGGGAGCACTATCCATCTTTATTGGATGCAGCTACGTTGTTAAGGGTTGAAGAAACAGCATATATTGCAAAAGAAATAGGGAAGTTGGCCAAAAAGGATTTTTTGAAGTTTAAGGCAGATTATAAAGAGTGCGTATATTTCATTCGATTGTTTAAAAAACAATGGAAAAAATGCAGAAATATAAGTAGACATGAAAAAGTATTAATGCACTTACATATGGCTGGATTGTTTAGAATGTGCTATGGGGTATATACTATAGTTAAGGGAAAAGAATTGGAATAAAAGGAAGATTGAAACTTTATATTTTGAAAAGAGAAAACGATGTATCACGCATATATAATTATAGCTAATGAGGAACCAGAACTGCTTATTAGTCTATTAAAACAATTAGACTATTCTAATAACGATATTTATAAACACATCAACAAAAAAGTCAATGCATGGATTTATAGAGTATTTCTTCAGCAGTAGTAAATACAAAAATCAATTTTGTGAAGCGTTACCAAGTTATGTGGGGGGGAGTATGGCTTGGTTATGGCTTAACTTGAATTGCTTAAAGAGGAAAAAAATTTCATGACTACTATCATTTGCTATCTGGCAAGGATTTAGCAATCGCAAATCACGATTATATAGAAATTTTTTTTAAAGAACATAAAGGAAGCGAATTTGTGTCATATGATAAGTTGACGTGTAAAAAAACAATTTTATAAATCGCGTAAAATACTATCATCTACCAATGCCTAAGGGAAGATTATTTGCTTCATTAAGAAAAGTAGTGGAAAGCGGTTTCGTGTATTTGCAACGAAAGGGGAACGTTGATAGGACATCAAAAACAAAAGGTAGATTTATGAAGGGAAGACAATGGATTGACATTACACATAAATTTGCGCTCTATTTAATTAATGTGATGAATACTACATATAGGAAAACGTATAGGCACACAAGGCGTAGTGATGAAATCTTTGTTTAAACATTTCTTTACAATTCAGATGAAAAATTCATCACTGCGAAAGATTCAACGAGATATATTGACTGGAGTAGACATGGGTTTAGCCCAGAAACATTAACAATGGAGTATTCTGAAAAACTTATTAATTCAAGGGGAACTGTTTGCAAGAAAATTTTCGTTAAAAACAGACAAAGAAATTGTTTTATACATTACAAAATTATATTCTTGATAAACAACACGAGGATATTTTATATGGGATAACAGAATGTCAAAAGAGAATTATAGTATGATAAAAATTAAAAAAGATATTTGTTGAAAATTAGAATAATAGAAATTAATTTGTATATAATTGCATAATTTCCAGATTATATTAGGAAGTTGTTTAGGTAAATAAGTAGACAATACATAATTATCATTTATTAAATAAACAAAATGCGAAAAAAGATGCTTTATGAAAAAATGAAATCAGAAAATAAAATAATATCAGAATGGAAAAATATAGATGAACCAATGGTTTCTATCCAATGCCTTACTTATAATCATGAAAAATATATTAGGCAGGCGATAGAAGGATTTTTGATGCAAAAAACAAATTTCCCGTTTGAAATTATTATACATGATGATGCATCAATAGATAATACTGCGAAAATAATCAAAGAATATGAAGAAAAGTATCCAAACATAATAAAAGCAATTTATCAAACTGAAAATCAATACTCAAAAGAGACAGGGATAGTAAAATCATTTGTTTATCCTATTGTAAAAGGAAAATATATTGCTATTTGCGAAGGGGATGATTATTGGACTGATGAAAACAAATTGCAAAAGCAATATGATTTTATGGAAAAGAATCCAGATTATTCTCTTTGTTTGCATTCAGCAACATTACACTATTGCGATGGCTCGTTATTAGATTATACTTTTCCCGCAATAGAGCAAAACAGAGATTTTTCGATAGAAGAAATAATTATGGGCGATGGAGGAATGTTTGCGACAAATTCCGTTTTCGCAAAACGGGATATTTTAATAAATAAACCAGAATGTTTTTCAGTTAAAGGATTCGGAGATTACCAGATTTTTATATATGCAGCAATAAGTGGAAAAGTATATTGTATGGCAGACAATATGTCTACATATAATTATGGAGTTGAAGGTTCTTGGACAAATAGGATATGGAAAGATTCAAAAAAAAGAACAAAGCATATATATGATAAAATTCAAATGCTTGCTAATGTAGATGAATATTATGATAGGAAATTTCATGATATTATAGAAAAAAGAAATCTAGAAAACTTGTATGAGATATATAGGGATGAAGGCAATATAAAAAAATTGATGAAAAAACCTCTAAGAAGTGTATGTAAAGAACATATAATAAAAAAAATTAGAAGTGTTATTATAATAAAAATTCCAGGCACATATAAGATGATAAAAAAAGAGGTTAATAATTGTTGGAAAGATTGTTTTCTAAAGAAAATATTCAAGTAAATGAACAAAAAGACAGTTGCATCAAATTTATTATGAAGATTAGCAGAACAAAATAATCTATTATAATTTGATTTGTATGAATGTAAGATGGCAATATTTTATAATATTTAACAAAAGGGAGAGCGAATCATGAAAGAATTAGTTCGGTGGCATTGAAAGGATATGCAATTCAAACAGGTAAAGATGAATCAAAAGAGTATTTTTGTTATCAAAAAGAAAGACGTTTGGAGTGAATGGGTTAGAAGAGTAGTAGAGATAGTATGATATTGAAAAAAAGATGCTAAAGATTATGGAGCAGATAATTTTATGAAAAATAAAATGCTAACATATAGATTGAAATCAATAATTGTTGTAATAATAGAGATAGTTTTTTTGTTATTAATTGTAATTTTTGCATGTAGAAAGTTAAAAATTGAAAAACCTACGTATTCTAAACAAAGTGGATTTTATGAGATGCCTTTCAAACTAAAAATTGTTTCTTCTCCGAAAGCTTGTATTTATTATACTTTGGATGGAACTGAACCAACTACTAATTCAATAGAGTATCAAAGCCCAATATATATTAGCGATGCAAGCGAAAATGATAATTATTATGCAAATATTTCAGGCATGTCCGGATCTTATGGAGATTATTTCCCGCCATTCCGAATTGATAAAGCAACAGTTGTAAAATCGATATCAGTTATCAATGGAATTAGCTCTGAAGTTTCAACGGGCGTGTTTTTTGTCGGATATCAAGATAAAATTGGATATAAGGATATGAAAATTATGTCTATGGTAGTTGATCCAGATGATTTGTTTTCTGATAGAGGGATTTATGTAATTGGGAAGTTGGCAGGGGGAGTACAGCCTAACGTAGAATATGATCCTGGAAATTATCCGGCAAATTATAATATAGAATCTAAAAAAATGCGTTGCAAAGCGTACGTTATGCTTTGGGATTCAAATAAAAATTTGTTGAATGAAGAAAATTTAAGCATTGGAATACATGGTGGTTGGTCAAAAAGTTTTCGTCAAAAGGGATTTAATTTTTATACAGATGACGAAGACAATACTTACAAGGACAATCTTGGTAAGTATATGTTAAGGACATCGGGATTTAGGGATACATTTCAGACAATGTTTAGAGATGTGTTGAATCAAGAGCTAGTAGCTGATAGAGAGATGGCAACTCAAGAATCGTCACCATGTATTTTATTTATTAATGGCGAATATTGGGGAATATACAATCTTCAAGAAAGGTATAACGAAGAATATTTCAAGGACAAATATAACATTGATAAAGATAATATTATTGTGATTAAAACAGGTAGCGTATCCCAAGGTGAAACAACCGATATCAAATATTATGATGAATTAATTTCTTACGCAACAACACACGATCTATCAATACAAGAGAATTATGATGCCATTTCAAAAATGATGGATATTCAAAGCTTTATTGATTATTATTGTGCTGAATGCTATATAGCAAACATTGATTGGCCAATTAATAATAACTGTTGCTTTAGAAGTAGAAATATAAAACACGATTCCAAATATGAAGATGGAAGATGGAGATGGGCGATGTTTGATACAGATGATTCGGATAATATAGTTGCGAAAGAACACCCGGCAGGGGGGGGCGCTGACACAGTTAAACCCGTTTTCATATGAAGCACATTGGGCCGGAAATCCAGCTGAAACAGAATTGATGCTAGCTTTGCGAAAAAACAAGTCTTTTTGCAAACGGTTTAAGCAAACTTTTATAGAAATGACAAATTCAAATTTTAATTACGAAAGAGTTAAACAGTTATTAGACCAATATTCAAATATATATAGAATTCCAATGACAATAACACAAAATAGATTTAATTCAATGGAATACACACCACAAACATTTGATGATTATGTATTAGAAATTGATGAGTTTTTCAAAAACAGAAAAAAATATGTAATTCCATATATGGAAGAGGTTTTTGCAAATAATGAATAAATATAGACATGAATTAAAATTTGAAATTTCCGATATGATTTTAGAGGAAATAAGATATAGATTAATGCCGATAATGAAGATAGATGCGCATTATAATGAAGGACAATATCTAATAAGGAGCATTTATTTTGATGACTTAAAAGATACATGTTTATTAGAAAATGAATCTGGAATTGATAAGAGAAGTAAATATAGAATTAGAGCATATAATTGCAAAGAAGATTATATAGTATTGGAACGCAAATCAAAATTATATGGCATGACTTGCAAAGAATCAAATCAAATTTCCTTGGAACAATATTATATGTATATAAACAATAGCTTTTTGAGATCTTTTAAAAATGCACCTCGATTAATAAAAGAATTGGAATATGAACGAATACAAAAAGGAATGCGTCCAAAATGCATTGTTGAATACGAAAGGACAGCATTTGTTTACCCTACAGGGAACGTTAGGATAACATTTGACCAAAATATAAGAGGAACAGATAAAATCAATACTATGTTTGATGAAAAAATAAATGCATATTCCGTAATGCCAAATAATCATAATATACTTGAAATAAAGTATGATGAGTTTTTGCCATCTTTCATATTACAAGTACTTAATATAGACACGTTGAAGAGACAATCCTTTTCAAAGTATTATTATGTAAGAAAAACAATAGCTAGAGGAGGGCAGTTGTTATGAGTTTTAAGGATATTATTAAAAAATCGGTTTTAGACGGATTTCAAAATAATAACATTACAACAACACAAATAATTATTACATTAGGTATTACGTTTGTTATAGCTACATATATTTTTATTATATATAGATTTATAGCAAAAAGAGTCTTTTATGATAAAAATTTTAATGTTTCGATGGCAATAATATCTGTAGTAACAGCAGGAATTATCCTTTCGATGCAAAGCAATTTGGCTATTTCGTTAGGCATGGTTGGAGCATTATCAATTGTAAGATTCAGAACTGCAATTAAAGAGCCAATGGATTTATTATTTCTTTTTTGGTCCATTGCTGTAGGCATTGTATGTGGCTCTGGATTGTTCGAACTAGCAATAATTATTTCGATATTTGCCACAATTGGAATCGTGATTTTTCAACATATTCCAACAGCCAAAAGTCCATATTTGTTAATTGTAAATGCGAATAATAGTGAAATAGAAGAACAAATTATTTACTGTATAAAGAAATATTCAAAAACATACAGAATTGATTCATTAAATATTAATGCTAGTGGAATGGATATGATTGTTGAAATAAAATCAAAAAATGGTTCAGAACTGTTAAAGGACATTATTAAAATTCAAGGAGTTAGGGGCGCATCGTTTTTATATCATGAGGGAGAGTTAAAGGCATAAAATCGTTATTTAAATAATGCAATAATGAAAATGTTTTAGCAAAAGCTGATGCGTTGCAAAATATGACTAAAGTAGACGGAGAAGTTCTCGTTGAGCAAATTGAAACGTCAACAGACAAAGATATTCATGATGGATGCATTTATCTATAATACATACCATAACTATAATAAGTAAATGCGGAATGATTGGTAGGGGATACAGACATGTTTGTTAAGATATTGCTTGGATTAATTGGTGTATTAGTTGTTATTTTTATTGTGACATACATTATAGCAAAAGTAAAAAAAGCTTCATATATATATGAAAGAGAAACTGAACAACAGAATCCGATGGAAGGTAAAAAGGTTGTTTTCGTAGAAAACGAAAGTGACAAGGAAAATGCAGATGGTGTCAAGGGACATTTGGAAGCGATTGGAGATAATGCTTATACGCCTGGTATCTATGAGAAATATATTAAAAGATTGATAGATGTGATTTTGTCTTTTGGCGGGCTGATTGTGCTAAGTCCGATAATGGGATTTATTGCATTGAAAATAAAGATAGAAGATTCGGGCCCGGTTTTATTTACTCAGAAAAGACTGGGTAAAAACAAAAAGTACTTTAAATTACATAAATTCAGATCTATGAAAATGGATACGCCACATGATGTACCTACACATATGTTGGAAAATCCGGAACAGTATATTACAAAAATCGGTAAATTCATACGCGCTCATAGTTTGGACGAACTGCCCCAAATTTGGGACATATTTGTTGGGAATATGAGCGTGATAGGCCCAAGACCAGGGCTCTGGAATCAGGACCTTCTCACAAATGAGAGGGATAAGTATGGTGCGAATGATGTAAAGCCGGGATTAACAGGTTGGGCACAGATAAATGGCCGTGACGAGCTGGAGATTGCCGATAAAGCAAAACTGGATGGAGAGTATGCAAAGAATATTAGTTTCGCAATGGATGTAAAAGTATTTTTTGGAAGTTTTCACGTGTTTAGAAAAGATGATTCGATAGTTGAAGGCGGAACGGGTGAGATGAAGGGGATGGAGAATAAAAGTAAATGAACAATGCTGTAGGAAGAAATTACACTTGTGACAAATCAGATGCTGAAATAATAGGGCATATTGGATTTGGACACAAGGTTGAAGTAAATAAAGAAGCAGAAAAGAGAGTTTTGATTACAGGTGTAGGCTCGTATGTCGGAGAATCATTCATTAGGTATGCAGCCGAAAACTATGGTTCTCTCAAGACAGATGCTATCGATACGATTGATGGAACATGGAAAGAAAAAGATTTTTCCTACTATGATATTGTTTATCACGTGGCAGGGATTGCTCACGTAGATGTAGGAAATGCTGATGGGGCTGTAAAAGAAAAATATTATGCAGTAAATACGGATCTTGCAATTGAGGTATGCAAAAAGGCAAAGGATGAGGGAGTAAAAGAATTTATATTTATGTCTTCTATGATTGTGTATGGTGATTCTGCACCATATGGAAAAAAGAAGATTATAAATGAGAATACCGTTCCTAAAACGGCTAACTTTTATGGCGATTCGAAATTGCAGGCGGATGTAGCTGTGAGAAGTCTTGCAGATGACAATTTTAAGGTTATTGTTTTAAGACCACCAATGATCTATGGAAAAGGATCGAAGGGCAATTATCCTACATTGGCAAAACTTGCCAAGAAGCTTTCCTTTTTTCCAAATGTTGAAAATCAGAGGTCAATGTTGCATATAGATAATTTATGTGAGTTTCTTTGTCAGATTATGTTGGTGAAGGAAGTTAAGGAGAATGCAATAGTTCTCATTCCACAAAACGCTGAATGGACTAAAACAAGTCTGATGGTCAAAGAAATTGCAGAAGTTAGGTGTAAAGAAATTGTATTAGTTGGTGGAATTACAAAGTTAGCGTTATCTATTGGATGTAAGGTTCCAGGAAAGATAGGCAGACTTATAAATAAAGCATTTGGAAATTTTGCTTGTGACCACGATATTAGTACGTATGAAAACTTAAATTATCAAAAATTGAGTTTGATTGAGAGCATAAAAAAAACAGAAGGGGGCCGGCTATATGGAGATTAGTGAAAATGGAGTTTTAAATGAGCTCGTTTCTATTATAACTCCGGCATACAATTGCGAAACGACAATACAGGAAACAATTGAAAGTGTAATTGGCCAAACATATACAAATTGGGAAATGATAATTGTAAATGATTGTTCAACAGATCATACAGTAGATGTAATAGCTAAATATGTGAAAGCAGATACACGAATAAAATTAGTCAACTTGGACAAGAATTTTGGGGCCGCCTATGCACGTAATACTGCAATAAAGATATCACAAGGCAGATATATAGCTTTAATAGACTCTGATGATTTATGGAAAAAACAAAAATTGGAAAAACAAATTAATTATATGAGAAAGAATAAATATGCATTCACGTTTACGGCGTATGATGTTTTTAAATCTTCAGAAGATAAAGAAAGACGACTGTTTGAGGTGCCACAATCTATTGAATATAAGAAATATTTGAGTAATACAATTATTGGATGTTTAACGGTTGTTGTTGATAGAATGCAGATACCTGATTTTCACATGGAAAAAGGTTATTTGGAGGATATCCTTACTTGGATGTATTACTTGCGAAATGGAGTTGTTGCATATGGATTAAATGAGAATTTAGCTAGCTATAGGATGGTTTCGGGTTCTAAAAGCAGTAATAAGGTTCAAAATTCAAAGCGATATTTTCAATGTTTAAGGATTCAACCAAATTTGTCATTTGCAGAATGTGTAGTTCATGAGCTAGGATATGCGTTAAATGCATTAAAAAAGAGGATTTTTGGGAAAAAAGTGAACATATAGATTTACTAATGGAGGATATCTTTATGGAGATTGTATTTATTGGTGGACCACTGCATGATGAAGCAAAAGATGATATTTGCCATAATACAAAAGGGGCAGTTTGGTATTCAGCAGATATTTTTCAAAAAAAATTGTTAAAAGGCCTTGAAAAAAATGGCAAAAAATTTTTGGTGTTATCGGCACCTTTGATAGGTGCATTCCCGATTGGCTATAGAAAAATAATCTATAGAGCACCCCAAATTAATGATGAAAATGTTTATTGTGTTTCTTTTTTTAATATATGGGGCATTAGAAACTATTCGCGAGCACATCAACTAAAAAAAGTAATCAAAGAAAAATTATTAGTTGATAAAAGTAAAAGTTATCTTATTATTGTGTATTGTGCGCATCAACCGTATTTAGAAGCTGCAAGGTATTTAAAAGAGGCTACTAATGATAGCAAAATTTGTTTCTATGTTCCAGATTTACCACAATATATGAATTTGTTCAAGCATTCATTTATATATGATTTGGCAAAAAAAGTAGATATAAAAAGAATGAATCGTCTTATGAAGGATGTTGATTCATTTGTTGTATTGACGGAATATATGAGGGATGTATTAAAAATTGGTAAGCGTCCATATTTTGTTGCAGAAGGTATTGTTGAATCTGTTGCAAAGACATCAGTTATAAACACTATTAATGATAAAAAGGTTATCAATATTGTTTATGCTGGAGGATTGCAGACGGCATTTGGGATTAGAAATTTTATAAGTTCGTTTGTCGACAATAGCGATGCCAGATTGAGACTAACTATTTGTGGTGCAGGAGATGAAGAAGGATATGTTATAAGGATGTCAAAAGTAGATGAGCGAATTAAATATTTAGGTCAGTTGTTGCCGGCTGAAGCGCTAAAGATAGTGTCAGAAGCAGACATCTTGATAAACACAAGGCTGAATGATTCGGAATATACAAAATATTCATTCCCTTCAAAAAATATAGAATATTTATTAACAGGAAAACGTGTGGTTGCGTGTATGTTAGACGGCATGCCAAATTGCTATAAAGAGTATATATATGAGATAGTAAATGAAGATTATATGGCGGCAATATATAATGCTATTAATTCTACTGGACATGATAAGAAAGTAAAATTATTTATGGAATATGCACAAAAAAATTTATGTGCAGAGCAAATTATAAAAAAGATAGAAGAGATGTGTGAGAATAAAGTATAGTGAGTTGATATGTCTTTGGTTTATTTGTGTTTGACAATAATATTCATATTCGGTTCAGCAATGAAAAATGTTTTTAAAAGGTTACTCATTCATTTTCAATTGGCATCAAAAAGTCGAAAAGTACTCTGATTTCTATCTTAACCAAATCTCAACTAAACATGAAAAATAAAATATTCAAAATCATCATAGAACTTAAAAATCGATTAGACAAAAAATAAGAAAGTGCTGTATAATTAATAATCAAATATAACGTAAGGGGATTCCTATGGAAAATCGTGAAAAAGAAATTAGTTTGTTTGATATGTTGCTTTATATTTGCCAAAGATGGCGTGCACTTATTATTTGTTTGGTGATAGGTACTGTTGTTTTAGGTGCTTATGGATGGTTTAAGAGCGGAAATGCAAGTGATTTTCAAACGCAAACAGTAGCTGATGATGTTGATGGAGTACCACTTGATGAAGTTAAATGGGAAAAAGTGTTAACCCCTAGAGGAATTAGTTTTGTTGAGCAGGGCGTTGAATATTGGGAGCGATTTCAAGAAATTCAACAAGCTCCAGAAAACCCAGTAAATCCAGAATCTAAAGAAGTTTATATAAGCAAATGGACTTATTATAATGATGAAATAGATGCAAGACTAAAATTGCAAAACTATTTAGATAAATTTTCGGAAAATCAATGGAAATATTTTAGCTTTTTGACAGGTAACACTATTGAACAAAATGGAGATACAGATATTGATGCTCCGGTAGTTAAGAGAACAATTAGTCTAAAATATATTGTAATTGGAGCTTTTATAGGATTAATAGTTGCTGCGATTGTTTTAGCAATAAAATATGCTATATCCAAAACAATTAAAACTGTTTACGATCTTGAAGATGGCTTTGGATTCCAAATACTTGGAACATTTGATAGTGATACAGAATTTAACAGAAAACATAAAACTAAATTTGACGATGCATTAAGAAAAGCAAGAAGAAAGAATAAACATAAGTTAGATTTTGATGAGAATGTTGAATTGACGGCAGCAAAGATTCAAATAGCAGCAGAAAAATCAGCCCTTTCCAATATATGTTTAATTACGGACGTTGAAAATGATTGCAATTTAATGGAAGCAATAGTTAATAAACTTTCAGACAACTTAAATATTACAGTAATTAAAAATGTTTTAGCTAAAGCTGACGCACTGCAAGATATGGCAAAAATGGACGGAGCAGTTCTCGTTGAGCAGATTGAAGTTTCAACAGACAAAGATATTCATGATGAATGCTTGTTGTGCTCTAAGTACGGAATTAATATTATCGGCGCGATTGTGCTAGAGTAGGTAGCACGGAATTTAAGAGATGATTAACCTTCGGGGCTTGGCTGACGCCAAGCCCTGTTTGTTTAAGCCGGTGGTGTTGAAAGCAGACCAATCAGTAGCTTCGCGATGTAGATTTCTGGCGAAACATGAACAAAATCGGAGTAAAGAGCTATTAAGTATACAAATCTAATTACTTGCAAAACCGTTGGTGCAAGCAAATCGAAGTAAAGCCCTGCTAAGTGAACAAATCTAATCGCTCTTAAAGTTTATAAACAAATGAAATCGGTGTAATACTCCAGTGAAAATACAAGATCAGTGGCAAAAGGTCGAGAAGTACTCCGAATTTCTCTGAACACAAGCTTGCGGAACATGAAAAACAAAATTTTCACAGACATTATTGAGAACAAAGTTTTATGTCGACTATCAACATTGGTTGGAATGTCAAAAAATAATCGTTTATTATTTGGATTGATATGGCTGTGAGATGACAATATATTAAGAACATAGAGCAAAGATTTATATGTAATAGTATAATGTTGAAAATCTATATATAGTATATTTATCCACGCGATATCCACAATATTTTGTGGATATAAATGCTTGTGCAGTTATTGACTTTACTATTAAAATTGATAAAATGAATCCATAGAGAAATGGTAAATGATATTTTGGGTGTTTCTCTAAATATGATTTTAGGAGGAAAACGTATGGCTACTGATAATAGAAAAAAAGTCACATCAAAACAAGCTGCAAGTGCTGCTTCAAAAGTTTTGAGGGACGGTAGAACGAGTAAGGCATCTAAGACGGCTGCTGGCTCTGCTTTGTCACAAAGACCATCGACAAAAAAGAAAAGTCGTTGATTGAAAAAACAGATTGCTTTTATTATTGCAAAAAAGATAAAGACATAAAGAAGTAGTATTGTTTTGAATGGAAGGGAATGTTTGTGAGTTATACAGGTATTGAACATAAGCTGAGAGTTTTTATTAGTTCTAAATGTGGAGGTAAATATACTGTTGCAAGGAAGGCGTTGAAAAAGCTGTTAGATGTAACAGGATTGGTAGAAACGTATGTTTTTGAAACGGATCCTGCAAGTAGCGAGGATACGCAGAGTGCTTATTTGGAGTATGTTGATGGTTCAAATCTCTGCATATTTCTTGTTGATAATGAGGATGGAGTTTCTCCTGCGGTTTTAAGTGAGGAAAAAAGAGCAAAAGATAAGCATTTAAGACTCCTCTATCTTTTTTGTGATGAGAACAAGAAAGAAGCTACTCCCATGCAGGAAGAAATCAAGGTTTCTCTTTCTCAAAAATATTTTATTGTACACGAGTTTTCTGATATCGTTTTAAAGGCGTACGATAGTGTGATGCAGGATGTTATTATGGTATACAAGCGAAAAGACGAAACGTTTTCTAGCGAAAAGCCTGAAGTTGAGACTACAGCGGACAAATATCTCAATACCGAAACACATTCGCTTATAGTAACAAGTTTTTCGAAATATCCCCATGTTGCAAATGTGTTCACAAAAAGAATTCTTCCAGCGAACTCGCTAAAGAAGGAGACGGAGGAAACACCGCTCGAAAGACTACTTTCAAAGCATTTGCAAATGGTGATATTTGAAAAGACTTTTGATGAAGGCATTATCGACAGTATTAGTAGTGAAGTATTAAAAGAGAATAACGGAGAAATATGTAAGGTTTTGTCGTTGCGATATCAGGCCCAAAAATTATATTATCTCTCAAAATATGACGACTGTCTTGCATTGCTCCAGCAGGCTATCTCATTTGTGATAAAGAAGCAAAGTATTCCAGTATGGATTGCAAACGATATTGCAATTGATATCCGATATATTCAAGGGCTCATTGATGAGAGAAATAGTACAATCACACTTGAAAATCCAGGACAAAAATTTATTGATACGAGCGATGAGCCAGTTTATTTTCCGTACTTAGACAGACAAGTTGAGAATATGCAAGATAAGATTGCCCAAAAATACTATTCTCAGCTAACTATCTCTCCTTACACTACGAATTATGGCGGACTGGATCAGATTTTCGCCCCACTTGCCAATGCTTTTTGCATTGCAGAGATATATGGAGCTATTGTCCAAACAGAAATTACTCGAGACAGACTAATTTCCATCTATTCAATGCTATGTACGCTTTATGAAGACCATGATTTACTGGTTGAATACATTAAATATCTTGTTATCAACAGAGATGCAAAAAAACTTGATGCAGTAATCAGGACATATAATCAATCAGTAGATATTCTTAATGGTCAGGACATGAATATTTTTTTGGACTGTATAAATAATATGTTTGATCCTGTTCATCAAAAAATGTCTAAATATCTTTTGGCAAGCCGACTAGGATATTATATGAGCGATACGGCTTATGCTGATCTTTATAAGGAATTAATTGATTATGCTATGCTATGGGTTGAGGATGAGCACCGAATATTTAATGTTAATACATATATTTTCGATTTTTTCAGGCAAAACACGCATCGTGCAGTAGGCAAGGATGTTGTAGCTTTTATAAGTGAAGTATTTCATCATGGGCTAGCACGGTTTTATATAAATTGTTTCCAAATACTTCAAAATATTGACTTTGCGACTTTAGAATGTGAGGATCAGATTAAGGTAAAGGAGATATTAATTGACGTTACATCAAAAGAAAACGAGCAACTTTTCGATCAATACTATTCTTCTGCAATCATTAGTTTTTGTAAGACTACAGAGATATCATACGAAGAACTTGAGACAGAAATAGCGACAAAATATAAAAACTTTTATGAGCATACTTTTCTATTGGAAATGTCAGCACAACGAGGTCAAAATTTTTCTGAATATATTAAATCATATTTAGAGGAAGCAAAATCTCGAAATAAAACGCAGGGAGAGAATGGAGTATATTCTGGATATGCCTATGAAAGCCTGAATGTGGTTTATAATATCATAAAAACAAATGCGATTATTCTCAACAAAGAATTATTAAAAAACATTATTGATGTAGGACTTGAAACTCTTTCTTCAGAAAAACAAACAATACAGGCTAAAAGAGCGGCACTTAACCTTTTGCAACTTTTATATTTCAAAAATCTCGAGCAAAATGAAATTTGGAATGAAGTAAGTAATAAAATGACAGACAGCGCAGCAGTTTTTTCTATTGGAAATGAAGAGGGCTTTTTCTCAAAAGATACAAATTACATACTCTCATTTCAATATCGACTTTTTATGCACAGTTCTTTCGAACCAGGACACGAATTGTTACTTAATCAGTTATATTCGACAGATTCATCGGAAGCATATACCATTGTACAGTTTTTGAAAATTATCACAGATTTTTTGGAATGTGTAAAAGGTCAATTTGAAGATGAAACTCTTATATCAGCATTTTTATATTATAGTATTTTTATGTCAAAACATAAGGAATGTGCTGTGAAGTATGCCGCAACAAGAAGTCTTATTGAATTAACTAACTTTGTAAATGCAAGACGCCTTGCGCTAATCCGGTTATCGTTAATTATGGACTCTGGATTACCGTCAACTAAAATTGCAATACTGACGCGTCTTGCTAAGATACAAGTATACGAGGATGATTCGTATTTGGAGCAAATAATAAACAAAGGAAAGTCAGATAACAACTATCTTGTGCGGTATGTTGCAATGCGTGAGAATAGTGAATTCAATACATAAAAATAAAACAGAGTTTTAACGAATATTATTTTACTTAGATTGCTATAAATTACAAGATAAAATACATTTCGAGGCGGGAAGGCATATAATAATTATATAAATATTGATATGAATACACATATTTTTCAAGAATAATTTAAGAAATGCTAAAGAGTTATAATTAATTTTTTGCGGTTAGTAATAAAAGGAGTAAAAATGAGTAGTGCTATTATTGAACTTCAAAAAGAAATCTCTTCATCAGAATGCGATGTTACTAGCGTACTGCGCCATGCACATTTAATTGCATCCAAGCTTAATTTATCAGATTTTGATAAATGGATTAATTATGAATTGAATGGTTATTCAACACTGGAGTTAGTTCCAGATTATCGAACTGTGAAAGGGTCAATAAAATCTTTTAATCCTTTTAATGGATGGATTCCAGTCGTTGTCAGTAATCAAGAAATAGAAGAACGACTAACTACATTTAAGCTTTATCAATCCATTTCAGAAATAATAGCATTATGTGAAAAAAATAATACGAGTATAATTTTTGAATATACGGGGAAAGTCCAAAATGTTATTAATAAAGCATGCAATCCGCCTATCGATATGCAAGTTACACTGCATGTGTCAACAGCTTCAGTTTTGGCTGTTATTGAAAAAGTAAAGAATGTGGTTTTGGATTGGACAATAGAACTTGAAAAAAATGGAGTTTTTGGAAAAGAATACATGTTTAATGAGGACGAAAAAAAGACAGCAAAGGAATTGCCCAATATGGTAAATATTTATTATGGTTCAGCTAATATTATTAATGGAGATATAAATCAATCAGCAATTGATTTTAAAAATGAAAACGAAGGATTTGATTACGAAAAAATAAAAGAGGTTATTTTTGTAATTGAAGAAAAAATAAAAAAGGAAGAAATAAATAAAGAAAATGAAGAAAAAGCTCTTGAGCTGTTGGAGGATATACGAGATAAAATTGATGAAAAAAACAAGCCGCAAATTATTAAAAGTGCAATGATTGCTTTAAGAGATTTTCTTATTAATTCGGGAAGCACGCTTGTAGGCGGTATTTTGCAAGCAAAGATTATGGGTTTGTTTTAGTTGATATAATATTAAAATTAATAATTCACTATTAGTATTTTAAGATAATAAAATTTTGAGATAAAGAGGATAATCAAACTTTAGTGGGGTTCCCCAAAGTTTAGTGGGGCTGAGAAAAGAAAAAGTATTAATGAATATCAGGGGCCGGTAAACTGGACTCTGAACTATTGTTTAGTCAAAGTATTT
Source organism: Lachnospiraceae bacterium (assembly GCA_045598285.1). Classification (GTDB taxonomy): domain Bacteria; phylum Bacillota; class Clostridia; order Lachnospirales; family Lachnospiraceae; genus RGIG5612. The sequence continues at coordinate 36,357 of JAZLLU010000025.1, read as the reverse complement.
GTTATTTATATCGCTATAATCTAATAAGACTCGTTTATTTGCAGTTATTTGCACCCTCAATCATGTAATATCAAGGGCTCGCGAAGCAACTGACTTTGTTTTAATTCTTAATTTCGGCTTTAAAACCCCAAAAAACAATTTTTAAATTTATAAACTAGGACTTCCCATCCGAATTTTTTTGAGTAAAACCCTACGAGACATGAAAAAACGCAAAAACAAACACATGTTCGACTTTTCGTAAATATTATGGTAGAATAAGATTAATATAATATACCATTTTGCTGACGTCAGCAAAATGGAAAGTGGCTTGACAAAAAGGATCCAGCTTATTACACTAAACATAGGTAAAAATACAAAAAATACCGAGGAACAGTAAAATGATTTATTCTTATCCTGAATGTTTAATTAAATACAAGACAAATTATAGACTTAATCAAGCTCTTGCGGATTCAAAAATATTTAAAATCGAAGAAGGAATTTATTCTGATGAAAAAAATGTGGACGAATTGGATATTTTAATAAAAAAATATCCGAATGCGATTTTAACGGGCAAATATGCTTTTTATGTTCATGAACTCACAGATGTTATTCCGGATAAATATGATTTTGCAACAAAATCAAAGGCTGCAAAAATTACTGACCAAAGAGTTTTTCAAGTGTATGTTCCTGAAAAACTATATTTACTGGGGTGCGTAGAAAAGAATATTGATGGATCAAATGCGAGAATATATGACAAAGAGAGAATGCTTATAGAGCTTCTTAAAAATAAAAATAATATGCCATATGATTTTTATAAAGAAATATTATTAAACTATCGAAAAAAAATATATGAGTTGGATATTCGTAGAATTCAGGATTATGCAAAAATATTTCCGAAAAGCAAAATGATTCAAAAAGCTTTAAAAGAAGAGGTTCTATAAAATGATTAACCTTAACGATGAAATAAAGAAATATCAAAATAATGGGTTGTCAAGACCGCTTTCTAGCGCAAGGGTTTGCCAAGACGTTGTTTTGATGGCGATTTCAAAAGGTGCACTAAAAAGAAATGTTACGATAAAGGGTGGAATTGTTATGCGAAGCATAACAAATAATTTACGAAGAGCGACCAGAGATATGGATTTTGATTTTATTCGATATCCTTTGACAGAAGAAGGAGTAGATAGCTTTATTGCAAAGTTGAACTGCATTGATGGAATAACAATAACTAGAGTAGGAGATATAGAAGAATTACACCATAAAGATTATCGTGGCAAAAGGGTTAATATTAAAATTGTAGATACCTTTAATACAAAAATTAAAGGAAAATTTGATATAGGTGTACATACTAATTTTTCTATTGAACAGGAAGAATATTGCTTTGATGTATGTATGAATAAAAACGGGGTAAGCCTTTTTAAAAACAGTTCTGAGCAAATTTTTACTGAAAAATTAAAATCGTTACTTTATTGGGGTACAAATAGTGGTAGATTCAAGGATGTATATGATTTATATTACCTTAAAGATATAGTAGATTTAGAAAAACTTAAAAAAGATTTTGAAGTACTTATTTTTTCAGATATAGAAGTTTATGAAAATAATGAAACTGACATAGTAGAAAGATTGAATAGTATTTTTGGTGATAAAGAATATTTAGAAAAACTTGAAAAAGCCGAGCAACGATGGCTTGATGATGACATAAATGTTATTACAAAGGAATTAATAGAATTTATAGAAAGAGTTTCTTGCAAAAAATCAAATTTTATGGATAGTCAATAAACAATACACAGGGTCCGGCAAATCGGACTCTAATATTTTATTTAGCCAAAATATTTGTCGCTTATATTGACAATATAGACCAGTCTTCTTTACTTTAAAGCTAGCGGTACATGAAAAACAAAACGCTTGCAGATTATATGTTAAAAAAAATAATAAAATAGAAAGAGACTGCTATGAAGAGACGTTTTACATTAATATTTATTTTGTTATTAACTGTATTAATTATTTTTGCTTGCGGTTCAAAAGATATTGATAAAGAAACATTAACTCTTGCTAGGGGTGAATATCTTGAACTAACATATGAAAAAACTCTCGAGGGAATCATTCTCAATAATAACGGGAAATCAATTAGTTTTGTAAAAGATATACCTGAAGATAATCAATAATAATGAATTTTGCCTATGTTTATGGTACAATTACTATGTATGACTAGGCTTATTTATTGAGCCTTAACTAAGGGAAAAACACACATGAAATTTTTTATAACAGGAGCTTGTGGCCAACTTGGTCATATGCTTGTTAGTGAATTGAAAAGAAGAAAATATGATGTGACTGCATCTGATTTACAAGACTTAAATGAAGAAAGTCTAAAGGATGCAGGATTAGAAAATATACCTTATGTTAGGTTGGATATTACCAATCTAAATGAAACCGAAGAGGTATTGAGAAAAATTATGCCAGACCACTTAATTCACTGCGCAGCATGGACTGCAGTGGATGCTGCGGAAGAACCAGAGAACATAGAAAAAGTTAGGGCAATAAATGTAAATGGCACTGAAAATCTTGCGAAGGCTTGTAAAGAAATAGGTTGTGTAATGACTTATATTTCTACGGATTATGTTTTTAATGGTCAGGGCGAAAAGCCTTGGAAGCCAGATGATAAAAACTATGAGCCACTTAGCGTTTATGGACAATCAAAGTTGGATGGTGAATTAGCAATTGTAAACACAATAAATACATACTTTATTATTAGAATTGCATGGCTTTTTGGATTGTATGGAAACAATTTTGTTAGAACAATGCTCAATGTTGGAAAAACACATGATGAAGTAAAAGTGGTTTGCGATCAAATCGGAACACCAACATACACGCAGGATTTAGCAAGATTAATTGTTGATATAAATGAAACAGATAAATATGGATATTACAATGCAACAAACGAAGGCGGATATATAAGCTGGTATGATTTCACAAAAGAAATTTATCAGCAAGCTACTGAACTTGGACTTTACGATTATAGTAAGGTAAATGTTGTGCCAGTTACTACTAAAGAATATGGTCTTAGTAAAGCAAAAAGGCCTTTTAATAGTAGATTAGATAAAGCTAAGTTGGTGGAAAGCGGGTTTAAGCCTCTTCCAGAATGGAAAGATGCTGTGAATAGATATTTAAAGGAATTGAAAGATGAGTCAAATTAAAGTTACTAAGGCACCTATCGAGGGATTATATGTTATTGAGCCAACTGTTCATGGTGATGAACGTGGATATTTTATGGAAACATATAATTATAATGACATGAAAGAAGCCGGCTTAGACATGGTATTTGTTCAAGACAATCAAAGCATGTCTACAAAAGGTGTACTTAGGGGATTGCATTATCAAATAAATCACCCTCAAGGTAAACTCGTTAGAGTTATTAAGGGTAGAGTTTATGATGTTGCGGTTGATTTAAGAGAAGGCAGCGAAACATACGGACAATATTATGGAACAGAACTTTCAGAAGAAAACAATAAGCAGTTTTATATTAGTCCGGGGTTTGCGCATGGATTTTTAGTTCTTAGCGATACAGCAGAGTTTTGCTATAAGGTAACAGACTTTTACCATCCTAATGATGAAGGTGGGTTAGCATGGAATGATGAGGCAATTAATATAAAGTGGCCGGAAGTGGAAGGAGACCACCTTCTAGACGGAACCCCACTTAACTTAAGCGATAAAGATAAAGTTAATCCAAAATTGGAGGACATAAAAAAATGAATATAATTGTAACTGGTGGAGCGGGATTTATCGGCTCGAACTTTGTTTTTTATATGCTAAAAAAGCATCCGGATTATAGAATTATATGTTTGGATAAATTGACATATGCAGGAAACTTAGAGACATTAAAACCAATAATGGATAACCCTAATTTTAGATTTGTAAAAGCTGATATTTGCGATAGAGAAGCAGTATATAAATTATTTGAAGAAGAACATCCGGATATCGTTGTTAACTTTGCGGCAGAAAGCCATGTTGATAGAAGTATTGAAGACCCAGGCATTTTCCTTCAAACAAATATTATTGGAACAGCAACATTAATGGATGCTTGTAACAAATATGGAATTACTAGATATCACCAAGTAAGTACAGATGAAGTTTACGGAGATCTTCCTTTAGATAGACCAGACTTGTTTTTTACAGAAGAAACGCCTATTCATACAAGTAGCCCATATTCAAGCAGCAAGGCGGCAGCAGATTTATTAGTTATGGCTTACCACAGAACTTATGGTCTTCCTGTTACTATTAGTAGATGTTCTAATAATTATGGGCCATATCATTTTCCGGAAAAACTTATTCCTTTAATGATAGCTAATGCATTAAATGATAAGCCCTTACCAGTTTATGGCGAAGGGATAAATGTTAGAGATTGGCTTTATGTAGAAGATCATTGTAAAGCAATCGATTTGATTATTCATAATGGAAGAGTTGGCGAAGTTTACAATATTGGCGGACATAATGAAATGAAGAACATCGATATTGTAAAACTTATTTGTAAAGAACTTGGCAAACCAGAAAGCCTTATTACTTATGTTACAGATAGAAAGGGCCATGACATGCGTTATGCAATTGACCCAACAAAGATTCATAATGAACTTGGATGGCTGCCTGAGACAAAGTTTGCAGACGGAATAAAGAAAACAATTAAATGGTATCTTGAAAATAAAGAATGGTGGGAAAACATTATTAATGGTGAGTACCAACAATATTATGAAAAGATGTATGGAGATAGATAGATGAAGGGAATCGTTTTAGCTGGTGGTGCTGGTACAAGATTATATCCACTTACAATGGTAACAAGTAAGCAATTGTTGCCAGTGTATGACAAACCTATGATTTATTATCCGCTTTCAACTTTAATGTTAGCGGGAATAAAAGACATACTTATTATTTCAACTCCAGAAGATACACCTAGATTTGAGCACCTTCTTGGAGATGGAAGTCAATTTGGTATTAGCCTTACATATAAAATTCAACCTAGTCCAGACGGACTTGCTCAAGCGTTCATTTTAGGCGAAGAGTTCTTAGGCGGAGAAGCAGGGGCAATGATTCTTGGTGACAACATCTTTTATGGACACGGCTTTAGTAAGACTCTTGTTGAGTCAGTTAAAAATGCTGAAGAAAATAAGAGAGCAACAGTTTTTGGATATTATGTTAAAGATCCTGAAAGATTTGGCGTAGTTGAGTTTGATGAAAATCAAAGAGCTATTTCTATAGAAGAAAAGCCAAAAAATCCAAAGAGTAATTATGCTGTTACGGGGTTGTATTTCTATCCGGCAGGAGTATCAGATAAAGCAAACTTGGTCAAACCTTCTGCTAGAGGAGAACTAGAGATTACATCACTTAATGAAATGTATTTGCAAGAAGGCCTGTTAGATGTTCAACTTCTAGGAAGAGGATTTGCGTGGTTAGATACTGGCACAGTAGACAGTCTTATTGATGCAGCATTCTTTGTACAAATGCTTGAAAAAAGACAAGGTGTTAAAATTTCTGCGCCTGAAGAAATCGCGTATAGACATGGATGGATCAGCAAAGAAAAACTTCTTGAGTCTGCAACAAAGTACGGCAAATCGCCATACGGCGAACATTTGAAAAATGTAGCTGAAGATAGGTTGTATAATATATAAAAACAAAGGATTTTGTTGAAAATGAAAATTGAAAAATATAGCTTTTTGCCACATGGTGATGCCCGAGGACAGCTTATAGCAATTGAAGAATTTAAAGATATTCCGTTTGATGTTAAACGAGTTTATTACATATACGATACCTTAGAAGGTGTTGTTAGAGGTCATCATGCGCATAAATCATTACAACAGATTCTTATATGTGTTCACGGAAGCTGCAAGATTAAACTGGATGATGGAAAAGAGCAGGAAATTGTTCTTTTAGATAAACCAAACGAAGGATTATATGTATCTAATGTTATGTGGAGAGAGATGTTTGATTTTTCTCCTGATGCAGTCCTGCTTGTTCTTGCTTCTGAATATTATGACGAAGCAGATTATATAAGAAATTATGATGATTTTCTTGCGTATGTAAACGGTAAGAGCGAGGAGAAATAAATGAAAATACCCTTTGTGTCTTTCTTACCAATGGAAAGAGAATTAGATAGTGAACTAAGAGAAGCTTTTAATAGGGTTTTTACAAGATCTTGGTACATTGAAGGTGTTGAAGATGAAAACTTTGAGAAAGCTTTTGCTAATTATTGCGGAACTGATTATTGCGTAGGTGTTGGAAATGGGTTAGATGCTTTAATGCTTCCGTTAAAAGCTTTAGGTATTGGTGAAGGTGACGAAGTTATTGTTCCTTCTAATACTTATATCGCAACTGCTTTAGCAGTTACATATGTCGGAGCGAATGTAGTTTTTGTTGAACCGGATATAAAAACTTTTAATATAGATCCAACTAAAATAGAAGAAGCTATAACAGAAAAAACTAAAGCTATTATGCCAGTACACCTTTATGGTCAAACCTGCGATATGGATCCAATTATGAAATTAGCCAAGAAATATAATCTTTATGTTGTAGAAGATTGTGCACAGGCACATGGCGCAACTTATAAAGGCAAAAAGATTGGTACTTTTGGCGATGCTTCTGGGTTTAGTTTTTACCCTGGAAAAAACTTAGGTGCATTAGGAGATGCAGGTGCAACAATTACAAATAATAAAGAGATTGCAGAAAAGGTAAGAGCATTAGGAAACTATGGCTCAGACTATAAATATCATCATATCTATAAAGGAAATAATAGTAGATTAGATGAATTACAAGCAGCTTTCCTTTCAGTCAAATTGCCTTATCTAGATAAAATGAACGTTGAAAGAAGAAGAATAGCTAAGTGTTATTTAGAAGGAATAAATAATCCAGAAGTTATTCTTCCGTTCGTTCCAGATTATGCCGAACCAGTTTGGCACATATTTGGAATTAGATGTAATAGAAGAGACGAGTTGGAAAAATTCTTAAATGATGCCGGAATAGGAACAAACAAACACTATCCAATCCCTATGCATTTGCAGGAGTGTTATAAAGACCTTGGCTTTAAGGAAGGAGATTTTCCTATAGCTGAGGAGATTAGCAAAACTGAGCTTAGCCTTCCGATGTTTTATGGAATGACTGAGGAAGAGATAGGGTATGTTGTAGAAAAGATTAATGAATTTAACTAGAGGATATTTTATGAAAGAACCTAATTTTAGTTTGCCGATAATTGTCGGAACATTAAATAGATATGAGCATTTTGTTAACTGTATAGAAAGTCTTAAACAAAATAGTTATGCTTGCTATAGCGATCTTTATATATCGGTAGACTATCCTCCTGAAGAAAAATACGTAGAAGGAAACAAAAAGATAAAAGAGTATTTAGCTAAGGGAGTTACAGGGTTTAGAAACACACATATTTTTTATCAGGAAAAAAATTTAGGATATGAAGGCAACTATAATTTTCTAAGTGAACAAATTGATGAACAAATAGATTACATTTATACCGAAGACGACAATATATTCTCAAAGAATTTTTTAAAGTATATTTATGATTGTTATGAGTTTTATAAAGATAATCCAGACATAATTGCGATAACAAGTCATAGTATTCCAATTGATTGGAATACATTAAATAGTGTCGTAGAATTTGATACATATTACAATGCTTGGGGATACGTTACATGGAAAAATAAAAACAATGAAACAAGAAAGTATATTTTAGAAGGAAAATTAGACCAAGCATTAAAGAAACCACACAATATGCTTAAAGTCTTAAAAAAAGATAAATGGACATACTGTTGTGCGTGTAATGCGTTTATGGATAAATTTCCAGTGTTAAGGACAAATGGCAATTTTAGGTCTGTAGATATTGCAAAATCATTATATATGATAGTTAATAAAAAAAAATATATAATGCCAACAATTACAATGAGTCAAAATATAGGATATGACGGCAGTGGACTTAATTGTGGAGTGGAAGATTTTTTTAAGGTAAATCAAAAACAATTAAATGACGAACAAGAATTTTGTATTATTAACAAATATGAACAAGATTTAAATTCAAATTATAAAGCACTTAGTATGGTAGAGAAGGTATCGTCTAGAGAGGTTATTTATTGCACAATAAAGTATATTGTATTTCTGGTTTTTAGAGATAAGGGAATTGCAAAGTTAAAAATAATTAAGAAAAAGATATTTAAGTAAATGGACAAGAAAAAATTTACAACAAACTTTTTATGGAGACTTGCGGAACGCTTTGGAGCACAAGGCGTTACTTTGATTGTGTCTATTATTCTTGCAAGACTTCTGGACCCTGAGGTTTATGGAACAATAGCATTAGTAACAATAATTATTACAGTCCTTCAGGTCTTTTTGGATGGTGGATTTAGCAATGCATTGATTCAAAAAATAAATGCTGACGATTTAGACTTTTCATCAGTATTTTATTTTAATATTGCTTTTGGAATTGCATTGTATTTAGCGCTATTCTTTACCGCGCCGTTAATAGCTGGATTTTACAAGATGCCAGATCTTACACCAGTAATAAGAGTACTAGGAATAGAAGTTCTTATTTTTTCTCTTAAGAGTGTTCAACAAGCATATGTTTCAAGAAACCTTATGTTTAAGAAATTTTTCTTTTCAACTTTAGGTGGAACTATTGGAGCAGCAATTATTGGCATAATTCTAGCTTATGAAGGATATGGAGTTTGGGCATTAGTAGGGCAACAATTATTTAATATGACTGTGGATACAATTATTTTGTGGGTCACTGTAAAGTGGAGGCCAAAAGCGATGTTTTCGTTCAAACGCCTAAAAAGACTTTTGTCATATGGATGGAAATTGTTGGTATCCGGACTTATTGATACAGTATATAACAATATTAGACAATTAATAATTGGTAAAGTATATACGTCAAGTGATTTGGCTTATTACAATCAGGGAAGAAAGTATACAGATACAGTAGTAACAAATTTAAATTCTGCTATAGATTCTGTGTTATTTCCGACGATGGCTAGCATCCAAGATGATATAAGCTCAATAAAAAATATGACAAGAAGAGCAATAAAGGTGAGCACGTATGTTATGATGCCACTTATGATGGGAGTTGCTGTTTGCTCTGAACCATTGGTTAATTTGATTTTAACATCAAAGTGGCTGCCCTGTGTTCCATATATGAGAATTTTTTGTTTTACATTTGCGTTCTACCCACTAAATACTGCAAACTTAAATGCAATTAAAGCGGTAGGTAGAAGCGATTTGTTTTTGAAACTTGAAATAGTAAAGAAAATTGTAGGAATTAGTGTACTCTTAGCGACTATGTGGATTAGCCCGCTCGCTATGGCATATGGAACTATATTTACAACAATTACAAGTCAAATAATTAATGCTTGGCCTAATAAAAAACTATTAGGATATAGTTATTTAGAACAATTAAAGGATATGGTGCCACAAATTATTTTGTCATGTGTTATGGGTGGAATCGTTTATTGTATAACTTTCATAGGTTTACAAGATGTTTTTACTCTGTTAATTCAAGTGCCTTTAGGAGTATTAATATATGTGCTGGGCTCAAAGCTATTTCATATAGATAGTTTTGATTATGCAATTTCAATAGCGAAAAGTTTTCGACATAAAGAAGAAAAACAAGAAGCATAAAATATGTTTTTATGGAGGAATAAAAGTGATTAACGTTACTCGTTCATCAATGCCAGATTTTAGTGAGTATTGTGAAGAAATTAAAGAATTGTGGGACAGCCATTGGCTAACTAATATGGGAATCAAACATAAAACTTTGCAGTCAAAACTCGAGGAGTATTTAGATTGCAAACATGTGGTTTTATATACTAATGGACATTTAGCATTAGAAAATATTATTGAAGCGATGTGTTTTCCTAAAGGTAGTGAGGTAATAACAACACCGTTTACTTTTGCATCCACAACGCATGCAATTGTTAGAAATGGTTTAACACCAGTTTTTTGCGATATAAATAAAGAAAACTATACTATTGATGTTACAAAAATAGAAAGTCTTATTACTAACAAAACCGTAGCAATTGTTCCAGTTCATGTATATGGAAATATTTGCGATGTTGAAGCAATAGATAAAATAGCAAAGAAGTATAACTTAAAAATTATTTATGATGCGGCACACGCTTTTGGAGTTAAATATAAAGGAATATCATCTGCAAATTTTGGAGATGCTTCTATGTTTAGCTTTCATGCTACAAAAGTTTTCAATACTATCGAAGGTGGAGCAGTTTGCTTTAACAAAGATGATTTAGTAACTGTAATGAATGATCTTAAAAATTTTGGAATTCATGGTCCAGAATCCGTAATGTATGTTGGCGGCAATGCTAAGATGAATGAATTCCAAGCAGCAATGGGACTTTGTAATTTAAGACATTTAGATGAAGAAATAACAAAAAGAAAGAAAGTAGTAGAGACGTATAATGAATTACTTTCGAATATAGATGGAATAAAAATATTAAAGCAACAAAAGGATGTTGAATCTAATTATGCTTATTATCCAGTAGTATTTGATGGATACAAAAAAACTAGAGACGAGATTTTTGAAGAACTAGGCAAGGAAGATATTATTGCAAGAAAATATTTTTATCCGCTTACTAATAGTTTTGAGTGTTATAAAGATTACCCAACGGCAGGAGAAGAAAAAACACCAGTTGCAAAGCATATAGCTGATAAAGTCTTAACATTGCCATTATATGCAAATTTAGATGCTAACGATGTTAACAAAATAGTGGATATTATTTTGAGATAATTTTAAGCGAATAAGAATCGGATGATGGTTGAAAAAATTTCCGGGATAAAACAAGAAAGAAATTCAAATTTAGAATTATTCAGAATCATAGCAATGATTTTAATAGTGGCACATCATTACGTAGTTAATTCAGGATTGACTGCTATTGATGGTCCTATTTTTGCTGATCCACTAGCATTTAAGTCGTTGTTTCTCTTAGTGTTTGGGATGTGGGGAAAGATAGGTATTAATTGCTTTGTGTTAATTACAGGGTATTTTATGTGCACAAGTAATATTACGCTTAAAAAGTTCTTAAAGTTATTATTAGAAATATATTTTTATAGAATAGTTTTATTTATTATCTTTGCAATTGCAGGATATCAAGAAATATCATTAACAAGCATAATTAAACTAATTTTACCAGTAACTGAGGTAACAACAAATTTTACGGGTTGCTATTTATTGTTTTTCTTGTTTATACCATTTCTTAATATTTTGATTAAAAATCTAGACAAAAAAATGCATTTATATCTAGTGTTGTTGTGCTCTTTAATGTATGTGATATTAGGGACAATTCCGAAAATAAATGTAACAATGAATTATGTTTCGTGGTTTGTTGTTTTGTATTTTATAGCATCATATATAAGACTTTATCCAATTAAGATTCTCGAAGACACAAAAATTACAGGATGGGAGACTTTGGGACTAGTAATAATATCTGTCACTAGCGTTATAGCAATGCAATGGATAGGAGTAAAATTTGGAAGAGAAGGATTATATTATTATTGGGTAATGGATTCAAATAAAATTCTAGCTATTTTAGTTGCAATTGTGGCATTCTGTTTCTTTAAGAATATAAAAATAAAAAATAGTAAGATTATCAATACAGTTGCAACATCAACTTTTGGAGTTTTATTGATACATGCAGGGAGTGATGCTATGAGACAATGGTTATGGAAGGACTTGTTGCGTAATGTTGAGATGTATAATAGCAATTTAACATATGTTCACGCAATTGGTTCAGTACTTGCAATATTTACTATTTGTACATTGATTGATATAGGAAGAAGAAAATTGTTGGAAGAACCGTTTTTTAGATGGTGTGATAAAAAGCATACATTAAGAATAAAAAACAACTAATTAATAAATTAATGAATTATTTTGACACCGGGAAATTAATAGCGAAACTTAGAAAAGAAGCAGGATATACACAAAAAGCCTTAGCCCAGAGTTTAGGTGTTACGGATAAAGCTGTATCTAAATGGGAAAGAGGAGTGGGCTTGCCTGATACAGCATTGCTTCCAACGATTGCTAAATTATTAGATTGCGATATTGAGATGCTTATTTCCGGATTATCTGAATATCAAAATCATAAGTGGGAAGGATTGCTTATTTTAGATAAATATAAGATAAGCCTTTCAACAAAAATTTACGATAAACCTTTAATTAATTATCTTTTGTCTTATTACATGTTAGTTGGTGTTAATAAAATATATATTAAAGCCACAATGGAGCAACAAAAATATATTAAGAAGTTGAAATTTGAAAAGTACGGAATGGAAATATATTTTACCAATCCAAATCAGAACAAATTATTAATTATCGATGAGCCAATATTTGTTTTTGGGGTAAATCTTACTAGAACTTTCCAAAGTTATATGTCACAGGAAGTAGATATAATACCGACTATTGATAACTTTGAATTGCCTATCGTTTTTTTCCATAACTCATACAATAAAGAACTATCATATTCAAAAGCAGAACGTAGGAAAATGGGTAGAGGAATGATAAAAATTTCTTTGGCTTCTAAAGAAGATATTAAAGATGCATCAGAATTCGTAAAAATATATCAAAAACATCATAATCAAAAGATTGCTGATTTAGAAGAAATTGCAATTAATAGAGGTTTGATTTAATCATTAAAAAACATCAAAAAATAACTAAAACCAAAGTAAACCGATAGTAGAGTAAAAAAGTTTCTACTTATATTATAATGCAACTAGATTTTTTTAAGAAAAATAGAAGGGAAATAGCAATTATGACTAAATTAGAAGAACAAATCTATAAACTAGGCGTTATTCCAGTAGTTGCATTAGACGATGCTAATTCAGCAGTTGATTTAGCAAAGGCTCTTATAAACGGAGGACTTCCATGCGCAGAAATTACTTTTAGAACTGAGGCAGCAAAAGATTCAATTGAGTTAATCTCGAAAGAGTTTCCTGAAATGCTTGTAGGCGCTGGCACAGTACTTTCAATAGAGCAGGCCAAAGAGGCTATAAAAGCAGGGGCAAAATTTATTGTTGCACCTGGCTTTGATCCGGAACTGGTTGATTATTGCTTAGAAAATAATATTCCAGTTTTTCCTGGATGTGTTACACCAAGTGAAGTTACACAGGCTTATAAAAGAGGCCTTGGCATTGTTAAGTTTTTCCCTGCAAGCAATTATGGAGGAATGACTATGATTAAAGCTCTAGCAGGTCCTTTCCCTAGCATGAGGTTTATTCCTACAGGCGGAATTAATAAAGATAATTTACCAGAATATATTGAGTCTGAAAAAATCTTTGCATGTGGCGGAACATGGATGGTAAAAAAAGATTTAATTAATAATAAAGAATTCGATAAAATTGAAACAATGACTAAAGAAGCAGTAGAGATTGTTAAACAGTATAGGAGATAAGGAATGGATATAAATAGTGTTGACATTGTATTATTTGATTTAGATGGTACGGTTTATTATGGCTCAAAAATAATTGATGGTGCTAATGACACTATTAATTTCTTTAGAGAAAATAATAAACAAGTTTATTTTACAACAAATAATTCGACAAAAACTAGGCAGCAAATTTATGAGCGCTTAATAGGAATGGGAGTAGATTGCAGATTAGAAGAAGTATTAACTTCTGGATATTTAGCAGCACTTTTAGCTAAAAAACGTTTCATGGAAGATATTTATATTTTTGGCTCTAAGAATTTAATTGCAGAATTTGAAGCACAAGGAATAAAGGTTAATCAAGAAGAAACGGCTCAAAACTTGCTTATTGGTTACGATCCGGATATGACTTACGAAGGCTTAACAAAAGCTTTGCAAGTTGCTCTGCATGCAAGATGCATTATGGCATGCAACAAAGAAAGAGTTTATCCGGGAGACAATGCTAGACTTATGCCAGGATGTGGCGCTATGACAGCTCCAATAGAGTGGTGCGCAAATAGACAATGTGATTTTATAATAGGAAAGCCTAATATTACAATGGTAGAGCATCTATCAGCAGAAAAGAATGTGGCAGCTAATAGATTTTTAGTTATTGGAGATACTTTTGAAAGTGATATAGCGATGGCGAATGTTGCGGGATGCCAATCAATCTTGATTTCAAAAGAAAAGAACGACAATGTTTTAACAGTAGATAGTATAAAAAATATTCCAGAATGTTTTGAGGAAAAATAAAATGAAATTATCAAAAAGAGTAAATGCAATAGAACCTTCACTTACAAGAAGATTATTCAACATGGCACAAGAATATGACGATGTTATTGATTTAACATTAGGAGATCCAGATTTGCATCCATTAGATAATATTTGCGATGCGGCATGTAAAGCAATAAAGGATGGAAAAACTAGATATTCTGCTAACGCAGGATTGTTGCCTTTAAGAGAGGCTATCGCAGGACATGTAAAAAAAGAATATGGAGTTAATGTGAATCCACAAAACGAAATCATAGTTTCGGTTGGAGGAATGGAAGCTCTTTATTTAACACTTGCCACGATATTAGATGAAGGAGATGAGGTTATTATTCCAGCTCCTTATTATGTTAATTATGTACAGATGGTAAGAGCTTGCGGAGGAGTTCCAGTTCTTATTAATACAGAAGAAGAAAATAAATTTTCTTTTACAGCGCAGCAGGTTAAAGATGCAATTACTCCTAAGACCGTTGCTATTATTATCAACACACCTTCAAATCCAACAGGCCAGGTTTTGTCTAATGATTTACTAGAAGAGTTATCAGAAATCGTAAAAGAAAATAATTTACTTGTTATTACAGACGAAGTTTATAGCTCGTTAATTTATGATAATCAAAAACATTGTTCTGTTTTTAATAAAGACGGAATGAAAGAGCATACTATTTTAATAGATAGTATTTCAAAACGTTTTGCAATGACAGGTTATAGAGTAGGTTATGCAGTTGGTCCTGAGGAAATAATTGGGGCGATGACAAAGATGCAGGAAAATGTTGCTGCATGCGCACCTCTTCCATCGCAATACGCTGCTTTAGAAGCTTATTCTAATTGCACAGATGACACTTCCATTCATGATATTTTTGAAGAAAGAAGAAACTTTATCTATGAAGCTATAAATGGCATTGAAGGGTTACATGCAAATAAGCCAGCAGCTACATTCTACGTATTTGTAAATATTAGTAGTACAGGTTTAGATTCGATTTCTTTCGCAGAAAAATTATTACAGTCAGTTCATGTAGCAATTGCACCTGGAATTACCTACGGAAAGAATTACGACAATTTCATTCGTATTGCTTTTACTTTAGATATTGAAAAACTAAAAGAAGGTACGGACAGAATTAAAACGTTTATGAGGAATTTTGCATAATGAAAAAGATATTGATGCTTGGGGGTTCAATGCAACAAATCCCAGCAATTAAGAAAGCTAAAGAATTAGGATATTATGTAATAACATGCGACTACACTCCTGAAAACCCAGGCCATAAATATGCTGATGAATATCATAATGTTAGCACAACAGATTTAGATGGCATTTTAGAGTTATCACAAAAATTAAAAATAGATGGGATTGTTGCTTATGCTTCTGATCCAGCAGCACCAACAGCAGCTTATGTTTCTGAGAAGATGGGATTAATTGGAAATCCTTATAAGTCAGTTCAGTTATTAACTCAAAAAGATTTGTTTAGAGAATTCCTGCAAGAGAATGGATTTAGTTGCCCAAAAGCAGAAGGATACGATACATACGAGCAGGCAGAAAAACAGGTAGATAAATTTAAGTTTCCTGTTATGGTAAAACCTGTTGATTCTTCTGGAAGCAAGGGAGTTGTTAAAATAAATTCTAAAGATGAATTAAAAGATGCTGTAGAGGAAGCTCTTTCATATTCTAGAAGAAAAAGATTTGTTGTTGAAGAGTTTATTGTAAAGCAAGGTTATCAAGTTTCTGGAGACGGTTTTTCGGTAGACGGAAAACTTGTTTTTACCAGTTATGGAAATGAACTTTATAGCGATAAGGGAACTAGAGAATATGTAGCATTAGGAGAGTTTTGGCCATCGTTATTAACTGATAAGCAAAAAGAAAAAGTTGATAATGAATTGCAAAGACTTATTACTGCTTTAGGAATGAAAACATCTGCTTATAATATAGAAGTAATATTGGACAAAGACGACAACGTATATGTATTAGAATTAGGTCCAAGAAATGGCGGTTCATATATTCCTCAGCTAATTGAATATGCAACAGGAGTAGACCTTGTTGATTACACTATTAGAGGATATATGGGAGAAAATATAGGTGATTTACATATGGTTCCAACAACAGGGGTCTGGAGCAATTACATGATTTATAGTACTCTGGATGGAACATATAAAGGAATTGACTTTGATGAAAAATTTAAGGAAAATAATTTAGTGGATGTATTTTGCACTTATAATATAGGTGATGAAGTGCACGCGTATCAAAACACCACACATTCACTAGGAACTATATTATTCAAAGCAAATAGTGTAGAAGAAATGATTGTTATAACAAATAATATGGAGAAATACTATAAGGTATTAGTGTAAGTATGGATATTAAAATACTTAATGATTCACAAGGAATTGGAAAAGAAGAATTATTTAATGTAATATATAAAATAGAAAGCCAGTGGTCTGACAGTATGGCTAAAGATGTGGCTGGCTTAAGGACATATACTGAAAAGATATATGACAATGCTTACGTGATAGGACTTGTTGAGGAAGAGATTTTAGGTGTTGCAGCAGTATATGTCAATGATAAAGAAACAAAAAAAGCTTATCTTACTTATATTGCTTTGATAGAGGAAAATATTAATAAAGGATTTGGAACGCTTTTGCTAAAAAGATGCGAGGAGATAGCAAAAGATAAAGACATGCATTATTTAAAATTAGAAGTAAAGAATAGTAATTCAAGAGCAATATCTTTTTATGTAAAAAACAACTATAAAAATATTTCTGATGCATCAAAAGTTTCAATGTATATGGAAAAGTTTTTAGGATAAAGGATAAAACAATGACTGAATGCGAAAGAATAATTAAAGAAGGAATTTTGCCTGAAAGTTTTTTTGAAGAAGAAATCAAATGCGATTATTTAATAACAAAGCAGCAAAAAGAAATTTGGGCTGTTGAATTGGATTTATTACTTCGGTTTGTGAAAGTTTGCGAAGAAAACAATCTAAAATATTTTTTGTATGCAGGTACATTGCTTGGAGCAATTAGACACAAAGGATTTATTCCGTGGGATGATGATATTGATATTCTTATGCCACGAGATGACTATGAAAAATTCTTAAAACTTTATGATGAGTTTAAGCCACCGTATTTTCTTCAAACTCCTGAAACAGATTCAGGAAGCGGATATATGTATGCGAAATTAAGAAACTCAAATACGACATGTCTTATTAAAAAGTTTGCATATAACAAAGAATTAAATCAAGGAATACTTATTGATATTCTTCCTTTAGATGAATGGGACGTAGAAAATGGACAAGAAAGAATGAAAGAAATGATTAATTTTGCATACGAAAATTCTACGTTCATGAGAAAAGACAACCCCAAGCTTAACGATATTGATAGGGGAAGAGTTGAAAACCTACCAAAAGATTTTAATCCTGTTAAAAATTATAAATTAGCAAGAGACATAGCCATGAGTTATGGAAAAAGCGATACGGATTATCCAAACTTACTTCAGTCAACCTTTATTATGAATAATCATCCTTTGTTCTTTCCAAAGAGAATTTTTTCAGATGTTGCAAAGTGTGAATTTGAAGGATATGAATTTAATATGCCAGCAGGATATGATGAACAATTAACTAGTGTTTATGGCGATTATATGAAATTGCCACCAGTTGAAGAAAGAAAAACGGTTCATAATGACTGCGTTTTCGAACCGAATAAAGATTACAAAACTTTTATTAAGGAATGGATTGAGTCTAATTAATTTGAAGTAAAAATTTTTTGTTATATGTTATTAAGAATTGCTTCAAATAGTTTTAAATCGTTTTCGTGAATGATACGAAGATTGTTGTTGTTTCCATCACAAAAAGATAGTTTTCGGCCGATATGGTGCATAAAAACTGAGCAGTTGTTTTCGGTCAATTCATGATTGGTTTTTGATGCTTCTATAAATGAATATTTTAGGTTTCCCAAAGTGTATAGTTCTGGGGACTGAAGTGAAATAAGACTATAAGCATCAAGATGAGAAATATTTTGAGTTTGTTTATTGAATAAAAAGGGAGTGGTATCTTCAAGATAAGTAAAGGGGATAGCACTTCCGTTTTTTTTGCAACAATAAATAGCGTTTGAAATAGTTTCAAGATCAATTAAAGGTCTTGTTGCTTCTTGCAAAATAACTATATCGTAATTGCTGTTTGATGGAGTAAGCCATTCAATTGCGTTTTTTACAGATTTAATTCCATTTTCTCCAGCAGGAATAATTTTTCTGAATTTACTAATGTTATAATTTTCAACACAGTTATAAATAAGGTCTTCCCATCCGTCAAGACAGACAACATAAATATCATCAATAAGGGGATGTCTTTGATAAACTTCCATTGTATACAACACAATAGGTTTATCTTTAACAGTTACAAATTGAAAAGGTACATTTAGTTTATTAACTCGATATTTGCCACCTGCTAGCAAAATTGAAATGCACTTTTTAGCACCTTTTTCAACGAACTTTTCAGATTCAACATATAAATTATTATCTATACTATGTTCTGTTTGAGAAGAATTACCAGTTAAAAGATATTCTACAGAAGTATTTAAAATATTAGCGAATGTAAATAGTTTATCATTATTTAGGCTGGTTTCTCCGCTTTCTATTTTCGTAATTGAAGATCGTGTCTTATAACCTAGGGCATCAGCAAGAACTTGCTGGCTTAGTCCTAAAGCTTTTCTTCTTTTTTTAATATTTTCTCCTACTGACATAAAAGCCCCTCATTCAAAAAAATTGTTTTGATTTTAATAATAAGGTTAATTTAATACTATTAAAACTAAAAAGCAAGAAATATGTTGAAAAAGTTAAAAAAATTCAACAAATTAACAATAAAATTGTTGAAATACTATTGCGAGGATTGACCTATCGACAATCCTATATTAAAATACGAAAACCTTTTAAGTATAGTAGAAAATAGGTTATGAAATGGAAAAAAATTTGGAATATACACAAGATATAAATAAGTTAGCTGAAAAAGCGAATATTAATATCGAAAAAATTGAATTTATTCCTGGCGGAAAGACTAATAAATCATATATAGTCTACAGCAATAAAGGAAAGTTTCTTGCTCGTATTGCAGGAAAAGGCACAGAAAAGTTTATTGATCGCACAAAAGAAATAAAAAATGTATCTATTGCTGACAAAATTGGTGTTGGACCACGCCTTATATGTTCTGATGTTAATAATTTATTGCTTGAATATGTTGATGGCATATGCACAACAGAACAATCAATAGTATTCTTAAATAATAATGTTGATAAATTAACAAAACAACTGAATAAACTTCATACATCAAAAGAAAAATTTGCTGGTGAATTCAGCTTTATTAAAGATTTTAATATATACAAGAAGGATTTTTTAACCACGGGTTATCCGATTCCAGAAGAAATGGTAAAAAATGAAACGGAGTTGTTAGAAATAACTAAATGGGTTGAAGAAAGCTTAAATGTTGATAAGTGCCCAGTTCATTCTGATATTGTTCTTCAAAATTTCATTTTTACAAATGAAAGAGCCTATATTATCGATTGGGAATATTCAACAATGGCAGATAAATATTTAGATTTAGCAAGCTTTTGCACTCAAAACATTTTGGGGTCTGGTGCAGATATAATGTTTTTAAATAGTTATTTTAAAGATTTAGATGAAGAATTAGATTATGGGAAATTTTTGCTATATAAAATGTCAATTAGTTTCATGTGGATTTATTGGCATTTAAATAATGTAGCTCATAATAAAGATGCAACATACAACGAATATAGATGGAGAATGCACTTAAATAATGCATTAGTATGCAAAAGTGAATGGGAAAAATTGCAACGAAATCCATCTATAAACAAATAGTTGAAATAAGAGAGGATAGTATTATGAAAAAAGTAAAGGCTATTATAGGATTAGTACTTGTTAGTGCAGTTATTCTATGTGCATGTGGCGGAAAAACAAATAACACGGACACATCTAGCTTTACACCAGTTAAGATTCGTTTTGCTAATCAGCATCCAACAGATTCTATAGCTAGTGAAGCAGATAGAAGAATATGTGCAGCTATTGAGAAAGCCACAGAAGGTAGAGTAACGGTTGATCTATATACAGATAGTTCATTAGGAGATTACACATCAACAGTTCAAGAATTAATGATGGGCACAATTGAAATGTGCCATATTTCTGCACCTGATAATTATGATCCTAAAATGACGGCTTCAATGCTTCCTTATTTAGGATCGAATTATGAAGAGCTAAAAGTAGCTTATGATAGAGACGGAGTGCTCTTTAAGGGTGTGTACGAAGCGGCACAAAAAGTTGGAATACATTCCTTTGGTATATTCTGTGAAGGATTTAGTGGTGTAGGAACAGCTAAGGAAATAAAAAATCCTAAAAAGTCAGATACAGATAAGGGAACTTTAATTCGTGTTCCAAGTTTAGATAGTTTTGCACTCGCAACAAGAAGATTAGGTTTTAGAACGTCAACAATTGCATATACAGATACATATACAGCAATCCAAACAGGAACTGTTAATGGCTGGATGGGAGGACCTCCAAATTTAAACTACTTATATTTTAGAGATGTAATTAAATATTATTATCATTATATGATTACACAAGAAGCAACCCAAATAATGATGAATGAACAATTTTTCCAAAAGCTTTTACCACAAGATCAAGAGGCAATTACAAAAATAATTCAAGAAGAATGTGATAATAGTTTTGAAATTGCTAAAGCAGATGATCAAAAATATATGGATATGATGGCAGAAAAAGGAATACAAATTATTGAATTTACAGATGAAGAAAGAGCTGCCATAGCAAAAGATGTTAGAGAAAATGTTTGGCCGGAACTTGCAAAGAATATGGGCGAAGATTTTCTTGAAGATATCAAGGATATGTTGAAATAAAAAGATTATGAAAAATAAAGTAAGTTTTCTAAAAACAATTGATAATATATCAGAATGGATAGCAAACTGGATACTTGTTATTACAGGAATAGCTGTTTGCGGCTTAATTTTCGCAGGCGCTTTTTTAAGATACGTAATACATACGGATTTTTATGGATCCGAAGAATTGATTTTGTTAGCTGCATTTTGGCTTTATTTTATTGGTAGCGCATTGGCGGCAAAGCACGACACACAAATAAAAGCGGAAATGGTTGACATGTTTATAAAAAATAAAAAAGTGTTAAATATAATTAGCATTATTAGATATGTAGTAAATTTAGCTGTGTCAATCCTTGCGAGTGTTTGGTCAGTAGAATATGTTATATGGAATATTAATATGAATGCAAGGTCAAACGTTTTTAGGTTCCCTGTGGTAATTGCAGTATTACCGATTGCTATTTCATTTATAGCATGGACAATTTATTGTATTAGAGATTTAGTTTTGGGAATTAAAAAATTACAATTAATAAAAATTACAAAAAACGAACAGGAGGATAAACAATGAAACTTATAGTAATTGCACTTATTATCCTTCTGGTTACATTAATTATTGGCGTTCCAATTCCATTTGCGTTCCTTGCTTCTGCAGCAAGTATATGTTTTTTAGGTGGATATGATTCGTCATTTTTAATGGCATTTGGTTACAATAAGACAAATTCTATTTTAATGCTTACGATACCTTTATTTGTGCTAGCAGGCGCGATAATGGATAAGGGAGGTATTGGAGAGGCATTAATATCTACCGTTGAACGTTTTGTTGGAAAGTCAAAAGGCGGATTAGGAATTGTAACGGTAGTTGCTTGTGCAGTATTTGGTGCCGTTTCAGGTTCTTCATCTGCAACAATTTCATGTATTGGTTCTATAATGATTCCAAGACTTAAACAAAATGGATATCCAGACGGATTAATAGGTGCACTAGTTGCATCCTCGGGAGTTCTTGGAATATTAATTCCACCTTCAATGCTTATGATATTATATGCATGGGCATCTGGCGAGTCAGTGTTAGCGTGCTTCTTAGCTACTGTTATTCCAGGACTTACTTTAATGGTTTTATTTTCACTCGTACAACTTTGGTATGCAAAGAGAAATCCTAATATAAAAGTTGTAGATAAAATGGTTGAAAAAGCTAGAAGACAAGAAGAAAAAAGACTTGCAAAAGCAGAACATAGGGGAGCAAGTGCAATACCAGCACTTATTATGCCCGTTATTATTCTAGGTTCTATCTATGGTGGAATTTTAACTGCAACAGAAGCGGCAGCCTTATCAGTAATATATGCTATTCCAGTTGGAATTTTATACTACAAAAAAATAAGGGGAAAAGAACTTAAAACGGCTTTAATTCAAGCAGGTGAAACGGCAGGAACAATTATGATTATGCTTTTCTCTGTTCAGATTTTAAGTAGACTTTATATAAGCGAAAATTTACCAAATACAATCTTAAATTTCTTAACATCAATTTCGGAGAGTAAAATTGTTATTCTTATAATGATAAATATTTTTATGATTATTCTTGGTATGCTTATGGATGATTGTTCAGCAACGGTTTTGGCAACACCAATACTTTTACCAATTGTAACAGCTTTAGGAGTTAGCCCAATTCATTTTGCGGCTATATTGGGCGTGAATATTGGTATGGGAAATGTAACTCCACCTACAGCACCACTGCTTTATTTATCAGGAAGAATTACAGGAGCAGAACTAAAAGATATGTTAGGACCAGATATGGCATTAATAGCTTTTGCATGGCTCCCAACATTAATTATTACAACATATGTTCCTGCGTATGGATTATTTCTACCAAGATTATTTGGCCTAGCGTAAAACTAGAAAGGATTATTAATGAAAAAGGTATTGTTATTTGGTGTCTTTGATTATTTTCATTTAGGACATTTAAGATTGCTTAAACAAGCAATACAACATGGAGATTATTTGATTGTGGCCGTACAAGATGGTGAATGTACAAAAATGTATAAACCAGATCAAGAACTATTTTATTCTACAGAAGAAAGAATGGAATTAATTAGTTCGATAGGCATAGTTAACGAGGTTGTTGAGTATAAACATATAAACAAAGATACAATTCAAGATTTTGACTTTGATGTTTTGTGCTTAGGTGAGGACCACACGGGCGAAAGGTTTGACCAAATAAAAGAATGGTGTCAAAATAATGGCAAAGAAGTTGCGAGACTAAAAAGGACACCAGGAATTTCGTCAACACAAATAAGAAGTGAACTTAAATGAACCTTAGAAAGCTTGAAAAAAAGATGTACCATTTATGCTTGAATGGATGCATGATGAGCCAGTAGTTGAATATATGCAAACAAATTTGGATAATCAAACCTTAGTGGGGTTTCCCTTCGATAGGGTCTCTTAGTAGGGGCTAAGAAAAGAAAAAATATTAATGAATGTCAGGGTCCGGGAAACCGGACCTTGAGCTATTGTTTAGCCAAAATATTTGTTACTTATATCGTCATAAGCTGATTAGACTCCTTCATTTGCAGTTTTTTACAAACGTGCAATCAACCATGCAATATCAAGGGCTCGCGAAGCAACTGGCTTTGTTTTAATTCTTAAATTCGGATTTAAACCCCTAAAAAACAATTTTAAAATTCAAAAACCCGGGCATCCCATCCGAAATTTTCTGAGTAAAACCCTGCGAGACATGAAAAATACTATCAACGTTGGTTGGAATGTCAAAAAGTAATCGTTTATAATTTGATTTGGTATGAATGTGAAATAGCAATATACAATAATATTTAGTGGAAAATATAAAAGATTTAACAGGGAGGAATAAAATGAGTGCTTTGCTAGTAATAGGGAACGGCTTCGATTTGTTTTTAGAAGTCAAATCAAAATATTCTGATTATTTTAATTCTAAGGAATATCAGCAGTTTAAGAAAGAAGTAGAATGGTGGAAAGCAGAAATTGACACAAATGGGTATCGCGTAGCAAACAAAACTTACACTAATAATTCTAAGATTACTTGTTGGGATATATTGTTTTATTTGCATTCTCCAGGAGAGAAAAATAGTGAAAAAATAAAATGGTGTGATGTTGAGGAAACAATACATGAATCTTTTTTGGGGAATTCGAAGAAAGCATTTTATTGGGATAAGATATATCAATTATTACACGAGTATTATTATGGGGAACAAACCAGTATAATAAATAATATAAGTAAATATAAAGACATTAATAAAATATTAATAATGTTTTTTATAATAAACGATTGGAAGGAACATAGTAAAAATAAAGAAAAGTTCTACAAAAAATTATTAGATGAATTAAATACATTTGAAAAAAGATTTGGCAAATATATATCAGCTATTACAAATGAAGAATCATATTCGCATAAGGCAAATATATTGATTGCGAATCTAGCTCCAAAGGGATGTAGACAAGTAGATTCATTTAATTACTCTAAAATAGATTATCAAAATATTCAGATTAACCATATTAATGGAGATGTAAATAATCCGATTTTTGGAATTGATGATAAAAAGTCAGAATTAAAAAGAATACCTGAATTGAGATTTTTTACAAAGACCTCAAGGCGAATTTATCAAGATTCATATGGAAAAAATAAAACCAATACAAATAGAAATAATACAGGAATAAGCGAAACGGTTGTTTTTGGACATTCTCTAAACAAGCAGGATTATGATTATTTTTATTACTTGTTTACTAAAATGAAATTTAATGCATCAGAAATTGAACAAATGGGGAAAATATCATTTTTGTTTTATGTGTATGATGAGAATAGACGTGCAGAAATAATAAATAATTATACAGAGTCAGTTTATCAATTGATAAATCAATATGAAGAAGATACAAATAAAAATAGTCATAAGGTTCTTCTTAATTTATTAAGATTTTCAGGTAAACTTATTATAAAAGAAATAATGGTGAAACCGTCAATATTAAAAGGATAATTAAACTTTTGTTGAGTTTCACAAAGACAAACCTCCAAAATGGTTTTGTATATTTAGAACATTTCGAAAAAGAATTAAAAAATCCACATTTTGAACATAATTTCAAAAGTGGGAGAAAAAATCCGGTTTATATTAGAAAAGTGGTAGGCAAAAACTATGCGTTTCTTCTTATATAAAACACTTGCTAATTAGATACAATTCTCATATAATGTGATTGAAGAAGCAATTCTTTGAGAGGAAATGGATAGCACCTCTTTCCCTAGTGGGGGACATAAAATATACCATGAACGCTCGGCATTAGGTGATATGTTGTCAGCTATCCCAAAAAGAAAAAGCGAGGGATTGGTCAGTTGTGACTAATTCCTTTGTTTTTTATGGAGAATGAAATGTTATTTATTCAATTTATCATAGGAGCAGGCGGAGGGTTTTCTGAAGAATTAGAAAACAACATTACTATTAGTATTAAAAATAAAGAAGATAATCATAAAAATTGTCCACACGTGCATATTCAAAAGGGGAATAATAAAGATACCATGGTTAGAATAAGATTGTCTGATACAAAAATAATGGATGGAAAAGAAAAATATGCTCATAAAATTTACAAAAAGGATTTAAAAAGAGTTTTGAAATTTTTGGACATGCATAAACAAATTTTTATTGATAATTATAATTTGATGGAGAAGCACCAAGAACCGAAAAATAAAAAACTTGTGTATGAAAACCAAGACTATGAATTTAGATTAAAATAAGGAATTTGAGAAAAAAACAGTTTTATGGAAAGAATAAATGTTTCAATTGTAACATCGTTTGATGCATCAGAAATTGCTGGTGAATTTGTAAATAATAAGTATTATTTTGAATATGATGAGTCAACATCTATAAATGAATTTATCAGGTGGCTATTAAAAAAAGAAAAAAATCATAATGATGGGTATCTGCCTAATGAATATTTAAAGGAATTATTTAAGTTTCAAATAGGTGATTATCCAATAAGAGTTAATCTTAAATATGGATTAAAAGATTTTATTGAACAAAATAATTTAGGAGAAAATATAATCATTTGGTATTCAGTAGGGTTACCTGGAGGATTTGGTGGAGAAATCACAACATGCATCAAACTATATTTATATGGAGATGAGGGAAGTGAACGCAACATACCGCATGTTTATGCATATAAAGGGAAAGGAAGAAACCATGAAGATGGAATACGAATAAAATTATCCGATTTAACTGAACTAAAAACAAAAAATCAAAAGTCACAAGATTTATTTACAAATAAAGAAATGAAAATAATAAAAAGAGTTATAAGTGAATGTAGGGATAAATTAGAAGCAAGCTTTTGTATAATGCAAAATGGTGGTGATCCAGAAGAAATAGTATTATGCCTAGATAGTGGATGTTATTATTTTAAATAAAAGGGATATGTTTTCGATAGGTATAATACAAATATAAACGGCAAATACTTTTCCATAAATATTGGCATTTAATTTTCCACAAAAAACGGCAATTAAAATGCCAAACCTCATTGTTTTTTGTGGATAATCACTTTAGTAAGGTCTTTTAGTAGGGGCTGAGAAAAGAAAAAATATTAATGAATGTCAGGGTCCGGAAAACCGGACCCTGATGGTTTGTTTAGGTATGATTTTAATAACACAGAGAGCTGGTAAACCAGACCTCTGCGTTTATGCTATCGTTGAAGTTTTGATTAACGAATCTTAATTGTCAAGGTGTTGTCGCAAGCAAATCGGAGAAAAGCCCTAGCAAAAATTCAAAATCAATGCCAAACAGCCGAGAAGTACTCCGAATTTCTCTAAACCCAATTCAGCGATACATGAAAAACAAAATTCTCGCAGACAATATCAAGTATTTACGCAATCCTTGTGCAATGTTTTATGAAAGAATATAATGAATGTTAAAATATATTATGCGAAATCCAGAATTCACTGAATAAAACCCTGCAAGACGTGAAAAATGATCTTATAATAGATGAGCAAGTGATGTCGGAGTTGAGAATGAATGATACAACAGCAAGATGTAAATTCCATCCAGTAGGCCAAGGATTATTTTATTCGGCAATATTACGAAATGGTGATAAAACTTTTTCAATGGTTTATGATTGTGGGAGCATGACAAAAACATCAAGAAAAAAATCTGGAATTAATGATTTAGTAAGTCAATTGGATCAATCAGAAACCGGAACAAAAAAATGCTTAAATGTTTTAGTTATTTCGCATTTCCATGAAGATCATATAAATATGATACCCGCGCTATTAGAAGAAGTTGATGTTGAAACAGTAATCATGCCATATTACTGTGAGACGGAACGACTTTTTTATGCGGCACAGATTAGTCAAGATGCAACTTTAACGGAAAAGAAATTCATGGTTAGTTTTTATTCTAATCCGGAAGAGTACTTTAGGACTAACGGTGTAAAACAAATAATATATTTAGATGGCAATGAAAGAAATAGTGAAGAATACAATAATATTGGAGCAAGAAAAATTGAAGAAGATACAGTGTTTTATGACAAAATACAAAAAGATGAAAAACTTTACTGGATGCCAATATATAATAAAAAATTTCGTTTAGTAGTACGTTTGGGAAATGATTGGGCTTTTAGGTTTTGTATAACGAAAGAGTTGAAGTGTCAGGAATACGCTGACTTGAAATCAGAAATCAATAGCATTTTGGATAAAAACTCATTATGTGAAGCAATCAAAGATCGAAATATAATGAGTGACTTGCGAGAAAAATATAAAAAATATTTAGGCAACAATTTAAATATTTATTCAGTTGTATGTTTGCATTATCCGTTATCTATCGATAATGATGTTTTGGTTTATCCAATGGAATGGATAAAAAAGGAAAGAGAATATATTAATTGTTACCATAAGATATTTTCGTATAGATATTTAGAGAGTACATTGCTAACGGGAGATGAAACAATACAGGCAGAAGAGTGGGAAACTATTTTTAAAGGTATGCCATATGGACATAGAGCAAAACCGTTAGTGCTTCTAATTCCTCATCATGGTGGAAGCATAAGCGAATATAGTGGTGTTTATAATATTGTGTCTTATGAAACAGATAACAGATATAAACATCCGTATTTTAGTGTAATAAATAAAATCTTGGATTGCCCAAACTCGAAAGTTGGATTGGTGAATGAGTCGAGTTATGGATTTGAATATGTTATTGAGTGTAGGGGATAGCAGGAGGAGAAAAATATGCTTTTTCAGGATCAAAGGAATTCCACAGGATTAGGGAGGCAAAAATAGCTTCGGAATATAACCTTGACGAAACACAGCTGCGGATGCTAAACGGGGACGGTGCTTCGTGGATAAAGAAGGTCCCTGATAAGGAAACGGTATTCCAACTGGATACATTCCACAGGAATAAAGTAGTCCGGGAGAGGATCCACAGGAAACGTGCAGTAAATGACATCATGGACATACTGAAAGAGGGAGATATAACGGAGCTTTTCCGGCACCTTGCAATATATCGGGACTCTCTGGCAGAAGATGCGGAAATAGAAGATGCCAATACCCTGATAAAATATTTCACATCGAATGCCACGGGTCTGGTGCCCTATGGCGAACGGGTGGAACTTCCGGAAAGTCCGGAGGGACTAAAATACCGGAACATGGGGACCATGGAGAACCACATCTGGAGTATAATCGTGACAAGGATGAAGCACAGCCACACGACTTGGAGCAGGAACGGCGCAAACAACCTTGCAAAACTGCTGGCTAAAAAATGTGAAGGGAAACTGTATGAAGTAACAGACAGACTGAAAAAACCTGTATTCGAGGAGGAACTTACAGAGGAACTGCTCGGGGACATCCTGCCGGCAAAACAGAATCCAGAACGCATTGGAAAAGGATACGCTTATCCGGTAACAGGAAGCCTAACATGGCTGTATGAGAATCAGCGAGGCGATGCGAAAGCACCATTCCTAATAGCGGGATACTAAAACTGTATGATGAAAACAAAAGGCTGAAAGCAGTAAACCTGAGCCACTGTTGTGGCATAGCAACTTTTAGTTGCTGTTGATTATCCTGAAGCACTAGACGAGGTGTCAGTCAAGGGCACCGTAAGGTGGCGAAGCTTCCCTTGACGGACAGCGAGACGGTGCTAAGGGAACACAAACAATTTTCAGCCAGAAGTTTTGCAAACTAACACTTTACAGAATGAAGTTAGAGAACAATATTTTAAGGCATACTTTGATAAAATAATATGATAGAATAAACAAGAAACGAATTAGGAGGCGATATTCATCAAAGTTCCTAAGATTAAACAATTGTGTTATAATCAAAATATAGGTACCACTGAGCCTAAATTTGCTATTCTCGACGACGGGAAACAAGTTGTCGCGAAACTTATGAATGGGCCTGAGGGTAATTTGGTCCTTTTTAATGAATATCTGTGTTATCGTTTAGCTATCTTGGTAGATATTCCAATGCCTGTATCTGGAATATGTATATTTGATGATACAACAATTATACAAAATCCAGATATAGCAGATTCTTCAAATTACGGCAAAGCTTTTTATTCAGAATATATTCAAAAGACAACAAAGCTTTTGCCAACAATTATTGAAAAAATAAAAAATAAAAATGATTTTATAAAATTAATTCTTTTTGATCATATTATTTTTAATTCTGATAGAAATGCAGGCAATCTGTTGGTAAGCTTTTATAGCAATGATATATTGCTTAAAGTAATTGATCATACGCATGTATTTGTAAATCAAAGTATTTGGGATGGAAATTGTTTAATATCAGCAATGGCTGAAAATGATTTACTTAGTACAAAAGTACTAGAATATAATAAATATTTATATGAAATGTTTTTTCATAATATTAGTATAACGAAAGAATCATTAGAAAATGAAGCGTCGTTGTTTCAAAAACGGATTAATAAAAATAAAATAATGCAATTTATTAAGGATGTTCCAAATGAATGGAAACCCAAAGAAAATGATATTCAAGTACTTGTAGACTATCTTATGTATAGGATTGATAATATTGATACAATTATTGCAACAATTATTAGATATATTCAATAGAAAGGAGAAATATTTATGTATAACATTAAGTATACAGCACTAAATTATTATCATTCACCAGTTTCGGATGAGTGTCTTTGCGTGGGTGTGCTATTTCATAATGTCACAAGTGGCAAGCGTGATTTTAAATATATTTCTAACTTTCAACGATTTCATTATTTTGATGATGAAGCAGACATAGATTTTGTTAAATTATATTTACGGGGCATTCAAGAAGAAATAGAATATTCATTATTCAATTACAAAAAAGAGTTTGATTTAGATAAATATATTAAAGAATATGCAAACGAATTTAGGTTTTCTGCTGTAAAATCATTAAATGTTGATGAAGATGAAGACTATATACTAGAATTAACAAACATTTATTTGAAATACGATTTGCCAAAATCTCAAAGATTGAATGAAAATGAAGAGAAAAAGCTAATTAAAAGAATTTTGGAAGATAATCATTTGAATTATTCTACCCACAAAATAAATGGGTTATTTAATGATGAAATAAAATTTGATTTTCAAGTTGGAGATATGTATGTTAAGTTTTTTTCGTTTAAGGAAAAAAATCTTAAAAGAATAGTAGGTAATGCAAGACAATGGTCATTTGCCGCTTATGAAGTTGGAAATGAAAAAGAAGTATTGTTTATTTATGATGTGGAGAATGAAGATACAGAAAACTTAGATATTATTATTAATATTTTGTCAGAACATGCAAAAGTACTAAAATTAGATGAAGGAATAACTTATATTTTGGAAAAGCATGATAAATAATTATTATAGGCACAAACAAGATATTGTATTTTAAGGAATGTTTGTTAATGACAAATGATGTATGTTACAAATAATGCAAATAACATGTCAATATTAAAACGCCATTTTATGGCGAAGTTAAATGCTCGAGTTAGCTAATTTATTGAATAATCGTTTTTATATTAATCAAAAAATTAAATTCAAAAGCGGGGGTTTCACATCTGGATTTTCTTGCCCAAAGCCAGCGAGACCTGAAAAAATACTATCAACGCTGGTTTGGATGTCAAAAAATAATCTTTTATAATTTGATTAATATGAATGTGAGAATGAATATAGATATTTTATTATCCAAAATTATGAATACTGAAAAAGATTCTTTTATACTCTTGTGGTATAATTAGAAACAATTTTTAAGGAAATGAATAAATACGTACAACATGGGATGAAATAGAAGAAGAATGGTATTTTTCAATAGTAGATATTGTAGGTGTGCTTACAGAGCAGGCGACTTATGAAGGAGTGTAAACGGCAAGTACTTTTCCATAAATTTTGGCATTTAATTTTCCACAAAAAACGGCAATTAAAATTCCATACCTAACTTGGTTTTTATTCCCGTGGATCTCTCCGCGGGGTTGTTGCTTTTATTTAAACGGCAAATCCTCATCAGAATCTTTCTCTATCGAATTCGATACTATATATACCGGTGCATCAAGTTCTATATCGTACTCTGAAACAGGGTGTTCTTCTTTTGACCTTTCTTCCCACATCCTTAGAGTCGATATGAAGTCCATAGGGTATCCGCCGTCATAACACACGTAAGAATCATTATCATAAGGGCTATCCGCATCATATTTTCGAGCAAGTTCAGAAAAGTTGGGCTTACTTTTGCTCAATCTAAGAAGTATTAACTGAGTAATGAGTGCACTATCCATGGTTTACCACCTCCATGAATTAGAGTATCATTAACCAGAATTTTGTACATTTTTATTTTCCACTAATTGAGCATTTTTATTTTACACTTTACATCAGTATATCAAATAATCTATTCAATTCGTAATATGTATTCTTATAAAAATGTTATATAATAAAATCTGTGAGGGGCATTAATTTACTGAGTTAATTTTAAATTTGAACGATGGAAACAACTCGAAATATTTAAAATTCGGGCGGTTCATGATATAATGAGTCGCTATAGATATGGATATAAGTGACCTAGAGAGGAGTTGTTATGCGTGATAACAAATAGTTTGAGAGATTCTGAAGTGAAAGATTTTTTGGAATACTGTCATAAAATTTACAAGCAGCGTAGTTATGCTTTTTATCTTGAGAACGATTCTGTTTGGAACAAAGAAAAAAAACATAAATTTCAGGTCGGAATAGTTGGGGGACTCTTTTTTGAAGAAAATCCGATACTTATTAATCTTTTAAGCAAACGCTGCAATCATGATGAACTTAAACACATGTTAGAACATTATCGTGATGAATATCAGAATTCCGATATAGCTCTTTTAGCAAAAAAGTATAATACCGAATATCAATATCCAGAGATAAAGGAGCCGTTAGAAAAGTGGATTTATGAAGTCAATTATTTGTTGGCATATCCAGTTGCTGGAGATTTTTTTCAGAAAGATGAAAAAGTATTTATCGAGAATCCTGAAAAAATACTTACTTATGTCTATTTGAATCTTAAACATAAAGAATATGAGAAAAATCATGCTCCAAGTTTATTTAAACAAGAAAATATCGAGAGAGTATATAATAGAGTATTTGATAAGACTTCTTCATTTAAAACATATGGATTGATACCGATTGATAATGAGAGAACTTTGCATAGTTTAGATGAACCAGTCCGTATTTTCGATCATGAAATTGATAAGACGATTTTTTTACAAGTACCACGCCCATTAGCGATAGTGCTGCAAGAACTTATCGAAAAAAAATACATTAAGGAGATAGCATTTCGTGGTGATGACCAGTTTATTTATGAAGGGGAGAATCATTGTAGTTCACTGGAGGAAGCAGTTGAAGTTGGAAAAGTTTTTGACTTAAATATCACTTTGTTGCCAGAAATGAGTAAATTGGTATCGGACAGCAATTATGATGACAGCTTATGGATTTCTGTAAATGAGACCGATGTTACGTTCGAAGAGTTATGCGATGACATAAATATTGAGGAAAATTCTGTTATGACACAAGTGGTTCATCTTCAGTATGAAGGGCATAATATTACTCATATTGATCATGAGTATATTTTTTATTCAATAGAAGAGTATGAAGAAAGACAACTTGTCAGAAGAAAAGGGAAAGGTGGCAAAAAGTTTAAAACATTTAAGGTAGATAAAGCTTTAATACCTTTTGACTATGATTGTCAAATGCTTTCATCGGATGAGAGGGAAATTAAAGTACCATTTATTTATTTTGTGCTAAATGCATATTTCGTGCACAAAGATTTACTGAAAGAGTATTTCCAAAGAATACTTGAGAGAAAGGAATAACGTTTTGATAAAAAAGATACAGTTTAATCAGTATAGAAAACTGAAAAATGTAGATTTGGAATTTAGACCGGGATTGAATGTTATCTCTGGAACAAATGGAACCTGTAAAACATCCATTTTACATTTGATTAGTAACTCTTTCCAAGCAGTTAATTCAAAATGCAATTGGGTTAAAGATAAAAGAGCTCTTCAGATAATAAAAATTGTTAATTCGGTTACTAATCCGAAAATAGAAAGTTTGACAAGAGGTGATCAACAATATAATGATCCAGCTTATGGTGTTAGCGGAAATCTTTATAATGTCGAATATTATGACTATTCTCCATTAGCTTTTAGGAGACATAATTCAAAAGCTGCAAATAGATATGCTTTGAAACCTGTTTATAAAAAGAATTCAGGTGAGAAATTACCGCATATGCCAGTTGTTTATTTGGGATTATCAAGGCTAGTTCCTTACGGTGAGTACCAGAATGATACAGCTGTTTCCAAGGTAAAACGGTCTTTGCCAGATGCATTTAAAAAGGCTGTTGCAGATAATTATGCTCGCTTTACAAACTATGTAATTAATAATACAAGTTTGCAACAAATGGGAGATATTAAGATTAGAGCTGAATTTAGTAGCAATCAGGATGGAATAGATTCTAATACGATATCTGCAGGTGAAGATAATTTATACATAATTTTAGCAGCATTAGAGTCGTTGAAGTGTTACTATGCATCTATTGAAAGTAGAAATTCTGTAGAAAGTATTTTGTTGATAGATGAATTTGATGCAACACTCCACCCATATTTTCAAATAACACTACTTGAACTATTTAAAGAGTATGCTGAGAAAGCAAGGATTCAGATAATATTTACATCGCATAGTTTAACAGCCATTGATCAATTAATTAAAATGAATGCTAATGTGATATACCTTGTCAATAATATTACGGACGTTATTTTGATGGAAGAACCTACAATCCAAAAAATCAACGCTCATCTAAATACACTAACAGTAGACGATATTTATTCAGATAAATGCATTCCTATTTTTACAGAAGATGCAGAGGCGCGATTCTTGCTTCAAAGATTGATTTCGTATTACGAAGACAAGAAAATTGAATTTAGGGGTATCGCACGTTTTTTTAAGATTCCTGAAATTAATATTGGATCGGATATATTGGCAAGTTTATTTCATGATGAAAAGCTTATCAAATCTCAGGTAGGAGCTATTTGTATTTTAGATGGAGACAAAACTACTAAGTTAAGCGATTGTATTATTACACTGCCTGGAAAGAATGGTGGTCAGCCTAGTTCAAAATTGCCACCAGAGAAATTGTTATTTGAATATGCTCAAAAGTTATTAGACGATGATGATTCTTTTTGGAGAGACAGACAAGTAATCAATAAGGGTTTTTCAAAGCCATATTATGTTCAAAATATTCAACGTCCTTTAGCTGAGTTTCAAGCAAAAATAGAGGCTGGTGAGGCTACGGAAAAGCCTAGGGAGTTTAATAAGAAGTTATTTAATAAACGTGCATTATTTTTTGACTATTTGTTCAAACACTGGATGAATAACCCTCTGAATCAGAGTGAGATTGAAACGTTTTATGATAACTTGAAAAAAATGTTCAAGAAGGTTGCATATATTCGTGGAATTAATCCAGATGAGTGGAAATAAAAAAGAGGTGAGCTGATGCCTAGCACATATACTCCTCTTAGGTATCCTGGAGGAAAAACAAAACTATATGGTTTTGTAAAAAGGATATTACAATCTAATAATATGCTTGGGCATGTGTATTGCGAACCCTTTGCAGGAGGTGCAGGCCTTGCGCTAAAGTTGTTGCTGAAAAATGATGTTAGTAGAATAATCATTAATGATGCTGATCCTGCAATTTATGCTGTTTGGAATGCAGTATTGAATAATCCAAATGAATTATGTAGATTCATTGATGATATTCCAGTAACTGTTGATGAGTGGGAGCACCAAAAAGCAATTTATTTTAATGCTGGAAATGGTAGCGAAATAGATTTAGCATGTGCAACATTATTTTTAAATCGCACCAATGTGTCAGGAGTAATAACTGGGGGTGTTATCGGAGGTAAAAAGCAGACTGGTAAATATAAAATAGATGCACGTTTTAATAAAGAAGATATTAAAAAGAAAATCAAAACTATTTCAGAACAAAGAAACCGGATTGACTTATATAACTTAGACGTTCTCGATTTTATGAATAAAATTTTTGCAGAGCGCGAAGATATTTTTGTTAATTTTGATCCTCCATACGTGAATAAAGGTGGACAATTATATAAAAATGCTTTCACAAATGATGATCACAGGATTTTAAGAGATCATATTAGAAAATTTAATAAAAAGTGGATTGTCACCTATGATATTTGCGAACTAATAGAAGGGTTGTATTCAGAATTTCGAGGCGGAAAAATAAGTATTTACTATAGTGCAAATGATGTAAGAAAAGCAGAAGAATTTGTTTTTTACAGTAACGATTTAATTATACCTGAGTAGTAGCAGTAGTTTGTTGAGATGAGATATAAAATCATGAAAGAATATATTGAATTAAAGATTAAAGAAATAGAAACGAAAATTAATCCAGGATATTATTTGCAGAGTGTAAGTGACAACGATTTGGATTTAAACGACGTTGGAATGATGAATAAAATAGTAAAAACATAAAATGGCGAAAAATTAACACAAATCAAGATATATATGATTTAATAGACCGATTTGAAGAATCCGTTGATTTCGTAGAGAAATATGTGAAGATTGGACATATTGAAGATGGGTATAATATGATACTTGAATTATATTATATTCTCCAAGGTCTTAGAACTACGCAATGGATAGTGTAAATTTACTGTAGGAATTCAATAGATAAGTTTCCCCTAGATTCTTGTTAGAACTTTAGATTTCTTAACTATTATATTCCTTGTCTCATTTTTTATAAATACCAAATATGGTTTTTTAAAGCTGCTATCTTTTT
>JAZLLU010000024.1:0-24595 GCA_045598285.1 Lachnospiraceae bacterium | reverse complement strand
CCTACTAAGAGACCCTGCGGACAGACCCCATGGAGAAACCCTACGGACAGACCCCACGGAAGCCTATACTTTTTTTGCTGAGACCCCATCGAGAGACCCCACTAAACTTTGGGAAACCCCACTAAAGTTTGATTATCCTTTAATTGGCTATATTATGGTTGTCTATATTTGAAGAAGTCTTCCGGATTTTCTTTAGCCATCTTTGCGAGCTGAGTATATAAACCATACTCGTTACTTTGGGCAACTTCAGTGTAGATAGGGTCTACGTCTTTTCTTCTTGGAAGTGGAACGTCTTGCTCAACTAAAATATCTTGAACACGTTTAATATCAACATCTTTAGTTGTTGTTCCCTGTTCTACTGCTACTGCTGCTGCAACGCCTGCTGCCTGTCCAGTACCTACGCACTGAGGGATAAGTGAAATCCAGTCGAAAGCAACTTCGTCCGACGAAACATGACGACCTGGACAAAGAAGGTTATTAACATTCTTTGGAACTAAAATTCTATAAGGAATTTCAACAGGTGCTGAATCGTTGATTCTGCAAATTGTACTATGCCATGCGATAACATCATCAAATTCTCTATGAGTTGCATAATCCATTGGAGTTAAGACATATTCGCCCTCTAATCTTCTAGAGCAACGTACACCTAACTGTGGCGCAATATCATAAAGGAATGCATTCTCATAACCTTCAGCGTTTTCTCTCATGAAATCAATGATATCTCTAATCTTGTCTCTAATCATCATTTCTGAACGTGTAAGGTCTGTAACTTTTATGCAATCCATTGGTTTAAGCCAGTTGTTAAACCAAACAACATCGTTTCTTTCTGAAGGAAGTGGCATAATTCCATTTCCCTGAGTAAACTGTTGTAATCCACCCATTATCTTTCCGAAAGCTTCTGGGTGTTCCATGTTATATCTAAAATATTTTTCATGGTCTACGCCACCAACACGAAATACCATAGCTGTGCTAGTATTTCTAGTGTCGTTGTCTTTTGTTGTTGAGAAAGGTGCTCCAGTTTGTGAGAAGATATCTCCATCACCAGTTGCATCTATAACAACTTTAGCCATTATCGCTTTGCGTCCTTCTTTGCTTTCAAAGATAACGCCTTTGATAGTGCCTTCTTCCATAATTGGTCTGCATGCCCATGAATGGCAGTAAACTCTAATCTTTGTGCTTTCCTCAAGGAGCATCTTGTCCATTTCAATCTTGAGTTGGTTTGGTTCAAAATATACGGAACGAACTACTCTTTTTGGTGAATCTGGGCAACTGCTTGTTGCGTCCCAAATAGGAGCCCATTTATAAAGTTTATCTTTATCTTCACTACCATATTCATCTTTTTCAGGGCCTAAATGGGCACCTTTAATTTTTGAAAGACGGGTGAACCATTCTTCCTGAAGTCCGCGAACGTACTGTACATTTTTGTATGAAAGGTGAGGAACCATAATTACGTAACCGCCGGTTGCATCACCGCCCATATATCCGTAGCGCTCAAGTAAGATAATGTTCTTAGCACCAGCTCTAGCAGCTGCAACGGCTGCTGAATGACCTGCTGCTCCACCACCACATACTAGTATGTCGCACTCATCAAAGATTTCTATGCTTCTGGCTTCTTCATTAAAAACCTTGTTCATATTAATCCTCCTACAAATATTACATTTTATCTATAAATACAAAAATTCAAGTGTTATTGTAAAGTCTTGGGTTAGTCCAAGGTCAAATGCTAATTTGCTAAATTTTTACGCTTTTATTTGTGAAAAAGGTCCAAAAAAACGTTTTCAATTTAGGGCATTGTTTCAGTTAAAGATTATTGTTATAACATCTTCTATAATGTTATACTTTTAAATCATGAAACATTTTTTTACTGGTTCAGAAAATATAATAGAAAAAGACAAAAAGACTTTCGCCCTAATCGTAGGCAGCGATGTTAACCATATTAAAAACGTTCTGCGAATGGAAGAAGGCGATGATCTTTTAGTCAGTGACGGAATTGGAAACGATTACATTTGTAAAGTAGTTTCTATTTCCGATGAAGAAGTTTGGTGCAAAGTTACCACAAAGAAATTTTCTGGATCTGAACTCAAATCAAAAATTTATCTTTTTCAAGGGCTTCCAAAAGCCGATAAATTTGAACATATAATTCAAAAGAGTGTTGAGTTAGGTGTTTACGGAATTATTCCTGTAGCACTTTCTAGAAGTGTTGTTAAATACGACGACAAAAAATCCAAATCCAAAATTGAAAGATGGCAAAAAATTTCCGAAAGCGCTGCAAAGCAAAGCCAGCGTGGAATTATTCCACAAGTTTTCAATATTGTTTCTTTAGAAGAAGCATTAGAAATGGCCAAAAACATAAATGTCAAACTTATTCCATATGAAAACTTTATGGATATGTCTTCAACCAAAGCAATTCTTAACGACATTGTGCCTGGTCAAAGCATCGGTATACTTGTCGGACCTGAAGGTGGATTTTCTGAAGAAGAAGTTTCAAAAGCAAATGAGGCAGGTTTTACGAGCATCTCCTTAGGTTCAAGGATTTTACGCACCGAAACCGCCCCATTAATGTTGCTTTCAATATTATCTTTTAATCTTGAATGATTAATAACTGATTTTTGTTATTAGTCAATCTCTACATTTGGAGTTATTGTTACAACCTGGTCAACAAACGCATCTGCCAACCAATCATTATAATCGTAGACTCTAAAATGCAATTCTACTGTTTCAATTTTACCTGTAACTCCAGCTTCTTCTAATGTAGTAGACAACCAACCTATAGTCTCATTTGCCTTTTTTCCTGCAGCTACAGAATTTGCCCAAAACGGATCACACATATATCCATTTATAGAAACGTCTTTCACTGAAAACATCAATTCTTTATCAGCTGTTTTATTTTCAATAGTTACTTTCATTTGAAATGGTTCCAAGATTCCATCATCATATCCTGTAAGTGTACATGAACAGTATTCATTATCAAAAAGAACTTGTGTAGCATCTTCTGATTTTCCTTCTGTTTGTTCCGCTGTTTTTGTATCTTCAGCGCTACTAGAAGAATCCGAACTTGAACTTGAGCATCCAACACATGCAAAAACAATTGATAATACCAATATTACTGTAATTAATCCTAAAAATTTCTTTTTCATTTTCCCCTCCAATAATATTATTTGAATAAAAACATTCTCGATAAATGATATCAAAAAAAATTAGTGGCTATTGCCACTAAAAAGGGGGTAATGATTTTTTGCAACTATCCTATTAATTTTAAGAATCCTTAAAATCAATCAATCAATTTCTGTCGAACTGCTTAGTTCTTCAAAATTATTGTTCTTGAGCAATTCATTAACCTTGAAAATATTATAGGTCTTAGAATTAAACGCTGATATTAAAAGCGCATCTCTTGGAATCTTTGCATACAATGGAGCCATATTGTAAAGCCTTAAAGCTTTTTGCGTTTCAGCGAGCGTAAAACGGCCTGCGAAACACAACCTCAAAATATAGTCTCTTTGCTTAGTATGCTTTTCTTCCGAAATTAACTTATAGCCATACTTCTCTGAAAAATCTGCCGCAATAAAAACTTCCTGCTGAGTTAAGCTTTTTGACTTAATCGTCTTTCTCATAAACTCCGCAAAAACTTTTTCGCCACTAATCAAGTTAGATTTTTGATTTTTCAAGAATTCAGAAATGTCCTCTGGCTTAGTTTTTTTCAATAAGTTACCAAGAGCATCTGTGGTTTTTTCTTCTCCCATTTAACCTCCTACAATAAAATATCTCGTAATATTACAGATAATAACACTATCAAAAAAATCAAAAAAAAGTCAATTAAAATAATCAATATTATTCTCAAGACTACATTCTTAGTATCCGTGACATGAAGTTTCTTTTGTATATCCAAATAATTGGCCGAAAATAAAATGACTGCTATACATGAAAGCATAAATGATATTCTTGAAAGCCATGTTTCTATCATTCCACTTGAATTTGTAACTTCCATAGTAAATCCAAGTGCAAAAATTAATGCATATCCTATTGTCGAAAAAATAATGCTAACTGGATTTAATTTTCTAAATCCAGGTGGAAGTCCCTTATAAAATTTCTTTTCTTTTTCTTTTTCCTTTGTCTTTTGAACTTTATTTATTTTTTCATAACCTATCAGTTCAAATAAAAGTTCTTTTGTGTTTTGATACCTTCCACTTGGCTCTAACTTTGTACATTTACTTATTATCTCGCCCAGTCTTCCTTCATAAGTTTTCTCTATCGGAAATTTCCCTGTAAGCATGACATTCATAAGCACACCTATGGAATAAATATCTGTCCTAATATCAGACGCTGAAAATCCATACTGCTCCGGCGCTGCATATCCGGCTGTTCCAATAAGCTGCGTATCTTGATATTGATTCTCGTCTTGTCTTTTTGCCGCGTTCATATCAAGTAAGTTTACTTTACCATTTGAGTTTATGATAATATTCGACGGCTTAATATCCCTATGAATAATAGGTGGAGCTGCTTGGTGAAAACGTTCAACTATTAATAACAATTCTTTGATTATTTTTATAGTTTCATTCTCGCCT
Source organism: Lachnospiraceae bacterium (assembly GCA_045598285.1). Lineage (GTDB taxonomy): Bacteria > Bacillota > Clostridia > Lachnospirales > Lachnospiraceae > RGIG5612. The sequence continues at coordinate 20,033 of JAZLLU010000024.1, read as the reverse complement.
AATACACCTTCTTCTAATTTTTTGTTTAGGTCTTGGCCTTCTATATATTCTTCAATAACAATCAAAACTTTTTGGCCATTTATTTCTTGTTCATAGTATTCAATAATTTTTGGAGTATTATTTATAGAGTGATTTTTAAGATATTGATATACTTCCACATTATAAACTGTAAGAATTTTACCTACAAATAATTTCTTTTCTTTTTCAAGTAGGTAAACTCCGTGTTTTTCATTTAACGCTTCAACATATTCATAAGAAAATTGTTCAAAGATTTCCGTCATGTATTTATTATATTACAAAACCAACTAAATCAATAATATATTTTGAATCACGATTTTTATTACTCAACATGTCAAATCAATAATTTATTTTGAATTGCACTGTCTATATCTCTAACATCAATATTTCCATCTATATCATCAAACGTTACTATCAAGTTGTCCCACAAAACAATCCCCTGCTCTTCATATTTCTTTAGTTTCCAATCAAACTCACTTCTATAGTCCTCCCTAAAGCAACACCCTGCATGCTCCCAATAAAAAATTTTATTATCAATTCGCATAATTGAAAAATCTGGATAAACAATATTTCCGCCAACCACTATCGGCGCCTCATACATAAATGCTATCTTGTTTGCCAAAAGTTTTTCATAAATTAAAGCCTCTGATTTACTTCTAACTAGCTGTCCGGTCGATGTAGTATGCTTTAGATGTTCTGGATACTTTGGATTTCCAACATATGGCTGATTCGCCCACTCCAAAATCATCTGTGCCTTCTCCGGATCCGCCGGAAGTGCATACCTCCCCTCTTTTTCAAACTCCAACATATTTTGAATTTGCGGTGAAAGTCTATTCATCACCTCATCAATTGTTGGGGCAACAAACTCTTTTACTCCACTGAGCGCATTAATATTCGCCTCAATAATCAAGAGCATTTCTTGATAATATCGCTTCTTTGCCATCGTCTTAACCAGCGTTTCGTCTTTCGTGATATAGGTTCGATTTTTCCTCCCCCTCTTATCTTTCGTGTCGTATTCGATGTAGTATGCACAATATTCCTTTTCATTATGAATATATCCTTTTGAAAAAAGTGTCCCTGGCGGATATGTCTTTATTTTTTTTAAAATAATATCTCTTTCTTTTAAAAGTCTATTAAATTGTGTAATTATAATTCTTTCATTTATCATTTTCTTACTCCTTTTATGAATTATTTCCGCCGATTTATGATTTGACCCATTTGGCGGAAATATTTTAGAATTTTTCTACGCCGTTTTTATTGTTTTGCGATTTGGCGGAAACTTTTGTGTTTTATTTCCGCCGAAACATGTTTTTGATGATTTGGCGGAAACTTTTCGTAAGTTTTTCTACGCCGTTTCTTAAATTTATGGATTTGGCGGAAATTTTTGTGAATCTATATCTTCCGGAACATGCTCCGGAAGAATTTCGCGGACAAATTCAATCTTCGTCGATGAGTTTTATGTTTTTGAGTTATTCCTTATAATTTGAAAATGCTACTGAACATGTAGCGGAAAGATTTTTTTGCTATTGATTGCATACTACAAAGATATTGTTTATATGCAGCGGAAAGATTAGTTCTAGAAAAATGAGATAACTAAATGCTATTTTATTTATTTTGATTCGTAATAAAAATTAGATTCGTTTGGCACTAATGCGGACCCACTCGCCGTCATGTGTCGTTTCTAAATACGTTAAGTTTGGATTTTTCGAAATTGCATCTTTGATTAGTTGTTCGCGGCTGTCTAAGATGCCAGACATTATAAGGATGCCATCGTCTTTTAGATATGTGTCTAGAGTTGGAAGCATCATATTGATAACTTCTGCTAAGATATTGACCACGACTACATCGTAGCCACTTCCTAAATTAGATTTTAATTCTTCATTTGTAACAACGTCGCCTACATAAAATTTTGAAACGCCAGAAGCAACGTCGTTGATTTCGAAATTTTCTTTGGCAACTTCTACTGCTTGGGCATCGATATCGACGCTAACAATTGAAGTTGCGCCCATTTTAATAGCACCGATTCCTAAGATGCCACTTCCACAGCCAAGGTCTAAAACTTTATCGCCTTTTTTCATATATTTACGAAGGCCGCGAAGGCAAAGTCTGGTTGTTTCGTGTGTGCCCGTGCCGAAAGCCATTCCCGGGTCGATTCGAATTATTATATTTGGAGTTACTATGGCTTGCCCTTGGTATGTTACGCCAACATCTACGCTCATTGTTTCTTTTGAACATATTTCACTAGCTTCATTATTTGTTGTTTCTTTTGAACATGTTTCGCTAGCCACTACGTTAGTAGTTCCAAAAACACCATCGTCTTCATTAGACACTTTGCTGATAGCATTATCGTCTGTCGACGCGCCACCATCAGCGCTAACATATCCAGGCACCTCAGTTAAGATTTCTGAAATATTATTTACATCTATCCATGTTGGAACGATTAAAATATCTTCAACTTGAAAAGGCTTAAAATATTTTTTCCAATTATTTTCCCAATCAGCGGATTCTAATTCATCTTCAAAAAATTTTATTGGATCAAGATTGAACATCTCTACAGATTCGTTAAGATAAGCTTTAAGTTCTTTGATTTTCTTTTCCGTATTTGCGCGGTTTACACCATTCTCGTCAAATTCGATAAAAAAACTAAGTTTGCAACTACCATCATCAGGCGGAAGTTCTTTAAAAAAGTCAGCGTATATTTGATTTAGCTCATCGTCAGTAAGCTGGACATTGTTTTCTATTTGAACATCATTAATATCGTAATCCATAAGAAGGGCGCTGATCATTTCAGCGTCCTTCGTAGTTGTTTCTATTGTGTATTTAGTGTATTTCATGTTTTGCCCTTTTTTATGGATTGCTTCTATTATTTTTCATCAGCTAATCGAAGTTTTCAAACTTATTTCTTCATCAATTTATCGAAGTTCTGCAAAGCTTCCTTTTGCTTCGAATTAAGTCTTTCAGGAACCTTAACAACAAGTGTTGTGTATTGGTCACCTCTTTTATTTTTATCTCTAAGAGATGGAACACCTTTTCCTTTAAGACGAATAACCGTATCAGTTTGCGTACCAGGTTTAATAGGGAACAAAACGTCTCCATCAATAGTTTTAACTTTTATATCGCCACCGAGTGCAGCTTCTGCAAAACTAATAGGAGAAGTTGAATAGATATTCACGCCGTCTCTAGCAAAAATTGGATGTCTTGCAACGATAACTTCAACAAGCAAGTCTCCTCTACCACCACCATTAGATCCTGGCTCACCCATCGACGCAATGCGAATACTTTGACCTGAGTCTATGCCTGCTGGAATCGTGACAGCAATCTTCTTTTTCTTATTTTTATATCCTACGCCATGACAGTCAGGACATTTCTCTTTAATGATTTTACCTGAGCCTTGGCAGTCGGGACATGTTACGACCTGTCTAACCATTCCAAAGAAACTTTGTTGCGTTTGAACCACTTGGCCAGTGCCATTACACTTCGTGCATTTTTCCGGAGAAGTTCCTGGTTTTGCACCCGTAGTATGACATGTTTCGCAATCTTCACTAAAGTTAATTGAAACTTCCTTTTCGCATCCGAAAACAGCTTCTTCAAAAGTGATTCGAATTTGTGTTCTAACATTGCTTCCCTTCATAGGGCCACTGTAGCCTTGACCGCGTCCGCCAAAACCACTTCTGCCACCAAAAAGATCCCCGAAGATATCTCCGAATCCGAATCCTCTTAAGATGTCGTCTACGTTCATGTTTTGGTAGTTAAAACCACCGCCGCCCATGCCGCCTTGCTCGAAAGCTGCATGACCAAACTGATCATATTGTTTTCTCTTTGTCTCATCGCTTAAGACGCCATAAGCTTCTGAAGCTTCCTTAAACTTTGCCTCAGCAGCAGCATCGCCCGGATTCATATCCGGGTGATACTTTTTTGCTAAGCCTCTGTATGCTTTTTTTATCTTGTCCGCTGAAGCATTTTTGTCAACTCCAAGGACTTCATAATAATCTCTTTTATTTGCCATTTTTAGATTTCCTTAAAGTCTCCATCAACTACATCACCTTCAGGTGCTCCATTAGAATCTTGTCCAGGTGTTCCATTAAAGCCTGCTTGTCCTTCTGGGCCAGCTCCTTGGTTAGCTTGTGCTTGAGCCTGCTCATACATTTTTGTGAATAGTTTTTGTGAGCTTGCAAGTAATTTTTCTTTAGCTTCTTTAACTGATGCAACTTGCTCTGGCGTAAGTTCTACGTTAGGGTCTGTTCCAAGAAGTGCCTTAAGTGTGCTTAAGTCGTTTTCAACTTCAGCTTTGTCAGCACCATCAAGTTTGTCGCCTGCATCATTCATAGCTTTCTCAACTTGCATTGCAAGAGAGTCAGCTTCGTTACGTGTATCTACAGCTTCTTTACGAGCTTTATCTTGAGCTTCGAACTCAGCAGCTTCTTTAACAGCTTTTTCAATTTCAGCATCGCTCATGCTTGAGCCTGATGTAATAGTGATGTGCTGTTCTTTACCTGTACCAAGGTCCTTAGCGCTAACATTAACAATACCATTTGCATCAATGTCAAATGTAACTTCGATTTGAGGGATTCCTCTTGGAGCAGGTGCAATGCCATCAAGTCTGAACTGGCCTAATGTCTTATTGTCACGAGCAAATTCACGTTCACCTTGAACAACATGGATATCAACTGCGCTTTGGTTATCTGCTGCTGTAGAGAATACTTGGCTCTTCTTTGTAGGAATAGTTGTATTTCTTTCGATTAACTTTGTTGCAACTCCACCGAGTGTTTCAATTGAAAGTGAAAGTGGAGTTACGTCAAGTAATAATACGTCACCAGCACCAGCATCGCCAGCAAGTTTACCACCTTGAATTGCAGCACCGATAGCTACGCACTCATCTGGGTTAAGACTCTTTGAAGGTTCTTGGCCAGTAAGTTGTTTAACTTTTTCTTGAACTGCTGGGATACGTGTTGAACCACCAACAAGTAAAACTTTTCCTAAATCACTTGAAGCTAAACCAGCATCTTTAAGCGCTTGTTGAACTGGAGTTGCTGTAGCTTCAACGAGGTCATGTGTAAGCTCATCAAATTTTGCTCTGGTAAGATCCATATCTAAGTGCTTTGGACCATCTGCTGTTGCTGTGATGAAAGGAAGGTTAATGTTTGTAGTTGTAGCACTAGAAAGTTCCTTCTTAGCTTTTTCAGCTGCTTCACGAAGTCTTTGAAGTGCCATCTTATCTGTTGAAAGGTCGATACCTTCTTGACTCTTGAACTGAGCAATTAAGTAATCTGTAACTCTCTTGTCAAAGTCATCACCACCAAGACGGTTGTTACCAGCTGTAGCTAAAACTTCGATTACGCCATCACCGATTTCAATAATTGAAACATCGAATGTACCACCACCAAGGTCATAAACCATAATCTTTTGTTCTTTTTCATTATCAAGTCCATATGCAAGTGCAGCTGCTGTAGGCTCGTTGATAATACGCTCAACATTAAGGCCTGCAATCTTACCTGCATCCTTAGTTGCCTGACGTTGTGCGTCATTGAAGTAAGCAGGAACTGTGATAACTGCTTGAGTTACGCTTTCACCTAAATGGCTTTCAGCGTCACTTTTAAGTTTTTGAAGTACCATAGCTGAAATCTCTTGTGGAGAATAGCCTTTGCCGTCAACAGTTACTCTATAATTGCTACCCATTTCTCTCTTAATTGAAGAGATTGTGTTATCTGGGTTTGTGATAGCCTGACGTTTAGCCGGCTCACCAACTAATCTCTCACCATTTTTTGTAAAAGCAACTACTGATGGAGTTGTTCTTACGCCTTCTGCGTTAGCAATAACGATTGGCTTTCCGCCTTCCATAACTGCTACACATGAGTTTGTTGTACCTAAATCGATTCCTATAATCTTTGCCATTTTATTTTCCTCCTAATTGCTGGGCTTTGCCCTGGATTTTTTACTAATTAATTTGCTACCTTTACCATGCTATATCTAACAACATGATCCTTATAAAGATAACCTTTTTGAAGTTCCTCAACGACGATATTTTCGCCAACTGATTCATCTTCAACATGCATCACTGCATTGTGGAATTCAGGATCAAATTCCTTTCCTACAGCTTCGATTACGCTGACGCCTGCGTCCTCTAAGGCTTTAAGAAATTGTTTTTGTATCTTTTCCATTCCTTCTACGAAAGGAGAATCCTTTTCATGTTCCGGAACGTTTTTAAGCGCCAATTCAAAACTATCTAACACTGGAAGAACTTTTTCTATCATGTCCTTTGCGCCCATATCGTAACGAGCAGTTTTTTCTTTTTCGCTTCGTTTCCTAAAATTATCAAACTCTGCAAAAAGTCTTGCGTATTTGTCGTTAGCTTCTTCGAGGGCTGTTTGTTCTTTGGATTTCGCTTCTTTTTTCTCTTCCTTAGCTTTGGCAGTCCACTTAAGATTTCTTTCTTTCTTAGGTTTTGATTCTGCCGCTTCGCCCTTAGATGTTTCTTCTTTTACCTCTTCAGTTTTAACTTCTTCGGTTTCTTTTACTTCTTGTTCTAAATCTTTTTCTGCCACTTCAAAACTCCTCTACTTCTTTTTCTTTTTCTTGCCATATTTTTTATCTAGATTACCAGTAACGTCTTTAAGTGCATCTAGAACTTTTTCATAATCCATTCTCTTAGGGCCTATAATACCAATCTTTCCGTATACCCCATCTTCAAATTCATACGACGCTGTAATTACCGAACAATCTTTCATCGAACTTACTGGCGTTTCTTCTCCTATATAAACTTGAATACCAGTTGAGTTCTCGCCAGCTTCTTCAAGAGTGTCAGCAAGCAACTGTGTTAGCATTTCTTTTTCTTCAAATGTAGAAATAAGTTCGCTTGCTTTATTATTGTCAGAAAGTTCTGGGTATTTGAAAATATTTGTAGCTCCGCTAGTATATATTTCAATTCCATCTGCCGCGCCGATTGCACTCGCAATTGCATTTATGATCTGTGTTACCACCTCGCCGTACTCGCCAGCTTGATCAGCCATATTAGCGGCCATATCAAAATTTATTTGTGAAAGTGTCTTGCCGTTTAATTCATTATTGAAAAGAATATTTAGTTTAAGAACTGTTTCTTGATTTAATTCCTTATCAAGTTTTATCATCTCGTTCTTAACGATGTTTCCTTCTAGAACGGCTGTCACTAAAAGTTTCTTATCATCAATAGATGTGAGCTGAACAAATTTTAATTTATTTTTACCTGCCTGAGGCATAGTAACCATCGAAGTGTAGTTAGTATTGTTAGCAAGAATTTTAGCCATATCCTTTAGAACTTCTTCAATGCGGTCAACTCTTTTATCCATTATTTGCTGCATGTTATTTAAGGTTTCTTCCTTTTCATGTAGCTCATCTTTTTTTGTTGAAAGCATATCATCAACATATAATCTGTATCCTTTGTCAGTAGGAATACGTCCTGCCGAAGTGTGCGGTTGGAAGATAAGTCCCATCTCCTCTAAGTCGGCCATCTCATTTCTAATTGTTGCAGAACTAAGATTTAATTCTGTGTACTTAGAAATTGTTCTAGAACCAACCGGCTCACCAGAATCTAAGTAATTCTTGATGATCGCTTTAAGTATTATTTTTTTCCTCTCATCTAATTCCATCGGGGGTACCTCTCGATTTATTTCATTAATGAGTTACTCTTTTTTTATTGTTAGCACTCAATCTAATAGAGTGCTAACATCTGTTGTTATATTATCACTATAACACTATACTGTCAACACCTTAAAAAATTATTTTTTATGTATATTTTGTGAATTATTTGAGCAGATCTGGGCGGAATTCTTTAGTCTTTTCTAAAGACTTTGCCCTTCTATATTGCTCTATTTTAGAATGATCTCCTGATAGTAAAATCTTTGGAACCTTTAATCCCATAAATTCTTCAGGGCGAGTATATTGAGGATACTCTAAGAGTTTTATATTTTCTTTAGAAGCTAGGTCGCCATAAACTGCTGCCCTCGCTTTTTTTGTAAATTCATCTTTTGGGCTAACATCTGAAAAACTTTCATCTTGTCCGCTTTCTTCATTAGTAAGAACGCCTGGTACCATACGGCTTATTGCATCAACCATAACCATAGCAGGAAGTTCGCCACCAGTAAGTACATAATCTCCGATAGACACTTCCTTTGCTTCCAAGATTTCTAAAATGCGTGCATCTACGCCTTCATAGTGCCCACATAAAATTACAAGATCATCTTCGCAGCTAAGTTCTCTTGCCATGTCTTGGTTAAAACTTTTTCCTGCTGGCGAAGTATATATTACTTTTATTTTTTCTTTTTTTGTTTGCTTTAGTATATCTTGATAACAATCATATATCGGTTGGCATGCCATAATCATACCTGCCCCACCGCCATAAGGAGCATCGTCTACATGACCGTGCTTTTCTTTAGTATATTTTCTAATATCATAACAATTAAAACCAACAAGACCTGCCTTTGCAGCTCTTCCAAGTATGCTTGTGTTTAAGCCGTTTTCTACCATTTCTGGAAAAAGTGTCATGATATGGAAATTCATTAGATAAGCCCTTTCATAACGTGAACTTTAATTTCACCTTTTTCAATATCAACATTTAAGATACATTGCTTAATTACCGGGAACAAAACTTCTCTTTCTCCGTCGCTTACAACATAGACATCATTAGCTCCGGTTTGCAAAACATCTTTAACTTCACCGAAACTATTTCCTTCTTCGTCATAAACTTTACATCCAATTAAGTCGGCAATATAGTATTCACCTTCTTCAAGTGGTTGCGCATCTTTTCTGTCAATAAAAACATCGCAGTTATGAAAAGCTGCAATTTCTTCCGGTGCATTAAAACAAGCAAATTTAACGATGGCCAGATTCTTAAAAGACCTGGCCGCCGTAATTTGTGTTTTTATTTCGCCTTTTTTTGTTTTAATAATCACGTCCTTAACTTCTCTAAAGCGTTCCAAAGAATCCGTAGTTGGATAAACCTTACATTCTCCTTTAACTCCATGGCTGGATGTGATTACGCCTATTCGCAAAAATTGTTCCATTACTCTACTATATCAACAACAACTTTCATATCTTTCTTGGTAGCTGCTGTCTTAACAACAGTTCTAATAGACTTTGCGATGCGGCCCTTTTTGCCGATTACTTTACCCATGTCATCTTTCGCAACATGTAACTCAAGAACGATAGTACCATCTTCCTCAGTTTTTTCTGTAACAAAAACCTCTTCAGGTGAATCAACGAGAGCCTTAGCGATTACTTCAACTAATTCTTTCATCTTTCACCATCCTTACTTTGTGATTCCCTCGTTCTTTAATAATCTAGCAACAACTTCAGTTGGTTGTGCACCATTCTTAAGCCATTTTTCAACTGCTTCTTTATCTAACTTAACTGCAGCTGGCTCAACGTTTGGATCATATGTTCCAACTTCTTCGATAAATGCGCCATCACGTGGTGCACGTGAATCTGCTACGATAACTCTGTAAATAGGAGCTTTTTTCTTTCCCATTCTTCTTAATCTGATTTTTACTGACATATTTTTCCTCTTTCCCGTGCACTGCACGATTATAATCTTTTATCTGAAAGCCTAAGCTTTACATACATTAAAATAGTCCTTTCATACCACGGCCCATCATTTTTCCAAGTCCTTTATTTCCCATAAGACCATTTATGCCACCCATCTGTTTCATTGCTTTTTTAGCATTTTCAAATTGTTTTACGAGACGATTTACTTCTGCGATATCCACGCCTGCACCTTTAGCAATTCTATTTTTTCTAGAAACATTCATAAGTTTAGGGTTTCTTCTTTCCTTAATCGTCATAGAATTTATTATTGCTTCTGCTTTTGCTAATTTTTCTTCATCAACATTTAGAGCTCCGCCACCTGCGCCAGGCATCATCTTTAATACTTCTGCTAATCCGCCCATCTGCTTCATTTGTTTCATAGATGTAAGATAATCTTCGAAGTTAATTTCATTTTTTCTTAACCTGCCCATCATATCTTTGGCTTGGTCCTCGTCAACTTCTACATTAGCTTCAGCTTTTTCTATTAAAGAAAGCACATCACCCATTCCAAGAATTCTATTTGCCATTCTGTCTGGATGGAAAACTTCTAAGTCAGAAAGTTTTTCTCCCATACCTGCAAAGAGAATTGGAACGCCTGTTACCGCTTTTACAGAAAGAGCTGCACCACCTCTAGAATCACCATCAAGTTTAGTAAGAATAACACCACTTACACCGATTCTTTCGTTAAATCCTTCAGCAATATTAACTGCATCCTGTCCTGTCATAGCATCTACAACAAGTAAAGTATTAGTAACGTCAATGCTATTCTTTATTTCTTCTAGTTCAGCCATAAGTTCTTCGTCAATTTGAAGTCGTCCGGCTGTATCTATTATTACGATATTATTTCCGTTTTCCTTTGCATGTTCCGCCGCAGCTTTAGCGATTTCACTAGCTTTTTTGTCTGTGCCCATTTCAAAAACTGGAACACCTACTTTTTCACCATTAATCTTTAACTGCTCTATTGCGGCTGGTCTATAAATATCACACGCAACAAGTAAAGGCCTTTTACCTTGCTCTTTTAACTTACCTGCAAGTTTAGCAGCAGTTGTAGTTTTACCAGAACCTTGAAGGCCGCACATCATGATAACCGTCTGCGCCATTCCAGGTAATATTTTAAGCTCGGCTGCTTCGCTGCCCATAAGATTAGTTAATTCTTCATTAACTATTTTTATAACCATCTGGCCAGGAGTAAGACTTTTCATAACATCTTCGCCAACAGCTCTTACTTTAACAGCCGAAGTGAATTGTTTAACTATCTTAAAGTTAACATCAGCTTCTAAAAGCGCCATCTTAACTTCCTTCATTGCTAAATCTACATCAGCTTCAGTTAAGAGGCCCTTGCCACGTAATTTCTTAAATACACTCTGTAATTTATCGCTTAAATTTTCAAATGCCATCTTATAATTCTTCTAAAATTTTTGTCGCAATTTTTTTAGTTTTTTCTATATCTTTACTCGTTTGGATTTGTCCAACTTGTTCTCTTATCTTCAAAAACTTCTCTACTAATCCAAGTTTGCTTTCATACTCCTCTAAAGAAATATTAACTCTCTTTATTATGTCATGTACGCCCTGACGGCTAATTCCAAATTCGCTAGCCATCTCTGCAAGAGAAAGATTATCAAGCGTATACGCTTCATATATTTCTTTTTGGTGGTCCGTTAAAAGATCGCCATAAAAATCATATAATAATGTTTGTTTTACAAAACTTTCCATATGATAATCCTTACAAAAAATGCACAAACAAACGCACTTGGAGATTTTACAATACGCGCACAGCTCTGTCAAGTATTTTTACTTTACATTTCATGCAAAAATATTAATATATTTTACTAAAAATCTAAACCTTGCTCGTTGTAATTTGCTCTCATTGTGATATACTTTTTTTATAAGAATTTTTAGGTATTTTACCTAAATCAACTAATCTAAAGGAGATGTAAAAATGCGAAGAATTGGAACAATTTCAAGAGGCTTACGTGGTCCTATCGTAAAAGAAGGCGATGACCTTAGAAAAATCGTTGTTGATACTGTTATGGATTGCGTAAACAATGGCGAATTCGAAATCGGTACAAAAGATGTATTAGCGGTTACAGAATCAATCTTGGCTCGTTCCGAAAAAAACTATGCTACTAAAGAGCAACTTGCAAAAGATGTTGAAAACAAACTTGGCGGTGGCACTGTTGGCGTAGTCTTCCCTATCCTTTCACGTAACAGATTTGCTATCTGTTTAAGAGGAATCGCAAAGGGCTGCAAGAAGGTCGTTTTGATGCTTAGTTATCCTAGCGACGAGGTCGGCAATCACCTTCTCGATATTGACCTGCTCGATGAAAAGGGTATTGACCCCTTTACTACTCTTTTGACACAGGCAGAGTTTGAGGGAATGTTCGGCAAGTCCAAGCACACATTTACCGACGTAGATTATGTTAACTATTACAAAGGTATTATTGAAGAAGAGGGCGCTGAAGCTGAAATAATCTTCTCTAACAACCCACGTAAAATTGTAGATTATGCAGATAATATTTTATGTGCAGATATCCACACAAGAAAAAGAACCCAGCGTCTTATAAAGGCTGCAGGTGGAAAGAATGTCCTTACTATGGCAGACCTTCTAAATGCTCCTGTTGACGGTTCGGGATGTAACCCTGATTTTGGTATATTAGGTTCAAACAAAGCTACTGAAGGATCAATCAAACTCTTCCCTATTAATTGCCAAGAATTTGTTGAAGGCGTTCAAGCTGACATCAAAGAAAAAACTGGTAAAACTATCGAAGTTATGGTTTATGGCGACGGTGCTTTTAAGGACCCAGTTGGTAAAATTTGGGAGCTTGCTGACCCAGTTGTATCTCCTGGTTTTACATCAGGTCTTATTGGACAGCCTAATGAGCTTAAACTTAAATACTTAGCTGATAACCAATTTGCTGACCTTAAAGGTGAAGAATTAAAAGACGCTATGGTTAAAGCCATTAAAGAAAAAGATGCTAATCTTAAAGGTCAGATGGCCACCCAAGGAACCACTCCAAGGCAACTTACTGACCTTCTTGGTTCACTAAGTGATTTAACTAGTGGCTCAGGTGATAAAGGAACACCTTTCATCTATATCCAAGGATATTTTGATAATTACACTGACTAAGTATTAAAAGACTTCCTTCGGGAAGTCTTTAATATTTTGATAATTAAAACTTCCTTGTTCTGATTTCAATTCTTCTATTTTACAATTTAGCAATATCTGTATGGTCAAGCGGTTTTTAATATCATTTAAATCCATATCAAGCATAGTAGATATTCTTCCCAATCTATCAATTAAACTTGACCTATGCAAATTAAGTTTTCTTGCCGTTTCCGCAATTGACATATTGTTTTCAAGATATGCTTTCAATGTATCAAGATATGACACAGCTGACGAAACATCATGTTTAGCCAATCGTTCAATGCCTTGTGTATAAAAAATTCTAGTTGGCATCCCTTTTGTGGAATTTGCTAAAAGCAAAGGTAAAATATAATCCTCAAAATAATAAATATCTTTAATCTCTTTATCTCGAGTTCCCAGCTCAAGCGCCGAAAACGCTTGATAATATACATAAGTTGAATCGTATATATTTGTAAAACAATTGGAAATTCCACATACCATTTTTGTTTTATTTATAAGATGCTTAAGATTTTCAATTAATTCATCATTATCTGACACAAATGCAGTAATATTGTTCTCATATTCAAAAGCTAATGACCCTGCAAATGTCTGCTCTATCATAGAAATAACATAACCTACTGGAAGAATCAAAGAATCTTTTTTATGTTTAAGCAAAATGCATCTCATCGAACTTCTAACATTGTTTTTGCTAATTATTTCTTTTTGCTCCTGACTTATCGGGCGTCCTGAAATAATATCTATTATCGAACGCCTAATTGAAGCCCTATCTCCTGCAAGATGTGGTTTTAATTGAAATGCCTGCTTTAATGCATTTGCAAACACTAGGCATAGTTCAACATCAGACGAACGAAAACTTCTAAACTCTCCAAATATAGTTATACATCCAAGATATTCATTCTCGTCAAATATATTTATAGACAAAGTTTCTCTATTCATTAAATTAAGCAATAATGGTTCCTTGATATCTGTAGCTATTTCATGCATGGACAAAAAAACTTCTAACAATTCAGGGTCAAATGTTGGACCACTAAAATTGATTCCAATTTTATTTTGAAGATAATTTTGTTCTATGCATGCTAAATAATTAAAGTCAGCTCCTATGAGCAACATCGGATTTTCAAAGATATCTTTGCTTAATTCTAAAAGATCTTGAAGAGATGCATTTTCACGGATAACCGTATTCATCCTTGCTTCCCATGCCTCGTATTTGTTGAAAACATTCTGCACCATATTAAAAACCCGAAAGATATCTTCGTTTTCAGGAATTGATATAATGCCACATAGCTTCTCAAACTTTTTACGTTGGCTAGCCTCCCCTAAACAAATCAATAATACATTTTCTTCAACAACCGGATTCGTTGGTAGATGGTCTGCGCTACATACATATACATGGTTTTTAACAAACCTTTTATTTTTATCAATATAAAATTCCGGTCTGTAAAGTTTTAATTCTTTTCCCAGTTTCCCATATATTGATACTGAAAGTTCGTTCTTGATATTTTGATAAATAACATCCGCATTTAATAACATCTTACCTTCCCCTTTTCTTTAATAATTATACTTTGATTACATATGACAGTCAAATATTGCCCGTTAATATTATGGGCTATTTTGCAACATATGTTTCGTATTAATCAAAATCATGTCTACATACCCGTTAATTTTAACGGGTTATCTAACAAAAAAACATATCATTTGAAGTATTAAAATCACGTTTTTTATAGCATAAACTATACTCAAAAAAATAAAGGAGGAAAGGTATGCTTAAAGAAAAACTAGGAACTATCAAAGCGTTTAAGACTGCTTGGGGAAAACCAATAACCGAAGAGGAAGCATATGCTCAAGTCAATAGACAAATTGCAGCAGTATGCGCAAATCTTTTTCAGGTTATGAGAATTTTCGAACCTAGCTGGGAAAAACGTACAGAAGCTATCTGCGACATCGCAAACATGATGAACATGGCCGTTGCTGGAACTCCAGAAGAGCAAAAGGACTATGTCAACGAGTCTCTATACGAGGCATTCAACATTCCTGAATTATGCGAAAAGTCCAGTTGGCTTGGGGGAATTACTGGAGATTCTGGAGATGAATGGGAGAACATGGCAGGCCGTGTTATCCAATTTACTAGAAACCGTGTAGAAAAAGAACTCGATACATGTCCTTGGGATATTGTAGGTAGTGAACTTTGCAACATGACAACTAGTATGTTTACAGCTAACTTTGACCTTGCATCTTCCAACGGAACTGAAAACGAGGTTTCGCTTAACATGTGCCAGGCAAGAGGCTGTGGCAACAAGCATTGCCGCGTCGTAGCAGAACGTCGAGACAAATACAATCTTGAAAAACAAGAGTGGCTTGAACACATGCAACAGCCCGTTGACCCTATTCATGACACTCCTCGCGAGCGTATGGTTAAGGAAGGTCAATGTCTTCGCAATGGTCAGTACACTCAGGCATTCGGCGAGGAAACTTCTCTCGAAGAAGCCTATCATTGGGTTTCCCAAATGGGCTGGGTATGGTCTATTCAGTTTCCAATGATGGCCATTAGAGAAATGGCTCCAGATGATGCCGAATTCATGCGCATATTCAAAATTGTATTTGCAACTGCTGGGAAAAATCAATTCATTGAACCTTTTGCAAAAGAAGGTTTAAGGCAACATCTCGGAGTTCCTCATTGTATTGACGACAATGACGGACGTCTCCTTGGTTCTTATATTATGTATATGTTAGATGTCCAACAGGTACCTTACGAAATGGAACGTTGGACCGAAGACGAAACATGGATAAGCGTTTCCACAGAAGATTTTACCGCACGTTTTGAAATGGCCCCACTCGATGAATTGATTGATGCCTATGAGGCTCAATGGAACGGTTCAGCTAAAACTTTGGTTTCACCTGAATGGTCATGTGTAATTGATGGTCGTGACGACGATGAAATGATTATAAAAGTTATTCGTCGCGAAGACCCAAGAACTGTCTGAAAGGAGGAAGCTTATGTTATTTAGAGATGATAATATAGCACGTCTTGATGCTAAAACAATTCGTAATTCTGTAGGATGGTATCGCTGGACTCATGATCTTGTAGAAGTAACCGGCCCTGACACTATTGAAGTTTTAAACAAAATATTTGTAAGTAACATTGAAAATGTTGCGACTGGAAAAACAAAATATACAACCATGCTTAATGAAGATGGCGAAATTATTGATGATGTTATTGTAATGCATATGGACGATAATCTATTTTGGGTTTCAACGCTTTATGGTCCTCGCTTAATTCCTTGGATAGAAGCCAATGCAGAAGGTAAGGATATAAGCATGCGCATTATCACTTACGATTGGGATATGTATGCAATCCAAGGCCCTGCTTCTCAAGCTGCAATGGATAATCTTTTAGATACGCCTTTAGGCGATATGAAAAAATTCAGTGTTACATCAAACAATATCTCTGGCATACCTGTATATATCCACTCTTCTGGATACACAGGTGAAAAAGGATTTGAAGTTTACTGTGCATTCGAAAAAACAGGCGAAATTAAAGAGTTGATTTCCAAAGCTGTTGAGACGGCTGGTGGACAAGAAATTTATACTCTCGAGGTATATGTAAGATCAATTCCTATGGAAAAGGGATTCCCTCTTAAGCAAGATTTCAAGCATTTAAACCCATTCGAATGTGGTCTTGGGTGGTCAGTAGATTTAAGCAAGGATTTCATAGGCAAAGAAGCTACTTTGAAAATAAAAAATAATCCAAGATACCAGATGGTCGGGCTCGAATTTAAAAGAGAATCTACCGAAGATATTTCTATTTGGGAAAAAGTATATCTTTATGGTGTAGAAGTAGGCAGATGTGCTCAAGCTATCTATGGTTATACTGTTGATAAAAATATTGGCTTTGCAAATATTCGTGTAGGAATACCTGAAGGTACAAAAGTCACTGTTGGTCCAAATGGTTCCCCTGCAATAGTTACAAGCAAAGTATTTTGTTAGGAGGTTGCTATGGGAAGAATGGATGACAAAGTATGCATAGTCACAGGCGCAACAGCAGGCATCGGCCGTGCTACAGTAACTCTTCTTGCTAGGGAAGGTGCAAAGGTCCTAGCAGTAGCTAGAAGAGAAGAACTCTTAAAAACCCTTTGCGAAGAATGTAGCGAACTACCAGGTTCAGTTGATTATCACGTTGGTGATGTCAGCGATTCAAAATCTGTACAAGAAATTATTCAAGCTACCGTAAATAAATTCGGAAGACTTGACGTTGCTGTTAACAATGCAGGAATCATGGACGACAATACAGCTATTGCTGATGTATCTGATGAAATGATTGAGAAAATATTCAAGGTTAATACTTTCGGCTTGCTTTACTGCATGCGTGAAGAATGCAAACAATTTCTTGCACAGGGCGACGGTGGAACAATCGTTAATATTTGTTCTGTTGGTGCTACTCATCAAACTGCCGGAGTTGCTTATTGTGCTAGTAAGAGCGCTGTTCTCGCTGCAACAAAAAATACAGCTTATATGTACAAAGACGAATATATTCGCTGTAATGCAATTTCACCTGGCGGAGTCATAACTGATATTCCATTGGTTATGCCTCCAGCAAACGAATTTGGTTTTGCTAGGACTAGTGAACTTCTCAATTTTTCAGGCGAGTTAGCCATGCCTGAAGACTTAGCTGATGCTATACTCTTCCTCGCAAGCGATCAATCACGTTATGTAAATGGCGAAGAAATCAAATGCGATGGTGGATGGACATGTTTTTAATAAATAATATTTCAAAGGAGGAAATTAAAAATGGCATTTTCACTCGATTCAAAAGTTAAAGAAATCTTAAAGGACCCTCGCGCATGCGCAGTTCTTGATAAGTATGCAGATGGCGCATCAAAAAACCCTCAGATGAAACTTGTTGGTGGACTTACACTTCGTAAGCTTTCAACCTTCCCACAGTCAGCGTATCTGTTGGAACATCTTGATGATCTTGACAAAGAATTACAAGCAATTGAATAATTTTTTTAAAAAGACTTCCTGAAGGAAGTCTTTTTTATTTCATATTTTTATATTATACTAGTATCAAATAAGTTAACGAGGATAAACAAATGAGAAAAACAAAAATCATTTGCACTATCGGCCCTTCAAGCGATAGTAAAGAAGTTATTGTGAAAATGTGTGAGGCGGGCATGGATACCGCCCGACTTAACTTTTCGCACGGAACATATGAAGAACAACAAGAAAAAATTAATACTATTAAAACTCTTCGCGAAGAACTAGGTGTTCCACTTCCTATTATGTTAGATACAAAGGGTCCAGAATATCGTATTGGTGTATTTAAAGATGATTCAATCGTTCTAAATGATGGCGATGTCTTCACTCTTACATCCGACAATATTATTGGAGACCAAACGAAAGTGAGTGTAAGTTATTCTAACTTAATTAACGAATTAGAAGTTGGAATGACTATCTTAGTTAACGATGGTCTTGTTGAACTTTGTGTAGAAAAAATAGAAGGAACTAATGCTGTATGTAAAGTTGTCATAGGCGGAAAACTTTCAAACAGAAAAAGTATGTGCTTCCCTGGGAAAGTTTTCGAGCATGAATTCTTAAGCGAGCAAGACAAAAGCGACCTCCTTTTCGGAATAAAAAACGATGTTGATTTTGTTGCAGCATCTTTTGTCTCTACTGCTGATAACGCAAAAGAACTTCGAGAGTTTTTAGATAACAATGGCGGAAAAGATATCTGCCTTATTGCAAAAATAGAAAACCAATCTGGCGTAGATAACGTTGATGAAATTTTTAAATATGTTGATGGTATTATGGTTGCCAGAGGTGACCTCGGCGTAGAGATTCCTTTCAAAAAAGTGCCTTCAGTTCAAAAAGAACTTATTCAAAAATGTCACATCAAAGGCAAACGTGTTATCACAGCAACCGAAATGCTAGAGTCTATGATAGAAAAACCTCGTCCAACTAGAGCTGAAGTTTCTGATGTTGCTAATGCTGTTTATGACGGTTCGTCAGCAATTATGCTTTCCGGCGAAACTGCGAACGGAAAATATCCAGTCGAAGCCGTTAAAGCTATGGCTGAAATAGCAGAATATACAGAAAGTCAAATTCATTACGAAAAAAGATTTAGATTCACAGATTTTAAGATTAATAACAATCTCGATGCTATTTCCCACTCAACATGTTCTATGGCTATTGATGTCGGTGCAAAAGCAATTGTTGTTAATTCTATCACGGGTCAAACCGCACGTATGGTAAGTCGTTTTAGATGCCCTGCCCCAATTCTTGGAACTACAACAAATCCAAAAATTTGGCGTCAGCTATCTTTAAGTTGGGGAGTAACTCCTGTACTAAACAAACAATATGATTCTCAAGATTTAATGTTCAAGGAAGGTTTAGAAAGTGCAATAAAGGCCTTCGGTTTGAAGCCAGGTGACAAGGTTGTCCTTACAGGTGGAAGAAATAATGCAGAACCTGGTAACACTAATACAGTAAGAATTGAAACTGTGAAATAAAATTATTCCAGTGCATGTCCCACGGAAAAATTAAAAGCCAATCGCCAAAAACATTAAGAGCTGTACTAGTTATAACGGATATTGTTACAAGAAATAGTAAGGCCGCCAATTGTTGTAAGCATAACAAATGCGTTAAAAATCATTATGTACGGAAAGACAATATTAACTGCACCTAACGCGTCCGTTCCTACACCCTGGCCAACAAATATACCATCAACAATGGTAAACAAAAAAACGCTTAGCATACTAAGCAACGATGGTACAACGTATTTTACCAATAATTTACTACGATTTTCTTTTATGATTGCTTCACTGATGTCCATACTAGGTTGCCCTTTAATCAAAAATCCCGAAGGAAAAAGCCTTCGGGATTTTGTTGTTTGAAATATTGTTCTGACTAACGTTTTGAGAACTGTGGTGCACGACGAGCGCCTTTTAAGCCATACTTCTTTCTTTCTTTCATACGAGGATCTCTTGTTAAGTATCCTTCTTTCTTCAATGCATCATGATTATCTGAATCTGCTTGAAGAAGAGCTCTTGCGATGCCGTGACGGATTGCGCCAGCTTGTCCTGTGAATCCACCACCACGTACTGTTACAGTAATGTCATATTTGTCTGTTGCATTAACTGCTTCAAGAGGCTGACGAACGATTACTTTAAGTGTTTCAAGTCCAAAGTATTCGTCGATTGGTCTTTTGTTAATTGTGATATTTCCTTTGCCAGGCTCAACATATACTCTAGCTATGCTTTTTTTACGTCTACCTGTTCCATAAAATTTATTTGCCAATGTTATTTCCTCCCTTCAATTAAAG
>JAZLLU010000023.1:0-10180 GCA_045598285.1 Lachnospiraceae bacterium | reverse complement strand
AATACTTTTCCTTTTTCAAATATGTTTCTAATTTCTTCTTTTTGACTTACAACATAAACTAAAGCTTTCTTAGAAATTGGAACATTCATTTGTGTTCTTCCGTTTCTAATTCCTCTTACAGCTTCCTTAATAAGTTCAATCTTTTCTTCACTTTGCTCGAAAGAATTTTCGCTTAAGTATTCCGGCCATTTAGAAATCATAATTGACTCTTCTGGGTTTTCAAAAACTGCGTAAGGTCTAATTGTTGTATAAATTTCTTCTGTTACGAATGGCATATAAGGATGAAGAAGTTTAAGTGCAAGAATTAAAACTTTTTGAAGTGTATAAAGTGCTGCTTTTCTTTCTTGTCCTTCATCATAAAGTCTTGGCTTAACCATCTCTATATACCAATCGCAAAACTCTTCCCAAATAAACTCATAAAGTTTATCTGCTGCCATTCCAATTTCATATTTATCAAGATTTTCTGTTACATCTTTTACAAGCTTATTAGCTTTTGAGAGAATCCATTTATCCGCATCTGTTAAGTTAGCTTTTCCTTCACTTAAATATTTAGAAACATCTTCACTTTCAGGAAGATTCATTAAAATAAATCTTGATGCATTCCAAATCTTATTTGCAAAGTTTCTATTTGCTTCAACTCTCTCATAATAAAAACGCATATCATTTCCTGGTGAGTTTCCTGTAGCAAGTGTAAATCTAAGTGCATCAGCACCATATTTTTCAATAACTTCTAGTGGATCTATTCCATTTCCTAATGACTTACTCATTTTTCTTCCTTGGTCATCTCTAACTAATCCAGTAAACAAAACGGCATCAAAAGGTTTATTTCCGATTTGTTCAAAACCAGAAAATACCATTCTAATTACCCAGAAGAAAATAATGTCATAGCCAGTTACTAAAAGATTTGTTGGATAAAAGTATTCTAAGTCTTTCGTCTTTTCTGGCCATCCAAGAGTTGAGAAAGGCCAAAGTGCTGAACTAAACCATGTATCTAAGCAATCTTCATCTTGATTCATCGTAGTGCATCCACACTCAGGGCATTTACTAGGCACCTCTTTAGATACAACCATCTTTCCACACTCAGCACAATAGTAAGCAGGAATTCTATGGCCCCACCAAAGTTGTCTTGAAATACACCAATCACGAATATTATCTGTCCAGTTGTGATACAGTTTACTCATTCTAGGTGGAATAAGTTTAACTTCACCTTCATCAACTGCTTTAATCGCTGGCTTAATCATCTCATCCATCTTAACGAACCATTGTTGTTTAATCATTGGTTCGATAATTGTGTTACATCTATCATGATATCCTACGCTATGTTCGTGGTCTTTTACCTTTACTAAAAGGCCTAATTCCTCAAGGTCTTTTACAACAGCTTCTCTAGCTTCATATGTGCTAAGTCCTTTATATTTTCCGCCGTTTTCATTAATGCTTCCATCATCATTAAACACACAAATTTCTTCTAAATTATGACGTTTTCCAAGTTCAAAATCGTTCGGGTCATGTGCCGGCGTAACTTTCATAGCACCTGTTCCAACTTCTAAATCGATATAATCATCAGCAATAATAGGAAGCTCTCTATTCATCAAAGGTAAGATACAAGTCTTGCCAATATATTTTTGATAACGCAAATCCTCAGGGTGAACAACAACTGCACTATCTCCAAGCATAGTTTCCGGACGTGTTGTTGCAATCTCAATAAAATCGTCTTCGCCTTTAATTGGATAATTTATATGCCAGAATTTTCCAGCTGTATCTTTATGTTCAACTTCTGCATCACTAACGGATGTTTGGCACTTAGGACACCAGTTAATTATTTTGGTGCCTTTATAAATCCATCCTTTTTCATATAATTTAATAAAAACTTCTAAGACTGCATCGCTTACGCCTTCATCCATAGTAAAGCGTTCTCTATCCCAATCAGCACTGCTGCCTAAGCTCTTTAACTGGCGAACAATTTTTCCACCGTATTGTTCTTTCCATTCCCAACATTTTTCAAGGAATTTTTCTCTTCCTAAATCTTCTTTATTTATTCCTTGTTTCTTTAGTTCTTCAATAATTTTAACTTCTGTTGCAATTGAAGCATGGTCAGAGCCTGGTTGCCATAAAGCTTCATATCCTTGCATTCTTTTTTGTCTGATTATAATGTCTTGCAACGTATTATTAAGGGCATGTCCCATATGGAGCTGCCCTGTAATATTTGGAGGTGGCATTATAATTGTAAAAGGCTTTTTATTTTCATTTGGCTCGGCATGAAAATATTTTTTCTCGAGCCAATTTTCATAAATCCTATTTTCAATCTCTTGCGGGTTGTAAGTTTTAGCTAATTCTTTCATAATACTCTTCTTTCCATTGTTCTATAATTTGCTGACTTGCAGCCTCATTTTCAAAAGTATAAATAAAATTAAGTGTTTCATCACTAGTCTCTATCTCACGGCGCAAAGAACGCACCCTTGCTCTCATAACTTCTAGCGCTTCATCTGTTATATGATATTTAACTATTGTCTTTAAGATTTCTTCCTCATCATTATTGATAAGCGCCATATAAACACACGCTTTGGCATAAGATGTATCAGGATAAAGTTCATAAGCTCTCGAGAAGTAACTATTAGCATTTTTGCACATGAAAAGTTTTGCATAAATAGTTCCAATTGAATATGCAATGCCACCGAAGAAAGCTTCTGTTAAAGTATCTTCCTCGTCTATCCTATTTAGAATTTCAAAATAAACTCTAAGTGCAGATTCATACTGTCCAGCTTTATAAAATCCATCAGCTTGGATTTTCAATCTTTCTGCTTCGGTCATATTATCTATATTGACAACAAAGTTAGCTATTCTTGCAAGCTCATTTGGAGAATAATAATAACTTTCTTTCAAGATGAAACTTATAAGTTCTTTTGCGCTACCATCTTTCTCTTTTATTTTTCTAAGTCCATCGGCTATATCTTTCCTTCCAAGACCAACTTCAATAAAATCAATAAGAGAATCGCTAAAGAAATCCTTATAGATTAGGTTAATATTGTTGTAAATAAAGAAATTTATTTCTTCGAGAGAATAAACCTTCTTATCTATCTTCGGTATGTAGAATGGCTCTTTTGCCATCTTTGTACAAGTTTGTAATCCTGCCATTTTATAGATATCCTTCTAGGTTAATACTTTTAACTACACTATTGTTAGAAGATGGGAAGAAATTTCCAAATCCTAAATCTCTTACTGCTATTACACATTCAGTCGGGCTCTCATATTTTATTTCAACTTCTACCCTAGTTGTCTTGTTTGGTCTCTTAGGGAAATTTTCCAAATCAAACTCAACGCTTGCTCTTTGTTTTGAAATAAGCGATCTAATATAAAACACAATTGTTCTTGTATCATCTAAAATGAATTCTGTCGTTGAGCCGGCATCAAACCAATCAACTGCTGCATTAGAAAGATTTACAAGCATCTCAACCCCTTGGTGCTTGACAGTTGTAGAAATATTAACTGTTGTCCTTCCTTCGCAAATTATTTGGTATTCTTCTTCGTCTGAGTAAATTCTTTTATATCCTGCAATTGTTGCTCCTTTAGCATATAAAATATTTCCCCTAAATACTCTAGCGGTATTCGACATCTCTTGAAGTGTATTTGGAAACCAAATATTTTCAAAACCTTGGCCCGTTAGAAAAACACTAGATACAATTCCTTGACTAATAAGGTCATCATAAAGAAGTAAAAATTTGCTATCCATAAGGCCTGGACCGTTATATCCACCAAGATTCTTTATTGTAAAATCTTCTGAACAATCGTTTTCTGTTACATAAATATAACGTTCTCCATTTTGCTCAGTAACGCTAAGTTCTTTTTGATAAAATCCTGTTTCTGAAAATTCAAATAATAAACTACCATCATGCCAAAAATCCGGATTCTCATTAAGTACAAAATACGCATAGCTTTCAGAACATGTTTGGAGTTTGACTTTTGAATTTGCAATTTTAAGATGTTCAAATACATCTAACATAATTTTCTTAGTTGCATGGTCAATGTTTCGCATATTGACTGTTATATTTTCAATAGTCATTACTGATGTTGCTATTTGAATATGCTCAATTAATTTTCCAATATAAACAGCAATTAGTTGGGTATAAGAATATTCATAATCATTGATATAGCACACCTCTTCAGAAATTGCTTTTGATAAGAGGTCCGTAAATAAAACTCCATTTTTTTGCTCAGCATAATCAACAGCTGGCTTGCCTATTTCCCAACTCTTTGTATCTTCATTAAAACAAAGCGCAGTCGGGAATAAATACCTTAACTGTTCTTCGCCGGTACTTATCGATTCTGGCCTGTTGTGTCTATATGAATAATAGCAAGCCTGACAATATTTATCTGTGTAATCAATTCCAATTATTAAACCTGGTTTTTTCATCTTGCCTAAAATATCTTATCAATCAATTTATCTTTAACATAATAATCTCTTGCTGCTGTTCGAAGTTCATAATAGTTTCCTGACATATTATATTTCAATATTCTATTAAGTTCCGAATAGCGAGACAAATCATCTACAATATCAAGATCAGTGTAACTAATTGCCATCGTTGGTCCATTATCAAGGTTATACACTAATCGTTCTCCATAGAACAATGTAAAATACTTTGTATAATATCCTTCAAATATTTCTGTTAATTGTTCTTCATATGTTGGATCATTTCCATAAGGGTCTCTTCCCTCAATTCTATATACAACCCTTGTATCTTTATTAAAACTTGAAATAATTACCGAGTTGGCAAGCATTGCTGGAAGTTGAAAATAAAATCCATATGTCTTAAACTCGTTAAACATTATGCTCTTTGAAACTAAATCTTTTAAGAGTTCTTCTATTTTTTTGATTCTCTTTTCGTTCTCCAAACTCTTGTCTGACATAAACAACAAATAAGAAATAATAACTACTACCGGAAATTCTGCTTTGCTGTTTATCATATCTTCTACAAACTTAAAGAAACTTACATCTTTTCGTTCGCCATGATAGAAGAATCTTTTACATTTGAAAATCAAATAGTTCTTTTTAAGTTCTTCATCTTCGCCTTCCATAAAATATTTTGCAAAGATAACTGGTGAAAGTTCTGTCTCAACTTCTGTCTCTAATGTTCTTCTTAATATTCTTTCTGGCAAATCTCCTACAGGAACACTGAACGCATTTCCTGTACGATAAAGTTCAACCATAAGCTCAATGTTGTCATTATAGTTTTCTGCAAGGTATCTAAAAATCTTTGGATTAAAGTTTGTGCTACTAAAGCAATGCTCACACATTCTTAAAAGCATTTCATTATATCTATAGTTTCCAAGCTCAATAAGTGCGACACTAAGTTTAATTAAATTTTCTTCGCTAATATATTCGAATCCACTATTTTGAACTTCTGCATAAGCTCTCTTATACAAAGTTTTTTCAATTAAAATATCAATAAGTCTTCCTCTAGTCTCAGGCGGAATATCATACTTCAAAAATTCCAAAAGTTCGTCATGCAACGACGCGTCATTAGAACACCTATAATAGTATTCGATATTACCATTTATAAGTTCTGCAATATAACTTCCTCTAAATCTTGAATAGTCAATCTTCCTTGTTAAAAATTCTAGAATTTCACTTGGCGACTTATAAGCTTTAAGTAGTGCAAAAGTATCTTTCATAATCATGTATTCGCTAATTGGAACACCTTGAATACAAAGATCT
This sequence comes from Lachnospiraceae bacterium, assembly GCA_045598285.1. GTDB lineage: Bacteria > Bacillota > Clostridia > Lachnospirales > Lachnospiraceae > RGIG5612. The sequence goes on along the minus strand of JAZLLU010000023.1, from coordinate 4,470 downwards.
ATATAACTTTTGCTGTTAAGAATATCGCACTTTTCATAGTTGACATTTGCATATAAATTTCCTTTTTTATCCTTAAAAAGAAGTACTGCATCACTAGAATAAATCCTTACAAATGCTTCACCCTTATCATCTAAGAACACTTCTTGGAAAGTGTTAAGTTCATTATGAAAAGCAATAACACTTATCATAATCTTGCTATGACAAACAATTTTTTTTGTGGCTAAAACTTCAAATAATCTTGTTTGAAGTTGCTCTGTCAAAAGATTATTTTCTAATATTTCTTTGTAGATAATTGACATATGTCTATCTACGATTCCATTAACAATACTATCTTGTGCATAAAGAATCATAGCCGTTTGGAAGGCTCTATAATATTCAGGGTTCTCTTCTTTATTTACGATAATATTTGCAAAGAAATATGAATAATATCCCTCTAGACTTTCAATATTTTCTGTAAAATATTCCATAAGTCTTTTTGGAATCGGTTTATATTCATCTTGGTTTATCGTGTAAATATAGTATGTGAAAAGTTCTGGAATATCATCCAAAAATTCACTTATTGCAACCTCAAAATATTTTGCATTGCTTTGGCTCTTATCTTCTAATGCAATAAGTACGAGACAAAGTGCTTTTATTATATTTCTAGTTTGGAAATTATCGAATCCGAACTTAAGAATTCTTGCAATAATCTTTAAGTCCCTTAAACCTAAATCTTTACTTTTTAGAGATAAAACTATTTCTGCAAGTCTTTCTGTAAGAGGTGCATTAATAAAATCATTTTTAACGCCATAATTTAATACTTGAAGTTCAAAATCATTTAGTTCAAAAACATATTCAGGATGTTGTCTTAAAACTCTTATTGCCTCAACATACATAATTGGGCTATGGCATCCGTTATAATATTCATTTTCAATATCTTCAATTAGGTTTTCTGGATTTTTGGTGTATCTTTTATCTAGTTGAAGCATAATCCAAAGGATTCTCCAAGACTTCTTCTCGCTATAAATCCCTTTTATATTTTCTAAAAGAGCTTCCTTCTCTTCAGTTATATCTTCATAAATAAGTCTTACATAGTTAAAGTAGCAAATTAAATCCATGTTTTGCTCTGGCAACCTTGGAATTTGCTCTGCTAAATACATAAGAATATTTGCTGCTTCTTGATAATTTTGAGAATGAATACAAAGTTGTGCTTTGTAAAGCATAAGAAACATTGAATCAAGTTCAAGTCCACCAACACCTTCTAAAGATTCAATGGATTGCTCTATCCAATCAGTTTGAGAAATATTTGCAAGTCGATATTCAAGATAAATCTTTTCAAGTTTAATAAACAAACTCTTTGCATTTGTTTCCCCATACAAAACTTTAACTTGTATATTAACTTCAACTGGAATTTCTATTTCTTGAGTTGATGTACGAATCTTAATAAATGTAAAGTTTCTTCCTGCGTGTAATTTTGATTCTATTATCTTGAATTGCAAAGCAAAACTACCATTAACAAATTCTTCTGTTGAAAACAAATTTTTATCCAATTGGACGAACTCATCTTGGCATGTTGCTTCAAATTCAATATATCCTGGCGTAGTAAGTTCAATCTTTAATGATTTATATGTATCGATAGTTATATTTTCAAGAGTAACGGATTTTTCAGCAATCTCAAAAACAGCCGGTTCCTTTTTATGTATTGCAACCAGATATTCTTCTTCTGCGATATTTTTATTTTGGCCTAATAATAAGGCGTCCTTTAGTATGCTATCCATTATTTGTTTCTATTTCTTAAGCGTTCTAAACGCTCTTTCATTGTTTTTTCATATCCTAAGTTGCCTGGTTCGTAAAAAGTTGTTCCAACCAATTCGTCAGGCAGGTATTGTTGCTCAACATAATGCTCTTCGTAAGCATGAGCATACTTATAATCTAGTCCGTGGCCTAATTGTTTTGAGCCGTTATAGTGTGCATCTTGAAGATGTGGTGGGACAGTTTTTATATCTGTTGTTTTTACAACTTCAAGTGCTGCATCAATCGCATTAATAGCAGAGTTACTTTTTGGAGCTCCACAAACATAAAGTACTGCTTCTGCTAAAATAATTCTTGCCTCAGGCATTCCTATTACATGTACCGCCTGCTGGGCAGCTACGGCAAGTTGTAAAGCTCTTGGGTCTGCGCAACCTACATCTTCAGCTGCACAAATCATTATTCTTCTAGCGATAAAATTTACATCCTCTCCCGCATAAATCATTTTTGCTAAATAATAAATTGCAGCATCAGGATCTGAGCCTCTCATACTTTTAATAAAAGCTGAAATAGTATCGTAATGGTTATCGCCGTTTTTATCATAACGTACATTCTTATTTTGAACGCAGCTTTCAATAACTTCGTTAGTAAGATGGATTATTCCATCCTTTTTTGGTTGGGTCGTTAAAACGCCCAGTTCTATTGCATTTAATGCAGTCCTCGCATCTCCGCCTGCAAAATCACTTAAAAATTCAAGAGCATCTTCGTCAATTTGAGCATGAAACATCCCTAAACCATTTTCGCTATCTTCAAGTGCTCTTAAAATTATTTGTCTTATATCTTGTTTATCTAATGGCTTAAGTTCATATACTGTTGACCTACTAATAAGCGCTCTATTAACTTCAAAATATGGATTTTCAGTAGTTGCACCTATTAAAACAATTGTTCCATCTTCAACGAATGGTAATAAATAGTCTTGTTGTGCTTTATTAAATCTGTGAATCTCATCCACAAAAAGAATTGTCTTTTTGCCATATGCTCCACGAGTAACTTTAGCTTGTTCAACAATATCTACCATATCTTTTTTTCCAGATACAGTAGCATTGATTTGCTTAAAATCTGCAGATGTCTTGTTCGCAATAACTTTCGCTAGTGTAGTCTTTCCTGTTCCACTAGGCCCATAAAAAATAACTGACGTTAACTTATCAGCTTCAATCAATCGATAAAGCTGACTTCCTTTAGATAAAATATGCTTTTGGCCCATAAATTCATCTAGAGTTTTTGGCCTAATTCTAGATGCTAATGGGGCTTCTTCTTTTACCTTATTTTTCGTAGCATACTCAAACAAATCCATACAGAGTTAATATATCACATTTAGCACATTCTTGCCACGATTTTAGCAATCTTAGTATGAACCACGCAAAAAAGAAATTTCGTTTTTGCTCATCACCCGTTCGTCTAACTGAAACTAGCGCTCGACTTGGTCGAGCTTTAATGCGCACGGTGCCCATCCGTGCGCGCTCTCCCTTCGTCTTCGCTAAGTTTCACTAAAGCCTCACTCATAAATCGCAAAAAACGAATTTTCTTTTCATGCGGGGTGCGAGCTTTTAAAAAGAAAATGGCCTCGGCATGATGTGCCGAGGCCGTTGCCTGTTTTCATTTGTTATCTTATTTATTTTTCTGCTAGTGTCCATGCGCATTGGCTTAAATCTACCACGAAAGCCGCGCGCGCCTCTACCAAATCTTCGACATATTCGAGTCGGTAGAGGAGGCAGGCGCCGTACTCGGAGTCGGCGTAAACGCCATAAGCATAATCGTCGCTGTCAGCATAAGCCGAGCGCAACCAGCAATATTTATTATTTTCTTGGACAGGACCGTTAAAGAACATCTTCATTAAGTTTGGTGCATTGAGGTTTTCTGCTCTATTTCCAAGATAATTAATTACATCTTCTACTTCAAGCGCATATACATTTCTTGTTCCTTCTACAGGTGCACTATATCCTGGATTTTCTATATAATATGTTGTTGGCTCCTCATTATATCCAGTACCTCCTGTCCAATAATTTCCACTTTCCGGTTGTAAGAACGCAAGTCCATATGCTTTCTGCTCTATTGTTTGTGGTACTATTGCGTTTTTGATGTTTGGATTTGTTGTTTGTAAACTATTATAAAATGTTTCATTTAAGTATTTATCAAGATCACTTCCATCATACTTTATACCATTAATTTCTCCACCAGATCCTGTAAAGTTCGTTGTGCATTTACTTTCATCCGTATAGTATTTTATTGTTGAATCTGCTACGTTCCACATTGACATTACAAAAGCTTTTGTGCCATCCATTTTAAGAACTCTATATACATTTGTTAAGTTATCTTCGCCCTCTGGCGTTTGTCCACCAAGTGTAATTAAATTACCTTTTGCAGGAATCTCTGTTTTTGTAAATGTTACAGAGCTTGTTATTTCAATCTCTTTTCCGTCTACTGTTACTTTTGTCGTTTTTTCAATCGCCTCTGGAGTATCAGCTGCTTGCGTTTTGACAGCTGTTGTTCCAAGCACCCCCCCCTATGAGGGCAAAACCTAAGATTATAGGTAAGAACATCTTGCGTGCTTTCTTTGAAAAGATTAAAACAGCTATAAGTGATCCACTTAAAACAATGATTCCAATTATTAAGAATAAAGAATTGTTATCTCCCGTTTTAGGATTAGTCTTTGGAACAAAAGTTGTTGTTAGTTTGATTGGC
>JAZLLU010000022.1:0-71365 GCA_045598285.1 Lachnospiraceae bacterium | reverse complement strand
GTCCTTCCTTTTTTGTAAACTCATTTATTTAAGAGAAACCCCACGGAGAAACCCTACGGACAGACCCCACGGAAGCACCCCACGGAGTGACCCAACTAACAGACCCTACTAAAGCCAGACCCCACGAAACTTTGGATACCCCAATTAAATTAAATAATTCCGAAAACGAATTCCGAAAGGAATTCGTTTTTTTTGTCGGTTAAGAATCTACCGATGTGATCGTAGCAATAAAGATCGCTAATAATTGTATAATTGTGCTCTAAGGCATAGTTAATCATTTTTTTATAACAACGTTCACGGTCTTTATTTGTAGATGTCATAAGATCAAGATTAAAAAGCATGTGCAAATATAGACCTGCTTCTTTTTTATGAAGATTGTCTGGATTAACATTTTCCGGCTCAGATGTTTGTACCATAATTTCTAGATGTTGTGGAGTAGAGCCATTTAAGGACTCGTTAGAAATTTTAAAAACCGCAATATTACTAGTTGTATCAGACATATTAAAAGCAGTTGCTAAGTGATTTTCTATTTGCGATAAACCGTCTAAAGAATCAAACTCTCCGCAAAATTCATCACAACGGAAATATTCGACATCAGAATATTCAACCTTAGGGGTTTCAAAAGAAATATTAGAAAATTTTGTAACAGCTTCCTTCGCCTTTGATGCAATATCAAATTGTCGTTCAGCATTATAAATTTCTTCTTTAGCTTTATCCTGACAAAGGCTAAGTATATCAACATATGAGGCAACATTGCGTTTTTTTAAGCATTCGCGAATTTCTGATAGAGAAAAGCCCATTCTTCTAAGATGCGCAATAAATTGAAAACGATGAAAGTCTTCAGGGCTATAGTATCTATAGTGATTTTTCTCATCGGTGTTTGGTACTAAAACACCTTGATTTTCATAGTGATACAAAGTGTCTTTCGTTGTGCCACATGCATTGGCAAAAGCGCTTATAGAGAAATTTTTTGAGCCTTGGTCATTTTTCACAAAAATTTACCCCATTTATTTGTTATTTTTACATTTGAACCTTGTCCTACCCAAGAGTTTATCATATTACTATCTATAAATACAAGATGGTAGACATATTTTTTAAGGAGAGGAAATATATGAAAGTAGTTCGAATTATTGGACTCATTTGCTCTTACATATGTATGGCCCTATTAGCAATAATGGCGCTTCTTATTACTGCTGACGTTTTGTCTAGAATAATTTTTAAGGCGCCAATTCAAGGTGGTGCTGAATGGGCTCAAGTATTACTTGTAAGTTGCATGACTTCTCTTGGTGCTTCTATCATGACAGGTAGTATGGTTGACATTAATATGTTAACTAAGCGCCTTAAACCAAAAGCACAATTAATTCTTGAAGTGTGTATCTTAATTGTTTCTTTTGTGATGATTGTTCTTATTGCATACCAACAATTTATCCAAGGATCACGTAGTTTAGAACGTAACGTTGTATGGACGGCTATTAATTTCCCGCAATGGCCATTTCTTTTCCTCTTTGGAATAAGTTATGCTGTGGCGGCTTTAACTGTTATTATGACAATTATTAGAAAAATCGTCGTTCTTGTTAAACATGGAAACTACAACGAAGAAAATCAGTTAGGATCAGTTGATTGGGAATTTGCTTTTGGCAAATATGGTATGAGCATTATTGGTAAATTACCAAAGAAAGAAGAAGGTGCAAATGGCAATGTCAATCCTTTAGCTAGCGAGGTAAAGGAGGGTGATAACAAATGAGTTTTAATGTAATTGTAGGCATCATTGGTATTGTCGTATTATTAATTTTACTTGCACTTAAAATGTGGGTTGGTGCTGCACTCGCAGTTGTTGGCTTTGTTGGACTTTGGATTATTAGAGGTTTTGTTCCTGCAATCACGATTCTTGGAACGGCTCCATTTAATAACTTAAATGCATATGCTTTCACAGTTATTCCGATGTTTACTTTAATGGGTTCGGTTATAGCAGAAACAACAATGGGATTTGATTTATATGCAGCTGTTAGAGCATGGCTTGGAAGATTTAGAGGTGGCCTTGCTTCTGCTACAGTTGTTGCTTGTGGTTTCTTAGGAGCTATTTGTGGCTCAGCTAATACAGGCGTTATGATTATGAGCCGTATCGCTCTTCCAGAGATGGAAAAGAGTAATTACGATGAAACTTTCGCTTGTGGCTGTACTGCTGCTGGTGCACCGCTAGCACTTCTTATCCCACCTAGTACAGGATTTATGATGTATGGCATTATTACTGAAAATGACATTAGTAAATTATTTATGTCAGGTATTTTTGTAGGAATTATCCAGATTATACTTTACTGTGTCCTTATTTGGGTTCTTTGTAGAATTCATCCGGAATATGGTCCAAAATCACCAAAGGCTCCATGGAGCGTAAGATGGAAAACTCTTCTTAAAGTTATTCCAATTATTCTTTTAATGCTCCTTGTTTTAGGTGGTATTTATGCAGGATGGTTTACATCTACAGAAGCTGGTGCAATCGGTGCTGTAGGATCAATCCTTCTTTCGATTATTTTCCGTCAATGTAAAGCTAAAAACCTTTGGAAAGCTTTTAAGGATACAGGTATTTTAATGGGTATGATCTTCTTCCTTATGGGATCAACTTATATCTTTGTTCAGTTTATGACTGTAAGTAATTTACCTGATATTATTTCGGAAGCAGTTGTTGGTTTACAAGTTCCACAATGGGCATTAGCTGTTATACTTATTTTCGTGTACTTAATACTTGGAATGTTCCTTCCAGAAATTCCAATGTTAGTACTTACTATGCCTATCCTTTATCCAGCTCTTACAAATATTGGATTTGATCCTATTTGGTTAGGCTGCTTTATCGTAAAACTTATGGCATTGGGTTCAATTTCGCCACCTGTTGGAATGACGGTATATACTATGAGTGGTGTATCGAAAAAACCGGTAGAAAAAATATTCAAAGGTGTACTTCCGTTTATTGCCCTTGACATAGTAATATTGGTATTGTTGATTATATTCCCGGAAATTGCGACATTCTTACCATCACATATGGTTACACCTGCAACATAAGTTATAAATAATCACGGGGTGATTAGTAAATAAAAAAACATAAACAAATATTTAGGAGGAAACAAACATGAAAAAAATTAGTAAAGTTCTAGCACTCGTTCTTATCGTTGCTTTAACACTTACTATGTTCGCCGCTTGTGGAAAGAAGAGTGACAAGGGTGGTTCGGGCGAATATACAGGTCCAGAACTTGAATTACTTGTAAGCTCATCTTCAACAAATAATGAGAACTGTATTTATTTAATTCAAGCATTAGATAGAATTAAAGAAAGAACAGGCGGTAAAGTTACTTATAAGTTAAAACTTAATAATGGTGGATTCACAAATGCAACATCAGCAGCTGATGAACTTGGAGCAGGCCTTGTTGATATTGGTGATGTTACGCTTCAAAATAATCCTTCATACTTCCCATACACAAACCAATCAGCAGCACAACCTTTCTTGGGATTTAAGGATATCTTTTCAGCAAACGATATTATGCGTGATGTATTAATTACAAATCCTAACGAGTTAATGCAAGCCGAATTTGATAATTTAGGTATTATTCCTTTCTTAGCAAGTGCTAACTTTGGTACAGCTATTGCAATGGTTTCGGAAGCAGATATGTCTACACCAGCAGGCTTTAAAGGACAAAGAATTATGGTTGATAACGAATTGCTTAAATCAATTGTTCGTGAAGCAGGTGGCGTAGAAAGTAATCAACTTATTACTGATTCAGGTAACGCATTCAAAAATGGTCTTGTAGAAGGCGCATTCAACTCAACTGCTGTATTTAAGATTTTTAGCATCGCAGCAGAAAAAGATGATGTAGAATGCCTTGCTAAGTATTTATGGACATTTGATGAAGAATTATCTACAACAGTTAAAATGTATTGCATAAGCCAGGTTAAATGGGATTCATGGGATCCATCATTACAAAAAATTGTAAAAGAAGAATTTGGTGATGCATTATATAAAGACTTTGTTGCATGGGTTCACACAAAAGAAGATCCACAATGGGATTACTGGGCAAAACGTGGCGAACCAATCATTAAGAATATTGAAGGCGACAATCTTGAAACATGGAAGACTTTCGTTAATGGATTACAAGCAGGTCAATTAGAAGAACTTCGTAAGACAGCTCCTAAGATTGATGATGCTATCAAGATTTGGAAAGACGCTATTGCTAAATATTATGCAGAGCATCCAGCTGAATAATTTTAATAATTATTCTATTTAGATTTTACTAAGAGGGAAACTTGAGTACGAGTTTCCCTCTTATTTATTTATAAAGTCTTCTATGTTATAATTTTTTTATGGAATGTTATTTAGACAATAGCGCAACAACGCGTGTTTCAGAAAGTGTTATAGCGACTGTGACGAAAGTTATGTCACAAGATTTTGGCAATCCTTCTAGTAAGCATATGAAGGGCGTTGAGTCCGAAAAATATCTTAAAAGTGCAAAAGAAATTCTTGCAAAAATTCTTAAAGTAAATGAAAAAGAAATAGTATTTACATCGGGTGGGACTGAGGCTAACAACTTAGCACTTATTGGGTATGCAATGGCTAACTTACGAAGAGGACGTCATATTATTACTACTGCTTTTGAACATCCAAGTGTTATTGAAGCATTGAAATATTTAAGTGAGATGAAATTATCCGAAGATATTGATCCAGAAAAGAAAGGATTCGAAATCACTTATATTAATGTTGATAGCAAAGGGCATATAAATTTAGACGAATTAAAAAATGCTATTAGAAAAGATACAATCTTAGTTTCTACCATGATGGTAAATAATGAAATTGGTGCAATCCAAGATATAGAAAAAATAGGAAAACTTATTAAAGAAATAAATCCTGATATTGCTTATCATGTAGATGCTATTCAAGCTTTTGGAAAATATGAAATTTATCCTAAGAAATGGAATGTTGATTTACTTAGTGTAAGTGCACATAAGATTCATGGACCTAAGGGAGTAGGATTCTTATATATAAAAGAAGGCTTAAAAGTTAAACCACTTATCTTAGGTGGGGGACAGCAAAAAGGAATGCGAAGCGGAACAGATAATGTTCCGGGAGTAGCCGGCTTAAGCGTTTGTGCTAAAGAAGCTTATGAAAAGCTAGAAGAAAATGTAGAGCATTTAATAAACTTGAAAAATAGTTTAATAGAAGGACTTGAAAAACTTAAGCTAAATGATGCAGTGAAGGATGCTGGGTGTAAAATAAAAATTAATAGTTATAAGGATACGCTTTCTGCTCCGCATATTGTAAGCGCAACTTTCTTTCCAGTAAAAAGTGAAGTATTGCTTCATGCACTAGAAGAAAAAGGAATATATGTATCTAGTGGTTCGGCTTGCTCATCTAATAAACCAGGACTTTCAGGCACGCTTCAATCTATTGGACTAACTCCAGCACAAGCAGATTGCACACTTAGATTTAGTTTTTGCAAAGACACAAAAGAAGAAGAAATAGAATATACATTAGAACAATTAAAAACAATTTTGCCACTTCTAGCAAAGTTTGTTAGCAAATAAGGAAACAATGATGGAAAAGATTTTTTTAATTAAGTATTCAGAAATAGGCGTAAAAGGAAAAAACAGATATGTCTTTGAGGATATGTTAGTTCGCAATATTAAAAGCGCACTAAAAGATTTGCCTGGAGATATAAAGGTAGTAAAAACTCAGGGACGTATTTATGTCCATTATGAAGAAAACGATGAAGATGAGGCTATAGAGGCCTTGAAAAAAGTTTTCGGTATAGCTTGGATTTGCCCAGTAACACAACTCGAAAAGAAAACTTATGAAGAACTTAAAAGTGATACAGCAAAATATATGGAAGAAAATTATGACCTTAGCCAGACGCACACTTTTAAGGTTAATACGAAAAGAGCAGACAAATCTTATCCAATGACTTCTGTTGAATTTAATGAGCAAATTGGAGAGTTTCTCTTAGACAAATTTGAAACTCTTAAAGTAGATGTTCATGCTCCGGAAATAATGCTTAACATTGAATTGCGAGAAAAAGAAATAAATATTTATTCAAAACAAATAGAAGGCTTAAGTGGTATGCCTGTAGGTTCTAGCGGAAAGGCGATGCTACTTTTATCAGGCGGAATTGACAGCCCTGTTGCTGGCTACTTAGTTTCTAAGCGCGGCGTGAGTTTAGATGCTATTTATTTTCATGCCCCGCCATACACATCAGAAAGAGCAAAGCAAAAAGTTGTTGATCTAGCAAAAATAGTTTCTAAATATTCAGGACCAATAAAACTTCATGTTGTAAACTTTACGGAAATTCAAATGAAGATTTACGAGCTTTGTCCGCATGATGAACTTACGATAATTATGCGAAGATTTATGATGAAAATTGCTGAGCACTTCGCAAAAGAAAACGGATGCTTAGGATTAGTAACGGGTGAGAGTATAGGACAAGTTGCAAGCCAGACAATGCAAAGTATGCTTGTAACAAACGAGGTTTGCACACTTCCAGTTTATAGACCTCTTTGTGCATTCGATAAATTAGATATTATGGATATCTCGCAAAAGATTGGTGCTTATGAAACGAGTATTCTTCCTTTTGAAGATTGCTGCACAATTTTCGTAGCTAAGCACCCGGTAACAAAACCAACACTAAAAAGGATTGTAACTAGCGAAAGAAAACTAGATGAGATTGCAGGCGAGATGATTCAAAAAGCAATAGATGAAACTGAGGTTATAGAAATTTAATGAAGGTTGCTTTTCATACATTAGGTTGCAAAGTAAATTCATATGAAACGCAAGCGATCCTAGAACAATTTAAGGACCTTTCTTTTGAAGTCGTAGATTTTAATTCTTTTGCAGATGTTTATGTAGTCAATACATGTTCCGTTACAAAAGAAGCTTCTAGAAAATCCAGACAAATCCTACATAGATCAAAGAAAATAAATCCAAAAGCGCTCACAGTAGCGCTAGGATGCTATGCGCAGGAAGATAAAGAAGGCCTTATGAAAGATTTAAAGGTTGACGTAGTTATTGGCAATAACGAAAAAAGTAAGACACTTGAAATTGTTATGGATTTAATTCATAAGAATCAAGACAAGAACTTAAAGTTCAAAGCAACTTTAGTAGAGGATTTAACTAACTGTAGAGAATACGAAGAACAAAAAATTACTAACCAGGGTGAGCATGTAAGGGCTTATGTAAAGATTCAAGATGGATGTAATAGATTTTGTTCTTACTGTATTATCCCTTATTTAAGAGGCCGCTCACGTTCAAGAAAGAAAGAAGATATATTAGCAGAAGTTAAAAACCTTGCGGAAAATGGATACAAAGAAATTGTATTAACTGGAATCGACCTAAGCATGTATGGACTTGATTTAGAAGAAAAGAAAAATGCAGACATAGCCATTGTCGAACTTTGTGAAGAGATTGATAAGATAGACGGTATAGAAAGAATTAGATTTGGAAGTTTAGAAGTAAGCCTTATAACGGAGGAGTTTGTTCAAAGAATTTCTAAATTAGAAAGCATCTGCCCGCATTTTCATCTTTCGCTTCAAAGTGGCGCAGATAGTGTGTTAAAAAGAATGAACAGAAAATACAGTACGCAAGAATATAAGAAAAGAGTAGATCTTCTAAGAAAGTATTTTGACAATCCTGCAATCACAACAGATATTATTGTAGGATTCCCAGAAGAAAGTGAAGAAGAGTTTAACGAGTCTGTAAACTTTGCAAAAGAAATTGGTTTTGCTGGCATTCATGTATTTCCGTATTCAAGAAGAAAAGGAACAAAGGCAGATAAGATGAAAGGGCAGTTAAGCAAAAGCCAAAAAGCAAAGAGAGTAGCTACGCTTTTAGAAGTTGAAAAAGAACTTGAAAAGGAATATATAAAAAGTTTTACAGGTAAAACCTTAAGCGTGCTAGTTGAAGAAGAGATATTAACCGAAGAAGGAAAAATTCAAATAGGATTTACACCAAATTATATTAAAGTGCAGCTTAAAAGTGAAGAAAGCCTTATAAATCAAATAGTTCCAATAACTTTAGAAGATAAAAATCTACTTGCATTTTCAGAGTAGGTAGGTTAATATTTTGATATAATATTACGAAATTGTTACAAAAGTTTTAACGATTCGTAGAAATAAAAAGTGGAGATTAAATGAATCAAGATTTACATTTTACACAACATTATAAGATCCCAAAAGAAGAACTTCCTACAGTAGAGGAGGTTTTTGAGAGAGTTTATGGCGCGTTGGCTGAAAAAGGTTATGATCCTGTAAACCAAATCGTAGGTTATATTATGTCAGGAGACCCAACCTATATTACTAGCCATAATAACGCAAGAGGAATGATTGCCAAGGTAGAAAGAGATGAGCTTATTGAAGAAGCGATTAGATTCTACATTGACAATAAATTAAAATAACTCTAGGATAGTTTTATGAGATTAATGGGACTTGACTACGGTTCTAAGAGCGTTGGTGTTGCGCTTTCTGATGAGCTTTTAATGACAGCGCAGCCTTTTGAGACTATATGGCGCGACAGCGAAACAAAACTTAGAAAGACGCTCGCTAGAATCGAAGAAATAGTAAAAGAAAAAAATGTCGAAAAAATAGCTTTAGGACTTCCACTTATGGAAGATGGAAGTGAAGGTAAAAGAGTTAAACTTACGAAAGATTTTAAAGAAAAACTTGAAAACCGTTTGCCAAATACTGAAGTTGTTTTTGTAGATGAGAGATATACAACGCTTATTTCGGAACATGAACTGGACGAAATGAACGTAAAGAAAAGTGAACAAAAAACATATATTGATCAACTTGCAGCTTGCTACATTTTGGAAGAATATATGAATAAAATAAAGGACACAAATAAAACAAAAAATTAAGATAAGGTAAACTTATGGAAGATAACAAAATTGTTTTTACAGATGAAAATGGAGCAGAAGACGTCTTTTTTGTTGTAGAAGAGACGAAACTTAATGATACAAATTATTTGCTGGTTACTGATAGTGATGACGAAGAAGAAGCCGAGGCTTATATTATGAAAGACATTTCAGAACCTAGCGATACTGAGGCAGTTTATGTTTTCGTAGAAGATGATGACGAAATCGAAGCTGTTGCAAGCGTTTTCGAAAAACTTTTAGAAGACGAAGAGTTAGTGTGATTTATTTTTAGAGACGGCACCGGCGAACAGGACCGCTCTAACTAAAATAAAAATTAAACAAGAAAAGTATGGCCTTATTTTTGTGCTTAAATAGCAGTAGGGGTTATTTTTCTTGTTGTATAAAAATTAAGGAGAAATATGGCAAGAAAAAATACAAACACAACGCAAAAAACAAAGCAGATGCGTTCTAATCAAACAAAGAATAAACGCCAAAAGCATTCTGGCAAGCCTAAAAAAGTTTCAACAAGCTTAAAGGTTATTCCACTAGGCGGAATGGAACAAATAGGAATGAATATGACGGCAATCGAGTATAACGGAAATATTATCGTTATAGATTGTGGCATGGCATTTGCTGACGATACTCTTTTAGGAATAGATTTAATTATTCCTGATATCACTTATCTTAAGGCGCATAAGAGCAAAGTTAAAGCTTTCTTTATTACTCATGGTCATGAAGATCATATAGGTGCAGTTCCGTACATATTAAAAGAAATTAATGCTCCTATTTATGGGACAAAACTTTCGCTAGCACTTATCCATAAAAAGTTAGAAGAAACTCATCAAGAAGATGTTGTAAAACTAAAGGTTATTGATTATGGACAAAAAATTTATATCAATGATTTTAAGGTTGAATTTATTAGAACGAATCACAGTATAAGTGATGCAGCAGCTTTGGCAATTAAAACTCCGGCAGGAACTTTAGTGCATACGGGTGACTTTAAGGTTGACTACACACCTGTTTATGGAGATTCAATTGATTTATGGCGCTTTGCTGAATTAGGGCAAAAAGGAGTTTTGGCAGTATTTAGTGATTCGACTAATGCGCAAAGACCGGGATATACAGCAAGTGAAAAAACTGTAGGCGAAAACTTTGATAATTTATTTGCGGAACATGAAAAGCAAAGAATAATAATTGCGACTTTTGCATCTAACGTAGACAGAGTTCAACAAATAATTAATTCTGCTTATAAGTACAAAAGAAAGGTTGTACTAGAAGGCCGTTCTATGCTTAGAATAATTGAAACAGCGCAAGAACTAGGATATATAAATGTCCCACAAAATACGTTGATTAGCATTGATGAGATGGGTAATTATTCTGATAGCAAAATTGTTATAATTGCAACGGGTTCTCAAGGCGAAGATATGGCGGCGCTTTCTAGGATGGCAACAAAAACGCATAGAAAAATAACAATTAAAGATAAAGATGTTGTAATCTTCTCATCAAATCCAATTCCTGGAAATGAAAAAGCTGTTTTGAATGTTATGAACGAGCTTAGCGCATTGGGAGCAGATGTTATTTTTGAACAGACTCATGTATCGGGACATGCTTGCCAAGAAGAAATTAAATTAATATATGCACTCTTAAAACCAAAATATGTTGTTCCGGTACATGGTGAGTATAGACACAGAATGGCTAATGCTAAAATTGCATATGAGATGGGTTATGATTCAAAACACGTTTTTATGATTAACACAGGTGATGTTTTAGAACTTAGCGAAAAGAAGGGAAAGGTTGTAGAGCATATTCAATCTGGCGGAATCTATGTTGACAATTCTGGCGTTGAGGACGTAGGAAGAACAATTATTCAAGATAGAAAAGATCTTGCTGAAAGAGGTGTAATGATTGTTACGGTATGCATAGATACCCAAAATAAGTTTATAATTTCTGGCCCAGAAGTGTTTACGAGAGGATGGGTTTTAGGTGCTGAAAACGAAAAACTTATTGAAGATATAAGAGGAATAATTTATAATACATTGATTGATTATTTGAGTAAAAATCACTACAATAGAGGTAAGGCAAAAATGATAATTGGTGATGCCGTTAAAGGTGTTATCAATGTGCAAAACAATAAAGGGCCGATGATATTGCCTTTTATTATGGAAGTAGAATAAATAGGAGTTATTATGGCAACTATTAGAGAACATTTCTTAAAAACTAGAACAGCAAATATGAAAGCAGCTAACGAAAGCGCTGCTCGTACTAAGGTTGAAACTAATGCTGAACAAAAACGAAGAATGGCTAAAATGAGAGCTATGAAAAAGGTAAAAACCAAAAAGTTTCTTATTCGTACCGCTATTGTTGCTGGTGTAGTTGTTCTTTGTTTGGTAGGCTTCTTTGTTACATTTGGAATTTTTAACGACACAGCTTATGATAAAACCAACACATCAAGAATGGAGATTGTCATTACAGAAACATCAACTAGGGCCGAAGTTGCAAAACAACTTAAAGAGATGGGATGCATAGCTGATGCAGGAATGTTCAAGACCAGATGCCTTGTATATGATGCTGATTTCGTGCCAGGAACATATAAAGTTAGCCCGAGTTTCACAACTGAGAAAATAGTAAATATTCTTTCTGGATATGATTACTCAGATGGAACAATGGACGAAGGCGAAACTGTTACAACCACACAAGCAGAAGAAACGACAAGTCAGGACGAAGAAGCGGAAGTAGAAGAATAAAACAAATGATTCTTAAGGGGCTCAAGAATATGAGCCCCTTTTTGTTTGCCCTTTTCTTGCGAAAAGGGGTAAATTTATTTATAATATTTTTATGATTGTATCTGAAAGATTAACAACATATATCCATTCTTTAGAAAGGGACGGGGGTCCTTTTTTTGAGAACCTTAGAGAAGTTGCGCAAAAAGATGATGTGCCGATTATTAGAAGAGAAACGGAAAGTTTTTTGAGAGTTCTTTTAAAAATAAAATTAGAAAAAAAAGAGGACTTAAATATACTAGAAATAGGGACAGCAATTGGATATTCGGCATTAGTTTTTGAAGATATTGCGCCACTATCAAAAATAGATACAATAGAAAACTATGAACCTCGCCTAATAAAAGCAAAAGAAAATCTTAAAGGACATAGCAATATAAATTTACTTGAAGGCGATGCGGTAGAGATAATAAAAAAGTTAGAAGGTAAATATGATTTTATTTTTTTAGATGCTGCGAAAGCTCAATATATTACAATGCTACCTGACCTGGTAAGGTTAATGGAAAAAGGTTCTGTACTGGTTGCGGATAACGTTCTTCAAGAAGGAGATTTGATAAAGTCTAGATTTGCGACGGAAAGAAGACAAAGAACGATACATGAACGCATGAGAGAGTTCTTATATGAAATAAAACATAGAAAAGATTTGGATACAACAATTTTAACAGTTGGAGATGGAATCTCAGTTAGTGTAAAAAAATGATTACAAACGAAAGATTAAAACAAAATAAACCAGAACTTTTAATGCCAGCAGGAAGCCTTCAGGTTTTGAAAGTGGCAGTTATGTATGGAGCAGATGCAGTTTATATTGGGGGAGAAGCGTTCTCTTTAAGAGCAAATGCGCACAACTTCTCAATAGAAGATATGAAAGAAGGCGTTAAGTTTGCACATGAAAGAGGCGTAAGAGTTTTTGTGACAGCTAATATTTTGGCGCATAATGAAGACTTAAATCATGCAAAAGATTATTTTGAAGAATTAAAGCCACTTGGAATAGATGCTCTTATTATTTCTGATCCAGGAATTTTTCAAATCGCAAAAGAAGTTTTACCTGAAGTGGAAATTCATATAAGCACTCAGGCAAACAACACTAATTATGGAACGTATAATTTCTGGCACAGCATGGGCGCAAAAAGAGTAGTTAGTGCCCGAGAATTAAGTCTTGAAGAAATAAAAGAGTTAAGAAAACAAATTCCTAAAGATATGGAAATAGAAAGTTTCATTCACGGAGCTATGTGCATTTCATATTCCGGAAGATGTTTGCTTAGTGCATTCATGACAGGAAGAAGTGGCAATATGGGGGATTGCACACATCCATGCCGTTGGAAATATAATCTCGTTGAAGAGACACGTCCAGGTGAATATATGCCAGTTGTTGAAAACGAAAGAGGAACATACATTTTTAACTCAAAAGATCTTTGTATGATAGAGCATATTCCGGAAATGATTGAAGCTGGAATAAATAGTTTTAAGGTTGAAGGAAGAATGAAAAGTGCCTTGTATGTTGCTAGCGTAACTAGGACATATAGAATGGCAATAGACGATTATTTTGAAAGTCCAGAAAAATATAAATCTCGCATAGATTTTTACAAGAGTGAAATTTCAAAATGCACATATAGAGAATATACAACGGCATTTTTCTTTGGAAAGCCAAATGAGAGTGCTCAAATATATGACGCAAATACTTATGTTAAAGAATGGGTGTTCTTAGGTATTGCAGGTGGCGAAGGAAATAAAGAAATAAATGGGAAGACTTATTATAGACTTGAGCAAAAAAATAAGTTTAGCGTTGGCGACGAAGTTGAAATAATGAAGCCTAATGGGGAAAATATATCGGCAAAGGTTTTAGATATGGTAAATGAAAATGAAGAACATATCGAAAGTTGCCCACATCCAAGACAAATTTTCTATGTAGATTTTGGACAGAACTTAGAAGCTTTTGATATAATTAGATTTAAACCAGATGATAATTAATTGGACTTTTGGAGGAGAGGATATGAGTCAGGCAAAAGTAGACGAATATAAGGCAAACAAGAATAAAAGAAAACAAATTTCAAAAAAAGAAAGAACAACTCGAGTTGTTTGGACAATCGTAGTTATTGCTGTATTGGTAGCAGTGGCAGCATTCTTAGTTTTGTCACTTGTCTTTAAGATATTCTAATGAAACCGCAAAATAAATATATTTTTAAGCATCCTTTATATTATTTATTATGTATTTTACTTGGAGTGTTAGCGTCGCATGGCGCTAGCATTCTTGTGAGTTTTATGCATATCGATAATATATTGGGAAGTTATAGCGCAGTTGAAGAGGTGGTTTATCAAAGTTCTACAGCTTGGATAATAGTAAGCACAGTATTTATAGCACCTATTTTAGAAGAACTTATTTTTAGATTATTAATATTTGGACTTTTAAGAATAAAACTTAACTTTTGGGTTAGCGCACTTATAAGTTCAGCTCTTTTTGGATTTTATCACTTGAATCTTATGCAGGGAGTATATGCATTCATAGTTGGCGTGCTATTTTGCTATCTTAACGAAAAGTTTCAAAATATCACATCTACAATGGTTTGCCATATGGCAGCAAACTCATTTATGCTCCTTCTTAACTATCTGGATTTCGTTTATCCGGCAACCTGGATTTATATAGTGGTGATGGTGGCATGTATTGCGGCAGTTGTACTTATTTGTGTTTTTAAAATACGCAAAATTTCAATCTGACCTTTGTATATTAGTATAGAATGTGCTATACTTAAATGCAGTTCGCAAGAACTAATTAAACGTTTAATTTTTAAGTTTTATAGGAGGATTTTTAAAATGGCTGGTTACAAAATCACAAAAAAAGATGGTTATTATACCTACACAGCTCCAGGTCATAATGAGTGCAAATGCACAAGACTTCATGATCCAGCTGATGTTGATGGAGGACAACTTATTAATGGTTTAACACATTTCCTTCCAGCAGGTGGCGGCACAGAGTTCGCTTCTAACCAATCAGAATCAATTTATTACATTCTTCACGGAACAATGAAGTTCAAAGGTGAAGATGGTGTTGAAACAGTTCTTGAAGCTGGTGACAGCGTTCATATTGCAGCTGGTTCACCTAAATGCGTTACAAACATCGGTCCTGACACAGCACAGATGTTAGTAGTTCTTTTACCACCAGCAAAATAAATTAGCACGAAAGGAGAACCCAATTCATGGAGTTCAAACAAGAAGTTATTAATTTACTAATTGAAAAAGCTGTAAAGATGTTCGGTCTTGACCCTAGCACATTAGGACCAGAGACTCGCTTCAAAGAAGATTTACAGTGCAAATCTGCTAATATCGTACAGTTTACAACAGCACTTGAAGATGAGTATGATGTAGAAGTTCCTTATATGGAATTCAACAGAAAAGCTACATTTGCTGACGCTGCTGATTATATTGCAGAACTTTGCGAAGAATAATTATTAAACGCGTGGCCACTCCCATTAACGTGGGAGTGGCTATATTTCTTATTAGGAGACAATTATTATGGATTTAATGGAAATGATTTTCGAAAAAGCTAAAGCTAATCCTCAAAGAGTAGCTTTTCCAGAAGCAACTGAAGAAAAAATGCTTCAGGCTGCTTATGAGTCTGTTACACAAGGATTTTGCAAAGCTACTTTAGTTGGTGATCCTGCTGAAATTAAGGCAGCTGCAGACCAATTTGGCGTAGATATTTCTGGAATGGAAATATTCGATAACAATGATGAAGAAAAAAAGGCAGCAGCATTTGAAAAATATATTGCTGAATATTCAGATATGCTTAGTCTTAAATCTCTTACAAGAAAGAGTAAAGACCCTATGTATACAGCAATGATTCTTCAATGCGTAGGCGAGTATGATGTTACTTTCGCAGGCCTTACACATACAACAGGTGAAGTTATCTTAGGTGCAAGCACAATAATCGGACTTAAGGATGGAATTGACACAGCTTCATCAACAGGCCTTTTTGTTATTCCTGGCTTTGAAGGAAGTGAAGGACAATACTTATTATTCGGTGACAGTGCTGTTTGTACAAAACCTACTGCAGCTGAAAGAGCTTCAATTGCTATCTCAGCATGTGAGACAGTTAAAGGTTTATTAGGTTGGGAGCCTAGATGCGCTATGCTTTCATTCTCTACAGATGGAAGTATGGAACATGAGATGGTTGACGATGTTAGAGAGAGCGTAAGAATCGCTAACGAAAGAAGACCTGACCTTAAAATTGACGGTGAATTCCAACTTGATGCAGCAATTGATCCTAAGGTTGCAGCTAAAAAAGTTAAAAGAGAAAGTGAAGTTGCCGGAAAAGCTAATATCATTATTTGGCCAGATATCAACGTTGGAAATATTGGTGTTAAATTAGTTCAGCAATTTGCAAAAGCAGATGCACCAGGACCATTCCTTCAAGGATTCAAGAAGATTGCTTCTGACTGCTCACGTTCGGCCCCTGTTTCGGAGTTAGTTGGAAATATTGCAATGTGTGTAGTTCGTGCAGCTAATGAATAATAATTTTTAGATAATGAAAAGGGGCTCGAAACATGAGCCCCTTCATTTTTAATTATGAGAGATTACAAAGAAGAACTAGAAAAAAGAGTAAATTGGATAAAGAATTTAATAAATGATGCGAATGCATCAGGAATTATTTACGGTAATTCTGGAGGAAAAGATTCTGCACTTGTAGGAATCTTATGTAAGAAAGCATGCGAAAATACAGTTGGTGTAATTATGCCTTGCGCATCTGCTAGAAATTTTGGAGAAGATACTTTTGACGCAATGGAAGTTGCAAAGCAGTTTGATATAGAAACTAGAAATGTGGATTTGACGGATACTAGAAAAGCTTTGCTAGAAGGAATAGATATGGATCTTTCTTCTGATGCCGTCAAGAATATAAATCCGCGTCTTCGAATGACAACTCTTTATGCGATAGGGCAAACCGAAAATAGATTGGTTGCAGGAACTGGAAATAAAGACGAACTTTATGTTGGTTATTATACAAAATACGGAGATGGCGGAGCAGACTTTAATCCTATTGCAGACTTGACAGTAGGTGAGGTGTATGAATTCTTAGAATTTTTAGATGCTCCATTAAATATTAGAACAAAGGCTCCATCAGCAGGTTTAGAAGAAGGCCAAACCGATGAAGGCGAAATGGGAATTTTGTATTCAGATTTAGATAAGTACTTAAATTCGTTAGAAAATGGAAGTGAATCAGGCGTTGCACCAGAAATAATTGAAAAGATTGAGCGTATGCATAAAAGAAGCCTTCACAAAATATCAGGAATGAAAAAATATCCAAATTAATAGACAAATTGTTGACAATGCATCAGTATTTTATTATACTAACGGGGCGCGTTCGAAATGCGCATTTGGGATCTTAGCTCAGCTGGGAGAGCACCTGCCTTACAAGCAGGGGGTCACAGGTTCGAGCCCTGTAGGTCCCACGGCGAGATAGCTCAGTTGGCTAGAGCACGCGGTTCATACCCGCGGTGTCGAGGGTTCAAATCCCCCTCTCGCTACTAAAAAAGAGTTGATACATTTGTGTCAACTCTTTTTTCAATTTCGAATATGAATAATAAAAAGAGGAAGTGAATGAAAGCAGAAGAATTATGGGAAAAATCAGGCTTAAAAGGAACTTACGAAGCGTGGGCGTTTAGTGAGGCACCTGATAAATTGGCAAGCCTAGTTATTAAAGGTATTAAAACTGCAACATGTTCAGCATATGATTTATACATAAATAATGATGTGCCTTTACCTAAAGTAGGCGATTATAGCGTTATCTTAAACTCACAAGAAGAAGCAGTATGCATAATAAAAACTACGAAAATCTATGTAACAGAATTTAATCAAGTTTCAAAAGAACATGCCTTCAAGGAAGGCGAGGGAGATATGTCTTTAGAATATTGGAGAGACGTTCATATTAATTTTTTAACAGATGAGCTTACGTCAATTAATAAAAAATTCAACGAACACTCAAAAGTTGTGTGCGAAGAATTTGAAGTAGTTTACCATTGCTAATAATATTACGGTAAACGGCAATTTGATTGCTGTGATAAATCAGTATTTGTAGGGCTGCTTGCTCGTGAAGGCGGTGAAGCACTTAAGTGCATTTTACTCTTCCATGAAAGTAACTCATAAGGAAGAGTAATTTTATCAATAAATTTTCCTAAAATTACTCTTCTACAACTAACCTCCTTTCTGGAAGAGTAACTTTTTCTATTTTTTTTAAAATATTTACTCTTCCAGATTAATGGTCTTCTTTGGAAGAGTAATTTGGCCTTTTCCTTAAATAAAAATTACTCTTCCACAGCAAGCCTATTTGTGGAAGAGTAAATAAACTAAGGTGGCACTCGAAAGAACATGTACTGTTGGTCAAAGTTAGCCACCGCAAGTAGCGAAGGACGTCGCGCGCCCATACACAGCGCTAGCGACGTCAGCTTCGCGAGCTATATAAATTCAGGGTTGTTAAAATAAAAGTTGTCTGAATATTTTCATTGATGCATTATATACTTTTTGCACAATTGGAAATAGAAGATTATAATGTGTAAGTTATGTGGCTTTGGATATTGGCGGCGCTAGTCGCTTATTGTGTAATAGGAATAGTATCAGGTGTGCTAACGGGACTTTTTGGAATAGGAACATTTCTTGCGGCATATGTAAAGAAGACAACGAGTTCTTTAGAAGAATTTAAGGCGAATATTAGTGCACTTTTTTTAATCGAAAATGTTTTTAGAATAATTGTTTATTCATGTATTGGAATAATAACCGTCGGAATACTAAAAAGAACAGCAATACTTTTTCCGTTCATGTTAATCGGACTTTTTGGTGGAATGAAGATTTGCAACATTCTGCCAGAAAAAATAGTAAGGTTTGTTGTAACGATTTTCCTTTTTGTTTCTGGTATATTAATGATCTTACTTAATCTTTAATTTCTCCGCAGAGTATATCGTGATTAACTTGGCTATAAAATAATTCTTTGGCTTTTTCAAAGTCATTAGTTTGACCGAGCACCCACATAAGTTTTGAAAGGGCTGCTTCGGAAGTCATATCATGTGCTTCTAATATCTTAAGATTATTTTTTACAATGGCACCAACTTTATAAACTGAAAGGTCACTTCCTTCATTTGGAACCTGGGTTGTCATAACAATAAGTTTGCCATTGTCTCCGGCTTCTTTTACTTGATTAAAATAGTCAGAGTATTCAGGAAGTCCGCCAACACCAAAACTTTCAATAACAAGTCCGTCATAGTGACTAAGTGCATAACGCATAAGATTGTTATCCATTCCAGGAGTTAATTTAATAAGCCCGACATTTGGGTTGATGTAATCATAATAATGCATATCACCACATATATTGTCAGGAAAATATCTAATTATTTTGTGATCTTGAACTTGTGCTAAATTAGGGAAATTTATACTTACAAAAGCAGCAAAGTTTTTTGAATAATTTTTTCTTGCTCTTGTTCCGGCGATAGCATTTCCATTAAATACAACACATACATTATGGCTGCCATCGTCACATGCATAAGAAAGAGCATCCATTAAATTTTGCTTTGCATCAGTTATATCTTCATCCATAGGTTTTTGAGCTCCAGTAAGTACAATAGGTTTTGGACTATTTGTAATAATATAACTAAGTCCTGCCGCAGTGTATGCGAGGGTGTCTGTGCCATGTGTAATTACAAAACCGTCATATTTATCATAATTATTATTAATAATATTTGCGATAATAAGCCAATGACCTGGACGAACATTAGTGCTGTCAAGCGAAAAGGCTTGCACACATTCCATTTCGCATATTGATGCAGCGTATGGAATTGCATCAAGCAGGTCTTTAGCACTTAGAGAAGGTGCAAGGCCACTTTCTGTTTGCTTTGAGGCTATAGTGCCACCAGTTCCGATAACAAGAATTTTTTTCATATTTCACACCTTTAATAGTTTGTTTTGAATTATTATATATTACTTAATATATCACTACAACACCTTTGAAAATCTTTAATTTGCAAAAGGCTATTAAAAATATATAATATCATTATGAGAATAGGACAAGGATATGATGTACATAAGTTAATAAAGGGAAGAAAACTTATCTTAGGTGGCGTTGAAATTCCATTTAAGAAAGGCCTCGATGGACATTCAGATGCAGATGTTTTGTTGCATGCTATTATGGATGCACTTTTAGGAGCTGCAGCTTTAGGCGATATTGGAAAACTTTTCCCTGATACAGATGAGAAATATAAAGGCGCAAACTCTCTTGAATTGTTAGGGGCGGTTGCATCTGTTATAAGAAATAGCGGATATGAGATCGTTAATATCGATTCAACAATAATTGCCCAGGCGCCAAAACTTAGTCCTTATATAACTGAAATGAGAGGCAAAATTTCTTTGGCAACTAATCTTACATTAGATCAAGTTAGTGTTAAAGCTACAACAGAAGAAGGATTAGGATTTACTGGAAAAGGTAAAGGAATAGCAGCAAGCGCCATAGTCTTAATAAAAAAACCAATTGAAAAATTTTGTTAAAGTGATATAATCAATTTTACTAAAAAGCGACGCATTATTTGTGTCGCTTTTTTGTCTTTTTTAGTCCGGTCATACCGACCACAATGAAAACAGTAAACATAATAAAAAAAATTGGCATAATACTTCTTGCAACATTTATATGCTTTATGAGTATTTTTATTGCTATGCCAACCAAAAGCCAAGCAAAAGAGAAGAATGTAAATCTATCGGTAGGTACTATTTTTTTGTATCCCGATTCATGGGCAGTATCAGGAATTTCTTGGGGAACGCCGCTTTTTTGGATTGATGGCGTATATTCTTATTGCGGTAATTCATCGTTTCCTGCACCGTCAGGAGGAACACGCACAGCGACTATTATCAATGGCACTGATGAAAACTTAATAAAAGCACTGTATAGAGGCTACGGAGGACCTGCTAGCGTATTTTTATATGACGCAACGGTTAAGGCTTTAGGGTTAAGCGAATCGAATCAATACTTAATTACCCATGCAATCGTAAGTTATATCCATTCGAAAGACACATACGGATTTTCTAATACTGGTCAAGCACACACAGTTTTCCAAACTGTTTATGATGCAATGATGAAAAAGCCACTTCCTAAATATCTTGAGTACGAAGCATGTTTAATAGGAGGCCAAAGCGTTAATCAGGATATTATAGGAATGATTAGTGCAAAACTAACTGTTCCAACAGGATCAATCACTCTTAATAAACGAGATAGTGAGAAAGGAACAATTAAAAGAGCGGGTGCAAGCGTAGAAGGAGCAGAATATACGCTTTATGCTGCAGAGGCTATTTACGGAGGATTTGAATCAAGCGTTGTTTATAAAGCAAATGAGGCAATTTCAAAAAAGAAGGTTTCAACTGGACAAACCTTAGGCGACGATGGAACGAAAAAAATAAACGGTGATGGAGAAATTGTTTGGAACAATCTTCCAGAAGGAAAATATTATATTAAAGAAACAAAGGCGGCAAAGGGCTTTAATATTAGTGATGAAACTTTTAACGCTACACTTACAGATGTAGAAGGGTCCGTTACATGTCCCGTAATCAATACAACTGACGACATAATTAAATTTAATTTAAGTATAAAAAAGACTTTGCAAAAACCTGAGTATGAAGAAGATGACGTTCCAGTTAAAAATGGAGAAGGATGCAAGTTTGAGGTCAGAGGAGCATCTGGAGAATTTGTTGAAGAGATTGTTACTGATAAGAATGGAGAGGCAAGCTTAAAAAATATTCCGTATGATGATTATGTAATAAAGGAAATAGAGATTCCTGAGGACTATGAAAAAGATGGATATGCTTGCGAACTGGAATGGAAAATCAGTAAGGAAGATTTAACGCAAGGAAAAACAGTTTCATTTAAGGGAGAAAACAGATTAAGAACTGGTAAGATGGCAATTACAAAAATTGCAAATGACTCAAAATTGGTTATTGCTAAACCGGGTACCGAATTTGAAATTTATAATTGGAAGCATGAACTTATTAAAATGAAAGATAAGGATATGCTTGTTACCGATGAAAGAGGAATTTGCGTAATAAAATATAACATGCCAGTTGGGACATATTATCTTAAGGAAAAGAAAGCACCAGAAGGTTATAGCCTTAATACTGAAGAAGTTGAATTCAAAATTAAGGAAGATAAAGCTAGTGCGGTAGATTTTTACAATGAAGCCCAAAAGTTTATTGTAAAGTTCAAAAAAGTAGGTTCAGACGATAAGATAATAACAGGTGCCAGATTTGAAATTAAGGCGGCAAAGGACATTAAAACACCAGATGGTGTTCTAAGGGCGAAAAAAGGTGAGAAAGTATGCGAAATGGCCAGCGACTTAAATGGAAATGTAGTTTCTGCAAAACTTTATCCAGGAAAGTATATACTAACTGAACTTGAAACATCTAAGGGATATCAGCTTTTAGATGACAAATTGCTGATAAATGTTGAAAAAATTGATCAAGATATTAGTCTATATGTCTGCGATTTAGGAAAAATAGTGAACAAATATGTGCCAGTTAATGACGAAGTTAAGCCAGTTCCTAAGACAAGCGCCCCTATGATTATACTCTGGGTAGTACTTTCCCTTATTTCTCTATGCGTTATAAGCTTTATTTTCCTATTTTTTGCAAGAAAATTATATAGAAGGTTTATGAATCGTTGACAATTAGAGTTTTTTTGGTACACTATGGGAATAAAATAAACCACATAGGAAATTAGGATGAAGATTTATAATACTTTAACAGCACAAAAAGAAGAATTTGTCCCAATCGAGGAAGGCAAGGTTAAGATGTATGTTTGTGGACCAACTGTCTACAACTTAATTCACATTGGAAATGCCAGACCTATGATTGTTTTTGATACTTTTAGAAGATATTTAGAATATAAAGGTTATGATGTCACATATGTTTCAAATTTTACAGATGTTGACGACAAGATAATTAAAAAAGCACTTGAAGAAGATGTTGATTCATCAATTATCTCTGAACGTTATATTGAAGAGTGTAAAAAAGATATGGAAGCTTTGAATGTAAGAGAAGCGACCATAGCACCTTTAGCAACAAAAGAAATAGATGGCATGCTAGACATGATTGATATTCTTATTGAGAAAGGTTTTGCATATGAATCTAACGGAACTGTGTATTTTAGATCAAAACAGTTTATTGAATATGGTAAACTTTCTAAAAAGAAATTAGATGATATGCAAAGCGGTCACAGAGATATAAAAGTTACGGGAGAGGACGAAAAAGAAGATCCTACGGATTTTGTTCTTTGGAAACCGAAAAAAGAAGGGGAGCCTAGTTGGCCAAGTAAGTACAGCGATGGAAGACCTGGATGGCATATTGAATGTTCAGCAATGTGCAAAAAATATCTTGGAGATACGATTGATATTCATGCTGGTGGCGAGGACTTAGTTTTCCCACATCATGAAAATGAGATAGCACAAAGTGAAGCTGCAAACGGAACAACATTTGCTAATTATTGGATGCATAATGCTTTTCTTAATATTAATGGAAGCAAGATGAGTAAAAGCGCAGGAAATTTCTTTACTGTAAGAGATATAGCACAAAAATATGATTTACAGATATTAAGATTTTTCATGCTTAGCGCACACTATAGAAGCCCACTTAATTTTTCTGATGAATTAATGGCATCAGCAAAAGCTGGATTAGAAAGAATCATTAATGCAAAGAAAAAATTAGATTATGCAGAACAAAACGCAGATGGAAGATCTTTTTGTTTTGATGAAGGCGAAGATAAAAACTTTGGTGCTGAATATCTTGAAAAGTTTGAAAAAGCTATGGAGGATGATTGCAACACAGCTGATGCTATTTCAGCAGTATTTGAATTCGTTCGTGCAATCAACACTAATATAAAGGATAATTCTTCTACAGAACTTTGCGAACTCGCTGAAAAAAGACTTGTTACTATGTGCGACATTTTAGGAATTATCTTAGATAAGCCTGAAGAAACATTAGATTCAGAAGTTGAGAAATTAATTGAAGAACGTCAGGCGGCTAGAAAAGAAAAAGATTTTGCTAGGGCAGATAAAATACGAGAGAAACTAACCGATATGGGTATAGTTCTCGAGGATACAAGAGAGGGAGTAAAATGGCACAGAGCATAAGTAGTTTAAATTTAGCATTTATTGGAGATGCAGTTTATGAACTTTTTGTTCGCGAACATGAACTAAAGGGATTTAGTGGAAATTTGAATACTCTAAACAAAATGACCACAAAACTTTCGAAAGCAACTACTCAAGCAGAAATCGTTGATATAATCCTACCAGTACTTTCGGATGACGAAGAAGCTATATACAAACGTGGACGAAATGCAAAGAGCGCATCAGTTCCAAAAAGTTGTACACCTGCACAATATAGAAAAGCTACAGGACTAGAGAGCTTAATTGGACAATTATATCTTAATGGTCAATTAGACAGAGTTAAAGAAATATTAGAGTATGGAATCAAACAATACCAAAAAAACAAATAATGAAAATAGGCTGATGGTCGAGGGCAGAAACCCTGTACTTGAAGCTTTAAGAACAAGTGAAAATATTGACAAGTTATATGTGCAAGAGGGCGTTAAAGATGGCCCTCTTGTAACTATTTTTGCTGAAGCTAAAAAACGCAAGATTTTAACAGTTGCCGTTCCAAAGGATAAGCTTGATAGCATGAGCGAGACAGGACATCACCAAGGAGTTATCCTAAATCTTTCAGCAGTAAAATATGCTGAGGTTGATGATATTTTAGCTTTAGCAGAAAGTAAAAATGAAAAACCATTTATTTTTGTGCTGGATGGAATTGAAGATCCTCATAACCTTGGGGCAATAATTAGAAGTGCTAATCTTTCTGGTGCGCATGGTGTAATAATTCCAAAACATAGAAGTGCATCGGTTAATGCAACGGTTGCAAAAGCTAGCGCTGGTGCAGTTTCTCATACATTGATTGCTAAGGTTACTAATATTGCGCAAACGATTGATAGCCTTAAAGAAAAAGGTATATGGTTTGCATGTGCCGATATGAATGGAGAGTGCATGTATGATGCAAATTTAAAGGGCGCAATTGGACTTGTTATAGGAAATGAAGGAAATGGAGTAAGCCATCTAGTAAAAGAAAAATGTGACTTTACAGTAAGCATTCCGATGAAGGGTGATATCGATTCTCTTAATGCATCAGTGGCAGCAGGTATACTTGCATGGGAATATGTAAGACAAAATAGATGAAAGAACGTATAAAAAAATATTTTGAAATATATTGGACTATGTTTAAGATTGGCATATGCACCTTTGGCGGTGGGTATGCCATGGTTGCTATTATAAGCAAGGAATTAGGCGAAAAGAAAAAGTGGATTGCCCAAGAAGAACTTTTGGATTATATTGCGATTTCGCAGATTACACCTGGGGTTATTGCCGTTAACGTTTCGACTTTTGTTGGTAGAAAAAAGGGCGGAATATGGGGTGCTATATGGGCAACATTAGGAGTTGTAACTCCTTCTATTATTATCATCGGCATAATCGCTGCACTTCTTACAAACTTCGCATCAAATGAATATGTTATGCATGCTTTCGCAGGAATAAGGATTTGCGTTTGTGTGCTTATTATTAATGCAACGATTAACTTTCTTAAAAAAACAGTTGTTGATTGGCTCACACTCGTAACGTTTATTTGTGTTTTTCTTGTTTGCGCGTTCACTCGGTTTCCAACTGTTTTTGTTGTTTTAATAATTATTGCTATTAGCGTTATTTTAACGGTTGCATTAGGCGAAAAAATGCCGGGGATAAAAGATAAGTCTAAAAATAATGGAGGTGCAAAATGAATTTAGTTCTTATGTGCCTTAACTTTTTTAAGACTGGACTTTTTGCAATCGGCGGCGGACTTGCAACTATTCCATTTCTTTATGAGATGAGTGATAAGTTTGGATGGTTTACGCATCATGATATATTAAACTTTATTGCAGTATCGGAAAGCACGCCTGGGCCTGTTGGCGTTAATATGGCTACTTATGCAGGGTATATGACTAATGGGGTAGGAGGCGCAATTCTTTCAACGCTAAGTCTTATACTTCCTTCGGTTATTGTTATTCTAATTATCGCACGTATTTTAGATAAGTTTAGGACTAATAGATTTGTGCAGGGTGGATTTCATATTTTGCGTCCAGCGTCAACTGCGCTTATAGCATCAGCAGCACTTAATGTAATTTTAGTCGTTTTCTTTGACGTAGAAAAAATTACTTTTGATATGTTTGCCAATTTAGGGCAGGTTATTACACATATAAATTGGGTGTCGCTAATAGTCTTTGCTTGTCTCTTTATTGTAATGAAAACTTTTAAGGGGCATCCAATCATTTATATATTGATTGCTGCAGGTTTAGGAATCATTTTGAAGTTATAAAAAACATATTGATATTTAGCACTAGTGTGTTATAATACCATTTGCGCGACTTTTAAGCATAAAGGTTAGGGGTTGCGTGAAATGCGGAGGTGTCGGAACTGGCAGACGAGCTAGACTAAGGATCTAGTGGCTATTGCAGTCGTGTGGGTTCAAGTCCCATCCTCCGCAGAAAAAAATAAGAGATGCTAGTAGCATCTCTTATTTTTTTACTGTTCAAAGATGGGACTTGAACAAGGAAGATTTGAGCACGTAAGTGCGATAAATCTGACGCGGCCTGAAAGGTGCCGAAGGCACCGGTGGAAGTCCCATCCTCCGCAGAAAAAATAAGGATCAGGTCGAAAGACCTGGTCCTTATTTTTTATGCCTACGAGTCCCTTGAACCCAAGGTTCAAGGTCTCCTCGGCATAAATGCCTCGTCGGTCGGTTCGAGCGGAAGGAAATTAAACAAAGAAAAAGAAGGCTTATTTGCCTTCAATTTTAATGTTCTTAACTCCGTGAGCCAAGATTATGTTTATTAGTTCATTTCGTGAATAATTAGATTCAGAGGCTATTTTATCCAATTGCGACAGAGTATCTTCCTTTATTCTTACGGTTATTAGTTTGTTTCCATCTTCGCCTCTTTTTTTTATTATCAAAGGTTCGTTATTCATATAAACACCTCCTTTGTAATAATTATAGATAGACACATAAAATCATTATATGATACAATTAAATATCGAATTAGATATTTAACTGTATTACAACAGAGAAAGAGTGGAGGGAAAAATATGAAATGTCAAAATTGTGGTGCTGATATTCCAGATGGTGCAAATAAGTGTGAGTTTTGTGGCTCACAAATAACAGTGGAAATGCAGAAAGAACGAGAACAATTAAATAAGTCTCAATGTCCAAAATGTGGTAGCACTAATATATCTTTTAATCGTGAAAAAAAAGGAGAAGTAAAAGGGAAAAAAACTACAAAAATTGTTAGAAGCACGGTTGGCGTGTGTAAAGATTGTGGCTACACTTGGGAAGTAAAAGAACCAACGGCTCCGAAGAGAAAAACTTGGCTTTGGGTTTTAGGCTGGATTTTTATTTTTCCATTGCCTTTAATGTTGATATTACTTAAAACAAAAAAAGTGAAACCTGTATTAAAATGGATTTTTATCGTTTTAGCGTGGGCTGTTTATTTAATTATTGCTATAGCATCAGCAAGAAGTGAGGATAAATCTAATACGCAGACAACACAAATTGAATCAAATGTTAGTCAGGAAGAAACAACACAAATTGAATCAAATGTTAGTCAGGAAGAAACAGAACCCGAAGTGCCAATAGAATATAGAAATGCCCTAAGAAAGGCAAAGTCATATAGTGATACATTGCATATGAGCAAACAAGGAATATATGATCAACTTGTTTCAGAATATGGTGAAAATTTTCCTCCAGAAGCAGCGCAATATGCAATTGATAATTTAGTTGCGGATTATAATGCAAATGCACTAGAAAAAGCAAAAAGTTATCAAGATATTATGGCCATGTCCACAGCATCAATATATGATCAACTTGTTTCGGAGTATGGAGAAAAATTTACAGCAGAAGAAGCGCAATATGCGATTGACCATTTAAATGATTAATTTATATTCTTAAAAAAAGTCTGGATTAAATCCAGACTTTTTTTAGATATTGTATATGTTCGTATCTTTGTGGTTCGATTCCGATATATTTTTGCGTTATAGAGGCAGAACTATGTTGAAGCAATCTTTGAACCAGCGCAATGTCGTAACCGATATCTTTGTATATTGATGTTACGAACCATTCTCCATTTAATAAATAAAATATGTTATAATTATTGAAAATTTATATGGAGAATAAATATGAACATTACAGTTTTTCTAGCATCTTCGCCGGGAAATGATGAAACATTAGAAGACGCAATAAGAGAGCTTGGCACATGGATTGGACAAAGTGAACACACCCTCGTTTATGGTGGCTCAAAGCCAGGCCTTATGGGCGTACTTGCAAAGAGTGCATTAAATCAAGGCGGATATGTAATCGGGATTGAGTCACAACTTTTTGTTGATAGGGGAGTAGCATACGATGGATTATCTGAGATGATGATCTTTGAAAATATGTCCTTGAGAATTAGAAAAATGGTTGAGCTTGGAGATGCCTTCATTGCATGTCCCGGTGGGTTTGGAACATTAGAAGAAGTTTCACAGGTTATGACGGCAACATCATTAGGAATTAAAAATGCACCATGTATTTATTATAATCTTAATGGATATTATGACTCACTCAAAGCACAATTAGAACATATGATAAAGGCAGGCCTTTCAACTAAAGAAAAACAACAACATGTATATTTTGCAACATCTTTAGAAGAAATTAAAGAAATCCTAAGGAGCACAGAAAATGAACAACAAAGAAAATAGCAAAATTCCTTTTTACAGAAGTATTAAATTCAAACTTGCAGCAACAGTACTCGTTGCAGGAATTGTTCTTTTAGGAACTACTTTTTGGTTAATGACTGATTCATTAACGAACTTAGAGCACACAATTGTTAATGATCGACTAGCATCAGATATTAGATATCTTCGAGATGAGTTAGGACAATCCGCAGCTCATTGGAATAAAAAAGATGGGGCTCTTTATATGGGTGATAGATTCATTGGCGATGGAACATCTGAGAATGCTAACACAAATATTTTCTATCATTGTGAGGATATTACTGGAACATTTTTCTATACATTCGTTAAAACAGAAAATGATGATGAATTAAAGTATGTTGAATCTGGTGGATATATGCAGGGCCATTACCTTAGGGTTGCTGGAACAACAAAAGGTGCTAATGGTGAAGATATTACTGGAACATATATGGATAAAAAAGTTGCTGATACTTTGGAAAGTAGCAAAGATGGTGTTTACGCTGGTGAAGCAAATGTTAATGGACGTAATATTTATTGTCGCTATGAGTTGTTAAAAGATGTTAGAGGCGATGTCGTTGGTGCAATTGTAGTTGGTAGAAGTATTGAAGAAATGCAAGGTATTATAAAGGCAGAGCAAGCTAGAGTAATTGGAGTGCTTCTTCTTATTATTGTTCTTTTGTTTGTTGGACTTGGGTTTATTATTACAGTTATGGTTTCATCTGTTAATAAAATTAAGGAAAGACTGGAGGTTATTGGTACAGGTGAATTCCCAGAAGAACCTCTTTATGTTAAATCAAATGATGAGATTGGTGATATTGCAAAAAGTGTAAATGCGATGGTTGAATCACTCAAAGATAAAGAAAGAATTGGTGCAGAACTGGATGTAGCAACTCACATTCAATTATCAATGCTTCCATGTATTTTCCCAGCATTTCCAGGAAATGATAAAATCGATATTTATGCTTCAATGAATACGGCAAAAGAAGTTGGTGGTGACTTCTATGATTTCTTTATGGTAGATGATTCGCATCTTGCAGTAGTTATAGCAGACGTTTCAGGTAAAGGAGTCCCTGCGGCATTATTTATGGTTGTTGCTAAGACACTTATTAAAGATCATACACAGGCAGGAAAAGAACTGGGCGAAATTTTTACGGAGGTTAATAGACTTCTTTGCGAAACAAATAGTGAGGGATTGTTTGTTACTGTGTTTGAAGGAATATTGGATTTAGAAACGGGTGAATTCGAATATGCAAATGCTGGTCATGAGATTCCGTTCATTTATAAAAAAGATAAAAAATTCATTGCACACAGTATTAAAAAGGGACTCGTGCTTGCAGGCATGAAGGAGATGGTTTATAAATCAGATGTAATCCAGTTAGATGTAGGAGATAAGATATTCTTATATACTGATGGAGTTACCGAGGCGACAAATAAAGATAACCACCTCTATGGAATGGATAGATTAGGAAGAACACTTAATGAAAATCTAGATAAGCCACTTACCAAATTGCTTCCAGCCATTAAGGCGGATATTGATGACTTTGTTGGTGACGAGCCACAGTTTGACGATATCACAATGCTTTGTCTCGAATATAAAAAGAAAAAATAACATTTAAATATAAAAAAAGACCCGCAACTGATTGCGGGTCTTTAATTTTATAAATTTATTGTGGCATATTCTTAATTTGAATTGACAATGTGATACATGAAATACCAAAAGAAATAATTGAAATTGTTTCAAATACAACTGCAAGCGCAAAGCCCATAACGATATCACCCATAATACATAAAGCTGATAGTGTAACTATAATTCCAAGTGCAAGCGTAAATCCCCAACCTTCACCTTTAAGCGTACATGCTTTAGTGATAATTCCAATTCCTTCAAATAAAAATCCAACAGTGGTGAAAACAATTATTAATACAATATCAAGCCCATCTACTGAAATAAGTATGATACCAAGAATTGTAAGAATGATAAAAAACACAAGAGACGCGCTCCATAAAGGATATGTTTTTCTACTTGTAATTGACGAAAGAATTCCACCAATACCTACAACTAAAAATAAAATTTCAATTAGCAATGCTTCAATCACAAGCCCAAGCAACGGTGAAGTAACAAAGAAAACGCCAACTAATGTAATTAAAATACCTACTATAAGGTATATCCACCAATATTTCTGGTTGGTAAGGTTCTTTAATGTTTGCATATAATCCTTCTTTCATATTTTTTTAAAATATATTGTATTTTAGTATAATAAATTAATATTTTCAATATTGTAAGACACACAATTGTTTTTGTGATAATATTTAAATAAAAAATGCGAGTAGTGAAATGAATAAGAAATTTAATTTTAGAAGAAGATTAATAATTGTAAGTATGCTCTTTGGAATGTTCTTTGGAGCAGGCAATTTGATATTTCCAGCTAAGTTAGGAATTGACGCGGGTCAAAATATGCCGTTGGCATATTTGGGAATGTTGATTACGGCTGTCGGACTTCCTATGTTGTCAGTTGTTGCGTTAGGAATTAGTAAAAGTGATAGTGTAATAGAATTAGCTGGTAATGTTGGGAAAAAATATAGTGTGTTCTTTTGCACATTACTTTATCTTACAATAGGACCATTGTTTGCAGCTCCACGTTGCGCTAGTACATCTTTTTCTGTTGGAGCAGTAAACCTAATTAAAGGAGACCAAACAATTGCTCTTGCAATTTTTTCATTTGTCTTTTTCGTAGGAGTACTAATTTTTTCTTTTCGACCATCAAAGATTGTTGTATGGATTGGCAGAATATTAAATCCATTATTTCTTGTATTTTTAATAGGATTAATCATAGTGGCATTAATTAATCCTATCGGAAGTGTTGAAACGGCGCCAATGGCAGAAAATTATGCAAGTGCTGGAGGTGCTTTCTTTACAGGATTTCTAGAAGGATATAATACACTTGATGCGCTCGCCGGGTTAGCATTCGGCGTAGTTGTAATTGACACAATAAAACTTTTTGGAGAAAAAGAGCCAGTGAAAATTGCTAAGCACACAGCACTTAGCGGAATATTTAGTTGCTTATTTATGGGGGTTATATATTTCTTCATAACATTGATTTCAACAAACAGTTTTGCCATATGCGAAGGGTGTGACAACGGTGGTTCTGTTTTAGGATTAATCGCAAATCATTACTTTGGAGCAGCCGGCGCATGGATAATGACAGCAATAGTTACATTTGCATGTTTCAAGACTGCTATAGGATTAGTTACTAGTGGAGCCACAGCATTTACAAATATGTTTGCAAAGGGTCCGAAATATAAAGTATGGGTAATAATCTTTTGCGTGGTTTCATTCTTGATTGCTAATCTTGGCTTAACAACAATTGTCGCTTTTTGCGTTCCAGTATTGATGTTCTTATATCCACTTGCAATTGTGCTTATTTTGCTTGCATTATTCGGCAAGTTATTTAATAACGATAAAAATGTTTACAGATGGGCAATTGGCTTTACGTTAGTTGCAGCTGTTTTTGATTTTATTAATGCGCTTTCATCAACGCTTCAAGGTGCAGGGGTTACTAATACGGCAATCTTAGACAAAATTTCTTCTGTAGCGGCAAAAATATTTCCACTCTTTAATGTGGGACTGGGATGGATTTGCCCTGCAGCATTAGGATGCTTAATTGGAATCATTATTTATTTAGCAAACAAGAAAAAACAAATTGCATAAAGGAGAAAGGGTATGCAACATGAAATAAAAAAATCAGATTTATTGTTAGATGAAAAAGGAAATATAAAGGAGCCGGGATATGCAAAACGTCTACTCCCTATTTATGATAGAAGCCAGATAAAAGCACCAAAGAGTAGAATTAAAGAGTGGGACTATTATTTGATTAGTAATGGACATTTTGCTTTAGCAGCAACGGTTGATGATAATGGATATATGGGACTTGATACCGTTACTTTTATGGATTTTGATGAAGGGTTAAGAGTTGCTAAAGACGGCTTTAGCGTTTTCCCTTTAGGAAAAGTAGGTTTGCCAAACACATCAGAAGTAGGCAATGTGCATAAAAATGCAAAAGTGTATCAAATAAATATTTCTAACGATGGTAAAGGGACAAGAGTTTTAGATGTTCATGTTTCGCAAATCGAAAAAGATAAGGACCTTAACGCAAAGATAACCTTAACACAAACAGGCGATGAAAGTATGGTAATTGCAACACCTTTTGAAAAAGATGGCCATTTTTATTTTAACCAAAAAATAAATTGTTTAAGAGCAAGCGGAGAAGTAGAGTTTAACGGACGCACATATATTTTTGATCCGGAAGATAGTTTTGGAGTTTTAGATTGGGGAAGAGGAGTTTGGACATATCACAATACATGGTATTGGGGAAGTGCTTCTTACCAAGTAGATGGAATTCCGTTTGGATGGAATATTGGATATGGTTTTGGAGATACTTCTTGTGCAACAGAAAATATGCTTTTCTATAACGGAAAGGCTCATAAACTCTCACATGTTCAATTTAACATTCCGGGAAATAATGGACCAACACAACCAGGATGTAAAGATACAGTTAATGTTGATGAAGAAACGAGAAAAAAATTACAGGTAAACGGAAAACCTAATTTCACGGCACCTTGGACATTTACATCTGATGATGGAAGATTTGAAATGGAATTTGTCCCGGATTTAGATAGAGCTAGCTGCACAGATGCATTTGTTATTAAATCTGATCAACATCAAGTGTTTGGAAAATATTCTGGAAAGGCAATACTTGACGATGGAACAGTTATTGAAGTGAAAGATTTTCCGGGATTTGCAGAAAAAGTAGAAAACAAATGGTAATGAGAACGTGAATTTACAATTAATAGAAGAAAAATTAAAAGATAATAATGTAAATTTTCGTGGAGAAATTATCTTAAAAGATGAAACAACTTCAACAAATATTGATGCCTCTTTGCTTGCCAGGCAAGGAAAAGAGGCTTTGATAATTGCAAAAAAGCAAACTAATGGTAAAGGCAGATTCGACAGAACTTTTATTAGCGAAGAAGGAGGCCTTTATTTTTCTTTAATTGTTAAGACAAATAAAAAGCCAATTGAGATTATTGATTATCCGATAAGAGTTGGCAAGGAAGTAAAAAAAGCAATAGATAAATTGTACGATGTTGATTGCGAAATAAAAGAGCCTAATGATGTTCTTTTAGATAAAAAGAAAATATGTGGAATTTTAATGGAAGCAATTCCACATGATGATAATCTTTTTGTAATTGTTGGAGTTGGCTTAAATATAGATAACAAATTGCCAGCATCACTTCCAGATGCAAGTAGTCTAAAACATTTAACAAAAAAAGAAATAAAAATAGAACAAATTTTGTGCAATATTGTTGCGAACATTATAAATATCTTTTGAAATATAAAAATATTATACCAAATGGATAATTATTGTACTTTTTTCTAAACAATTGTCTATAATTAAAGTAGTTCCATATAAAAAATTAACAGACTTTAGGAGGGAAAATCGTGGAAACTAAAAAAATCAAAAAAGTCTTAGTTGCAAACAGAGGAGAGATTGCAACAAGAGTTTTAAGAGCTTGCTATGATTTAGGGTTAAGTACTGTTGCTATTTATTCAAAGGAAGACATTTATTCAGAACATAGAATTAAAGCTGATGAAGCATACTTAATAGGTGAGAGTTTGTCACCGCTTGGAGCTTATCTAGCGATAGATGAGATTGTGGATTTAGCAAAAAGAAAAAATGTTGATGCCATTCATCCAGGGTACGGATTCTTAAGTGAGAATGCTGCTTTCGCTAAAGCGTGTGAGGATGCAGGCATCATTTTTATTGGACCAAATTCTAAGGTTTTAGGTCAAATGGGAGATAAGCTAAGTGCAAAAGAAATGGCACTTAGATGTGGCGTTCCAACAATTCCAGGAAGCACAGAACCACTTAAAGATGCTAAAGAAGCATTGGAAAAAGCAAAAGAGTATGGTTTCCCAGTTATCTTAAAGGCTGCTTCAGGTGGTGGCGGCCGTGGCATGAGAAGTTGCTTCAGTGAAGAAGAAGTAGAACCAGCCTTCGAACTTGTACGTTCAGAAGCCGCAAAAGCTTTTGGTAATGATGACATTTTTATCGAGAAATTCCTCGTTAAACCAAAACATATAGAAGTACAAATTTTAGCAGATAACTATGGCAACATCGTTCACTTATACGAGCGTGATTGTTCACTTCAAAGACGTTACCAAAAAGTTGTTGAATATACACCTGCTTGGTCACTTCCTGAAGAGGTTAGAGAAGCTATTTGCGCTGATGCAGTTAAGATTGCAAAAGAAGTTGGTTATCAAAATGCTGGTACTGTTGAATTCTTAGCAGATAAAGCAGCTGGAAAACATTACTTTATTGAAATGAATCCGCGTATTCAGGTTGAACATACTGTAACAGAAATGGTTACAGGTATTGACCTTGTTCGTTCTCAAATTCTTATTGCCGATGGCGCAAAACTTTCTGATCCAATGATTGGAATTGAAAAGCAAGAAGATGTTACAACGAGAGGATATGCAATTCAATGTCGTATCACAACAGAAGATCCAGCAAATAATTTCGCACCTGATACAGGAAAGATTACAGCTTACAGAGCTGCAGGGGGAAATGGAGTTAGACTTGATGGCGCTAATACTTATGTTGGTTCTGTTATTACACCTTACTATGATAGCTTACTTGTTAAGGTTACATGTATGGATTCAACTT
Source organism: Lachnospiraceae bacterium (assembly GCA_045598285.1). Classification (GTDB taxonomy): domain Bacteria; phylum Bacillota; class Clostridia; order Lachnospirales; family Lachnospiraceae; genus RGIG5612. The sequence continues at coordinate 36,173 of JAZLLU010000022.1, read as the reverse complement.
TCGAGGGTGCGGCAAGAAAAGCACTTCGAGCTATTAGTGAAACAACAATTCGTGGTGTAAAAACTAATGTTGGATTCTTAAGTAATATTTTGACTAGCGAAACTTTCTTAGATGGCAAATGTTATACAAAATATATCGACGATACACCCGAGTTGTTTAATCTCCCGGGTAGCAAAGATAGAGCAACTCGTATGCTTAAATATATTGGTAACATTGTTGTTAATGATCCTACAGCAGGACAAAAACTTTATGATACACCTCGTTTTGTAAAACTTGAAAATGAAAAACCTAAAGATGGACTTAAGCAACTCTTTGATGCAAAAGGACCTGAAGCAGTTAGAGATTTTGTTTTAGACCAAAAGAAACTTATGGTTACAGATACTACAATGCGTGATGCTCATCAAAGTTTGCTTGCTACACGTGTTCGTACAAGAGATATGGTTAAGGGCGCTAATGCAATGGCTGATATTTTAGCAGATGCATTCTCATTTGAAATGTGGGGTGGTGCAACTTTTGATACAGCTTATAGATTCTTATATGAAGATCCATGGGAGAGACTTGATTTATTAAGACGTGATATTCCAAACGTTCTTTTCCAAATGCTTCTTAGAGGTTCAAACCTTTTAGGATATTCAAGCTATCCAGACAACATGGTCAAGAAATTTATTGAAGAATCTGCAAAGGGTGGAATAGATGTATTCCGTGTATTTGACTCACTTAACTGGATTCCAAATATGGAAGTTGCTATGGAGTCAGTTCTTGAGCAAGGAAAATTCCTTGAGTCAACAATCTGTTATACAGGTGATATCTCAGATCCAAGAAAAGATAAATATACATTAGATTACTATGTAAAAATGGCTAAGGAATTAGAAAAGAGAGGTTCACATGCAATCTGTATTAAAGATATGTCAGGACTTCTTAAACCTTACGCTGCAAAGACACTTATTAAAGCACTTAAAGATGAGGTTGGAGTTCCAATTCATCTTCATACACATGATACTTCAGGAAACCAAGTTGCTGCTTGCATTATGGCAGCAGAAGCAGGCGTTGATATTGTTGACCTTGCAATCTCATCAATGTCAGGACTTACAAGTCAGCCTTCTATGAACTCTGTTGTATCAGCACTTAAAGGAACTGAAAGAGACACAGGTCTTAATCTTCAGCAACTTGAACCACTTAGTGAATATTGGGAAGATATTCGCCTTCGTTATGATTCATTTGAATCTGACCTTAAGACACCGCTTACAGATATTTATCGTTACGAAATTCCTGGCGGACAATACACAAACCTTAGACCACAGGTTCAAAGTTTGGGACTTGGTCATAGATTTAATGAAGTTAGAGAAATGTTCGTAACAGTTAATGAAATGCTTGGCGATATCGTTAAGGTTACACCTTCATCGAAGATGGTTGGCGATCTTGCAATCTTTATGGTTCAAAATGATTTAACAGCTGAGAACATTGTTGAAAGAGGTGAAGCTTTAGCATTCCCAGATTCAGTAGTAAGTTACTTTAAGGGTATGATGGGCCAGCCTACATGGGGCTTCCCTAAAGATTTGCAAAAAGTAGTTCTTAAAGGTGAAGAACCAATTACATGTCGTCCTGGTGATTTACTTGAACCTATTGATTGGGAAGATGCAAGAAAACATCTTGAGGAAGTTAAAAAACCTGAAGACATTACTGATAGAGATTTAGTTGCATGGGTAATGTTCCCTAAGGTTGTTGAAGACTTCTGGAAGAAGAGAAAAGAGTATGGATATATTACTCGTCTCGGAAGCCACGTATTCTTCCATGGACTTGCAGAAGGTGAAACAAATAAAGTTAATATCGAAGATGGTAAGACATTAGTTATTAAATACTTAGGAAACGGCGATCTTGATGAAGCAGGATATAGAACAGTTCATTTTGAACTTAATGGTTCTTTAAGAGATGTAAAAGTTAAAGATACAACTGCTTCATCAAATGTAATTCAAGTACCTATGGCAGATCCTTCAGATAAGTCTGAAGTTGGTTCATCAATTCCGGGTGCTGTATCAAAGATTAATGTCAAGGTCGGAGATAAAGTAAACGAAAACGATATCTTAGCTGTAGTAGAAGCTATGAAGATGGAAACTTCAATTACAGCAAGAATGAACGGAACAGTTGAAGAAGTTTTAGTTAAAGTAAATGACACTGTAAAAGCAGGACAATTACTTATCAAGATTAAAGCATAGTGTAATAGGAGAATGACTTATGAAAAAGAAATTTTTTGTAATATTAATGGTTACCTTGCTTGCGATTTCACTTATTGGATGTAGCGACTCAAAGAAATCAAAAGAAGAAAAGAAACAAACTGAAGATATAGTCGGATATGATGATGGAGAACTTAAATTTACTTCAACAAAGATGGGCTTTGATGAAAAAGGTGGATTTACTATTAATCTTACTATAGAAAATATATCTGATGGCCACCATTATTATATAAATACGAAAGATGCTTGCTTAAATAATTGTTATCATGCAAGCATAAATGAATCTGAATATGATATAGCAAGTGGAGAAACTATTAAGGATAAAATCTATATTTCTCCAGAACAAATAGCACAATATGAGATTAAAGATATTTCAAAAGTAGATTTGTTAGTAAAAACAAAACACATGACAACTCAATATATACAATGTTCATTTTTAACACATGGAGAAGAAATGGATGTTGAAAAACCGTCTGAGCCAAAAGGACAATGTTTTTTAGACAATGACTATTGTACGGTTTATGTTGAAAGGGTAGAAACTGAAAATGGAGTCTTACTTACTTTTGACACTAGAAGTAAATCAAAAGATCTAATAGAAGTTAATAAGTCTATTTATTTATATGATGCGAATGGTAAAGCTGCAGATTATATTGATGCTTCAGGAAATATGATAGACTATATACTAAAGGTTGATGTTCCAGGATTAGATATGGACAGAGGACAACTGTTGCTTCCTGGGTCGGTAGACAAAATGACTTATAGTTGCAAAGGGATGATAAATGATTATAATTTAGGCGGAGTAATTGAGTCAAATGATGTGGATTTATCTATGATACATGTAACAATAAATATGCGTAATGCTAGAAATGAATACTCACAAGTTACAACTGAGGAATTCACGGTAACTAAGTAAGTATATAAACTAATCTTAAACGGGGAGATAAAATAAGTCTCCCCATTTTTTATGCTTATCCATTTTAAAAACTTGCAATTTGTAAGGGTCATGGGCGGTGGATTGGTGGATAATCAAAGATAATCCACCAAACACACCGCCTCTGCTACTATCTCCCATTGCGTCGCTTTTCAGCGCCGCTTCACTGGCTAACGCCCAATGTCATTTTAACTTAATGACATTGGACTTTTGCCTTGGCCCTTTTTGTAACCGAGGGGTCCTTTTTTGTTGACAAAAAAAGTCTGGGGGGGGTAGAATCATTATGTGTATTTGTAATTTTGTTTAAATATTTTCATATTAAAAAGTGGGAGAAATAGACTATGAAAAAGAAAATTTTTGCAATATTAATGGTTACATTGCTTGCGATTTCGCTTGTAGGATGTGGCGGTTCAACAAAGAAATCAGCAGAAGAAAAGAAACAAACTGAAGATATAGTCGGCTATGATGACGAAAAAATTGTAATTACAGCTAATAAGATAGAAATGGATGAAGCAGGTGGATTTACCATTAATTTTACTGCTGAAAATAAAACTGAAAGCGATGAGTATACTTTTTATATAGCTGATGCCTTCTTAAATGATTATTATCATGTTTGCGTAAAAAGTCTTGTGTTAAAACTAAAAGGCGGAAAAACTATAAAAGATAAGATTTATATTACTCCAGAACAAATAGCACAATATGAAATTAAAGATATTTCAAAAATTGATTTATTAATACGAAAAACATACAAGAAAACTGAGTATATTCTTTGCTCGTTTTTAGTGAATGATGTAAAAGAAAATTTTGAAAAGCCATCTGAACCAAAAGGACAATGTTGTCTAGACAATGACTATTGTACGGTTTATGTACAAAGAGTAGAAACTGAAAATGGACTTTCTATTATTTTTGAAACTCGAAACAAAACAGAGGACATAATAGACGTTTCTCAAGGTATTTATTTAGTACCACGTTCGCAACAGGTTAAAGGAGAAGGAACTGTGTTTGACGAACAAGGAAATATGATAGAATATGGATTAAAAACGGAGATTCCAGGCCTAGATATAACTCAGCCGCAATACTTAATTCCAAATTCAGTAAGCACGGTAACCTATAATTGTATCGGGCAAATCAGTATTACTAATTTTAATCCATATTCAACAGAAGTTATAGAAACAATGGATATGGATCTATCTACTTTATATGGACAAATAATAATGGGTAATGTAAAAAATAACGCCTGGGAAAAAATATCGGAAGACATTACAATAACAAAGTAAGTATATGCGTGATGTTTATTTGATTGATAATTAAGTTGAAAAATGTTTGAGGGCCGAGACAAAAGTCTCGGCCCTTTTTAATGTCAATTTTGTCGAATGTTTTTAACAATTAATATATCCCTATAAATTGCAGGTTTATCTAGCTCTTTTGGGCAGTGGATTTATGGATAATCGGCACTCGAAGTGGAAAGGCCGCGCACAACAAAAAGTTGTCCGCATCCTTCCCACTTTCTCGCAACCTCGCCGATAATCCACAAATCACACCGCCGCTGCTACTATGTCCCATTGCGTCGCCGTCGGCGCCGCTTCGCCGGCGTGACCACCGGCTCTATATATGAATAATGAAGTTATAAATATCCAATTACTCTTCCAGGAAAGTAGCTCACATGGAAGAGTAATTTTATCAATAAATTTTCCTAAAATTACTCTTCTGCAACAAGCCTCCTTTCTGGAAGAGTAACTTTTTCTATTTTTTTTAAAATATTTACTCTTCCAGATTAATGCTCTTCTTTGGAAGAGTATTTTGGCCTTTTCCTTAAATAAAAACTACTCTTCCACGGCAAGCCTATATGTGGAAGAGTAAATAAACTAAGGTGGCACTCGAAAGAACATGTACTGTTGGTCAAAGTCAGCCACCGTAAGTAGCGAAGGACGGCGCAGGGCACTACTTAGCCCAAGCGCCGTCAGCTTCGCGAGCATAATGGCGTTTTGGCGTCGGCCACGTAAAATCAAGGTTTTATTAAATGCTGCGCCAAAAAAATTATAATAATATAAAGAAATATTAAATATTTTTGGCGTGGCACAACGTAATATCAACGTTTCTTGGAGCTCCACGCCAAAAGTAACAAGAAGTTTTATTGAATATCAAAGATTTTTTGGCGTGGGCTTACGAAGAATTAAGCTTTGTTTAGGTTTGACGCCAAATGAGCTATATAAATTCAGGTTTGTTGAAAAGAGATTTATTTTTTATATTGATATAGTTTTTAGAATCTATTATATTATTAAGGTACGTTCGTACACGGAGCGATTTCGCGTGTTTTCTAGCAGATTCTGCTTATTTTCATGATTAATAAAGGAAAAAGTTTTTGAATATTATTTTTTAAAATTTTGGTATCAAAAATAGTTGCAATATCAAATTGTAAATTATATTATAAAGGAGGCATTAATGGCACGTTGGAAAGTAATAGAAGATAAATTGAAAAACTGTAATAAGAATATTTCATTTCAGGAAATTATTACTTTATTAGAGCATTATGGATTTGAACAAAATAATCAAGGGAAGACTAGTGGTTCGCGTGTGAGGTTTACACATAAAAATCATAGTGACATATTATTGCATAGGCCACATCCGTCAAAAGAATTGAAGGAATATGTTATAAAAGATTTACATAATTATTTTGAGCAGGAGGGATTTTGGAATGAGTAATATTATTGAATATAAGGGGTATATTGGAAATATTGAATTTTCAGAAGCAGATGGGGTTTTCTTTGGTAAAGTGCAAGGAATCAAATCGTTAATTTCGTATGAGGGTGAAAATGCGAAGCAACTAATAAAGGATTTTCATACAGCAGTTGATGATTATTTAAATCTATGTGAAGAACGAGGAATTAAACCAGAACGGGCATATAAAGGAACTTTCAATATTAGGATAACGCCCGAACTGCATAAAAAAGTTGCAATATATGCGCAGGAGAAAAAGAAGTCACTGAATTCTATTGTGGAATTAGCATTAACCGGATTTATTAATCAAGTATAAATACGAAAACTGCCACCGTTTGGTGGCAGTTTTCTATATTCTTAATGCAAATTTTCGATGTAAGTCAGTACATTTTCATCCCAACGTAGAACTTGACATCGTATATGATAGATGGCCAGTTAAGGCCATAATATCCGTATCAAAGGGATTAAGCCATATATCCTACATGTTCAGGAATAATAAGGTCGGCACCTGTCATAGCAACAACTTCTTCTACTGTTGTTGTAGGAGCAATCTCTTCGAGAACTAAACCTTCTTTCGTTACATGAATAACAGCGTATTCGGTTACGATATAGTCCGCAACGCATTTTCCTGTAAGAGGAAGATCAGTCTTTTTAACAATCTTTGGAGTTCCGTCCTTTACACAATGGTGCATTAAAACGATTGTTGTTTTAGCGCCTGTAACAAGGTCCATAGCTCCGCCCATGCCGGCACATGTTGCGCCAGGAATCATCCAGTTTGCAAGGCTTCCTTTTTCGTCAACTTCGTAAGCACCTAAAACAGTGATATCAACGTGACCACCACGGATATAACCAAATGATGTGAAACTATCGAAGCAGCAGCCACCAGTTCTTAACTTAGAAACTTTTCCGCCTGCATCAACAACATCAGGGTCTGAGTATTCGCCTTCTTCAGGAGCACCGATTAAACCGATAACACCGTTTTCAGATTGTACCCAAACATCAATATCTTCAGGAATATAGTCAAGACACATAGTAGGTACACCAATACCTAAGTTTATAAGGTCACCGTCTTTGAAAAATTTTGCTGCACGGCAAGCCATAAATTCTTTACCAGTCATTATTCTACCTCCTTTTTAGCTTGAACAACCATATCAACGAGTGCACCAGGAGTCATGATTTCATCTGGGTCTAAATCGCCAACGTTTTCAACGATTTCTTCTGCTTCTACAATAACAAAGTCAGCAGCTGTAGCGAAGATTTGGTTGAAGTTACGAGCTGTTCTGTGGTAAACAACGTTACCCATAGGATCTGCTTTCCAAGCATGGATAAGAGCAACATCACCACGAAGTGGAGTTTCAAGAAGGAAACGTTTTCCATTTTCAGGATCATCGCCTTTTACGAATTTATATTCGCCCTTAGCTTCATCCCACTCAAGGATTTGCTTTCCTTCTTCCATAGGGGTACCAACGCCAGTAGGTGTAAGTACGCCACCAATTCCAGCACCGCCAGCACGAACTCTTTCACAAAGAGTGCCTTGTGGTGTGAAAGTAATATTAATTTCGCCAGCAACAGCTTTTTCAACTGTTTCGGTGTTGCTGCCGATATGAGAACATGTGATATGGTTTATAAGATTAGCATGTACGAGTTTTCCAATTCCTTGGCCACGCACACTAGTATTATTCGAAATAACGTTAAGGTCTTTACAACCTTTATCGATGACAGCTTCAATAAGAGTTTCAGCAACACCTACGTTAACGAAACCAGGGAGTAGAAGTGTCATACCACTTTCAACTTTTTTTACTGCCTCTTCGAGGCTTACAATTTTGTTTTTCATTTTTAACCTCTTTCTTTGTTGGCGGCTCCCCGCCTAAGCGGGAAGCCTTTTTTTAGAGTTTAATTAGTCTGTGTATGTTGTAGGAAGAGTTTTCTCGTCTTTTAAGCAGTTACGTTTGATGCCTAAAATTTCACGAGCTTCCTGTGCAGTTGCGATTTCGCGACCTGCAAGTTTACAAAGTTCAACAGCACGTTTAACGAGCATTTCGTTTGTAGCAATAATCTTGTTTCCATCAGCGTCTTTTCCAAACATTACGTTGTCTTCAAGACCAACACGAAGACCATCACATCCAAGAGCAAGACCAGCAAGCATCATAGGAACATGAGCTTTACCGATTCCTGATACTGACCATGTAGCGCCTTCAGGAAGTTTGTCAACTAAGAAGCTAAGGTTTTGAGTTGTACCAGGCATAGAACCGCCAACGCCCATAATGAATTGGATGTGTGGAGGTTGTGGGATGTTCCACTTGTTAACATAGTACATTACAGAATCGATATGACCTGTATCGAAAACTTCAAACTCAGGTTTAACGTCTTCTTTAACAACTTCCTGAGCTAATTTGTTAAGGAAACGTGGGCTGTTTTCGAAGATGTAGCTATTTGACCAGTTAATTGTGTTAGGGTCAAAAGAGCACATTTCAGGATGAAGAGCGCTAAGATGTTGAATACGTTTAACATCTTCGTACTCGCCGCCTGATGTAGTTAAGTTGATGATTACGTCAACGCCAGCTTCAGCGCAAGCCTTACGGCAAGCTTCAACAGCGTCAGTAAATTTTTGAAGGCTCATTGACTTGTAGCCGATTTGCATTTCGCCATCAACTTCTTTATCCTCGCGAACATGAATATGAACGATTGAAGCACCAGCTTTAGCAACTGCTACAACCTGCTCAGCAAGTTCTTCTGCATTGTATGGAACTGTAGGAGCTTGGGACTTCTTTGTGCCAGCACCACACATACAGCATTGAATCATAACTTTGTTTGTTTTTGACATTTTATAAAAGTTCCTTTCTTTTATGATTAAACTGGATCATCCATGAATTTCTTAGCAAGTTTGAAAACTTCGAAAAGTTGTTTATCACGTTTTGCAAGAAGTTCTTGTTTATCACAATCTGTGTAATCGTAGAATCCTTTTCCAGTCTTAAGACCAAGTTCATTTTTGTCGAGATGCTCTTGAAGAGTCTTAGGCATATCAACTTCTGGAGGCATTGTGTAACTCTTGTTACGGTAGTTGTTAGCTGTCATGTCTAGGCCGCCAAAGTCAGCTCTCTTGCAAAGACCTAAAACAACTGCACGAGGGATAAAGCTTGCCTTAACAGCTTTATCGATATCTTCAGGAGTACAATATCCGTTATCAAGAAGGAAGAAAAGTTCCTGGTTGATGCACATCTGCATACGGTTTGCGATATAACCACGGATAAATTTTTTCATAAGAACTGGAGTCTTTCCGCATTTCTCTAAAAGAGCAACTGTAACGTCTGCTGCTTCTTGTGGAGCAGCTTCAGCTTTAACAACTTCTACAAGTGGAATAAGCTGAGCTGGAGCATACCAATGAGCGATAACCATTTGTTTAAGACGACGCTCAGGCATAATCTCGAATACGTTAAGACCTGATGTGTTAGATGCTAAGATACAATCTTCACTAGCAAGTTCATCGAGCTGAGCATAAAGTTCTTCTTTAGCTTCTTTCTTTTCAACGATTGTTTCCATGATGAAGTCAGCTCCATCAACAGCATCTTTTAATGTGTTAGTGAAAGTAACACGTGCGAAGATAGGCTCAACTTCGTCTTTGCCGATTAAGTCTTCCTCTGAAAAAGTTACTAAACTTTTGTGAAGAGTTTCAGCAGCCTTTGCAGAAGTTTCTTCACTACGTGTCCAAACAGTTACATTACATCCGCCAATAGCGAACATTTGAGCAATGCCAGGGCCCATTGTACCAGCGCCGAGCACTGCAACTTTTTTGATATCATCAAGTGTTTTCATGATTATTTTCCCTCGAAATTATTTTGTCACTGCAGCCCTTAGGCCACAGTGACATATTTTGTTAATTAGAAAGAACCTTCTTCCCAAGCTACTAAACGAACCATACCACCATCAGCTGCTTCGCAACGGAATGGGAATGCAGCGATAATCATACGTTTACCTGTTACTTCGTCAACGTCGCCACCAGCGTTTTCAACTGCCATAACACCATGTTGTCCAAAGAGACGATGACATGGCTCATAGTCAGGATAATCTACGTCGATGTCGCGGCCTGTAGCAAGTTTATAGTTGTTGTAAAGCCAAGGCATTTGTTCTTTAACTGGGCAATGCCATACTGGAGAGTCAGAAGCGCCGTATGTACCTGCAACGCCTTTAACTTTCTTTTCGAACATAAGCCATTTAGCAAGTTCTGGGCCATTACCAGCATAATAGTTAAAGTATTTGTCGTTATTTTTTCTCCAATAACGATGGAAACCTGTGTTAAGAACTACCCAGTCGTTAGGGCGAATCTCAAGGCCATCTTTGTCAAGAGCTGCCTGAACGTCTTCAGGTGTGATGATGTGCCAAATAGCACCTTTCTTACCAGGAACTTCAGCGAATTCACCCATCTTAGCTGGGTCTCCGCCTGCAGCATTGAATGCTTTTTCAAATTCGTCATACATCCATGTAAGGTCAACGATAACGCCAGTACCTATAGCATGCTCAAGACGAAGTTCTGAAAGTGTGTAGCCATAACGCTCACGGTCAACTTCTTCTTCATGAAGTGTGTGGTTAGGAGCATCACAGTGAGTTGCAGCATGAAGAGTACCTGTGTATGTACAAGTTCTCTTATGGAATCTCTCAAGATACTGTCCACGTGGGAAGTTAAGGTCTGAACGTGCACCTGGGAATGGCCAAAGTGGTGTATCCCAGCCCCATGGTTGGCTGAGGTCCCAAATTTTTGTCATTTTTTCGGTTTCGAGATAAAACTCGTCCTTGTTAAGGGGCATGTAAGCCATTGTAAAATCCTCCTTTTAAGATATAAAAAAATATTTTTTTATAAGGGAAAGACAAATTTCCCAAAATAGTTTACAATGTAATTGTAAACCTTGGAACTATTCCAAGGTCAAGAATCTTTTTTCCTATTATATAAGAGGAGGAAAAATTATGGAATATAAAATTGGGGAAGTTTCTAAGATTGTCGGGGTTTCTACAGACCTTATAAGATATTATGAAGAGAAGGGTATTATCACACCAAAGAAAAACCCAGTCAATGGGTATCGCTATTACGATGCATGGGACATAAACTTTTTAATTGACTGCGTATGGTATAAAAACTATGGCTTTAGCATAGATGAAATAGTTAAGATTGAGTGGGAGAGCACTTACGATAGTTTGATGGAAAGGTTTGATGCTATGGAAGATGCTATGGAAGCAGAACTCCACAAAAAAGCACTTCTTTTAGAAAGAATAAAAAGCCAGAAAGCTTCGCTAAAAAAAGTTATGAAGCTTTTTGATAAATGTGAAATCGCAAAAGGACCAGATATGATCTACTATCTAAATAGACATAACTCGGATTATGAAAAGGATTCACGCTTAGAGAAGGTTACAAAAGATTGGATTAAGTTCATGCCTCTTTCGGAAAGATATTTTGAGGTTGCCGAAAATCCTGAGTCCAGTGAAGATTACTCATGGGGATTTTCACTTCAGCCAAAGTATGTAGAAGAATTTAAAATCAAGGTTAAAGAACCGATAAAGAAAAGAACCGGAGTAAGAACGATTCACTCAGCATTTAAGAGCTCTGGAAAGAATGCGTTCTCGCCTAAACATATCGACTTTATGTATAAATATGCAAAACAAAACAATCTAAAGCCTTGCGGCAGAGCCTACGGAACGCTTATATGTTCCGTCCTCGACGGCAACAAACTCACGGGTTACTTTGAAGTCTGGCTTCCAATAGAAGAATAAGAAATATTTTATTGACTTGAAACAGAGTAAAGATTTTGTCAGTTGAATAAGAAAAATAAAATAAGAGTAGTTATTCGACTTGACAAAGCCGTACGACTAAGTTTATAGTAAATACTGCAAATATTAGCCGTTCGGCTTATTTTTATAAAAATGCCGATATTTGTTCGTACGGCGAAGGGAAGCATTTATGAAGATTTGTGATACAAATGATTTGGGGAAAACGATAAAGCAACGAAGAAGAGAATTAAAATATACGCAGGCATACCTTTCTAAATTTAGCGGGTTTAGTGTAAGCTTTATTTCTGATGTTGAAAATGGAAAAAAAACAGTGGAATTTGAAAAAGTTCTTTGTTTAGCAAATATATTAGGGCTTGATTTTGAAATAAATAAGAGAGGGCATTAATGAAACTGAAAGTTTATATTGAAATAAATGGTGAATATAATCATGTAGGCGATATTACTGGTAAATCTGAAAAAGATGCATCATTTCAATATTCTCAAAGTTATATAGAAACAGCCTCACTTCCGATTTCGTTAAGCATGCCTTTTCAATCAGAACCGTTTTCGTCTGAAAAAACAAAGGCCTTTTTTGAAGGATTGCTTCCGGAAGGATTTACAAGAAAAACTGTGGCCCAGTATTTAAGGACAGATGAAAAAGATTATTTGCATATTCTTTCTGCGTTAGGCAGAGAATGTCTTGGGGCAATAAAACTAGTAAATGAAATTGAAAGTGTTGACGAAACATGTGCATATGAAAAGCTTAGCATTAAACAGGTAAAAGCTTTAGCGAAAGAAGGGGCATCCAAATCTGCGGATTTAATTACAAAGGCACACCTTTCTTTAACGGGAGCAAGCGGTAAAGTAGGACTCTATTATAATAGCAAAAATAATGGCTGGTATTTGCCAAAAGGCAATGCATCAAGTACCCATATTGTAAAGCAGAGTCATGTTAGGATGAATGGTATTGTTACTAATGAGCAACTTTGTATGCTTGCAGCAAAAAAACTGGGGATAGATGTTGTTGATAGTTTTATAGTTAATATGGGAGGCTTTGCTGATTCTGAAATACTATTTGCAACATTGCGTTATGACAGAAAATTTTCTGAAGAATGTAATGTTGTATCAAAAATGAAAATGCCGTTAAGACTTCATCAAGAAGACTTTGCGCAGGCAATGGGAATTGATGCAGAAAATAAATATGAAAAACCACCTAAAAATTATTTGGCACAAATGATGAAACTACTTAGAAATTATTCAGAAAATCCAATAAGAGATCAATTAAAACTTTGGGATGCAATTGTTTTTGATTATCTTATTGGAAATATGGATTGCCATATAAAAAACTTTTCGATGTTATATTCGCAAGACATGAAATCAATTTGCCTTGCGCCAATTTATGATATTGTTAGTACAGTAATTTACGAAAACACAAGTAGAGATATGGCAATTAATATTGGAGGAGAATACTCTTTAGAGAGCATTAATAAAGAATCGTTTAAGATGGCCGCAAAAGAGATAGGAATAGGAACGACAATAGCACTTGAACATTTTGACTACATGAAAGAAAACTTTGGTAAAGCATTAAATGAATCAGCAAAAGAACTCGAAGCATTAGGCTTTAAGGATGCTATTAATATTAAGAAAAAAATAATAAGAAATACAAATAATTAAGACTAGACAATTTTGCTGATAATCTAGAAAGTTGAATTATTATTTTTGTAAAAATTTTTGTTAATCGAACAAGGAGGAAATTATGGAAAAGGTATTACAATTCTTGAAAGAAGCAGACACATACTATCTTGCAACAGTAGAAGGCGATCAGCCACGTGTTCGCCCTTTTGGAACAGTTAATGTTTTTGAAGGAAAACTTTATATTCAAACAGGTAAAGTAAAAGAAGTTTCAAAACAAATCCATGCAAATCCAAAAGTAGAACTTTGCGCCTTCAAAGGTGGAGAATGGCTTCGTCTTGCAGGAGAACTCGTAGAGGATGATAGACTTGAAGCAAAGCAAGCTATGCTAGACGCATATCCAATGTTGCAAAACATGTACAAAGCAGACGACGGCAACACAGAAGTTTTCTACTTCAAAAATGCCACCGCTCAGATTTGCGCATTCACCCACGAACCAGAAGTAACAACTTTCTAAATAAAAATAACTTATTAAAAAGCTGTCCCAACAAGCGGGGCAGCTTTTTTAACAGCCTATCTTTACAAATTGCAGGTTTCCCGAACTCTTTATTATCGCTCGCGAAGCTAGCGGCGCTAGAGCTTAAGAAGGAGCTCGCGCCTTGCTTCGCTACTCACGGCGGGTAATATCATCCTCCATTAAAACTTGGCTAGTCACCCGCCTTCATCTACGGACTTATTTTAAAAAATCTATTTTAGTCCGTAGGTTTTTACATGTTTTTCTGTAATTCTAATGAAAATCTACGGACCTATTTTAAAAAGTCTATTTTAGTCCGTAGGTTTTTACATGTTTTTTTGTAATTCGAATGAAAATCTACGGACCTATTTAAAAAAGTCTATTTTAGTCCGTAGGTGAAGGCAGCAGGCGGACAAAATGTTTTGGCGAACGAAAGTCAGCTGCCGTAATTATCGAAGCAAGGTGAGCGCCCATCTTTAGCGCTGGCACCGCAAGCTTCGCGTTTCATAACCATGAAAATTAATAATTACTGCTCTAGAAAAGTTTTTCTTGCAGAGCAACACTTTTGGCTTTTTATACAAGACCTCGATAAATTCTGATTTGCTGAGGAGAAGAGTTTAGTTTGGATGATACGTATATATTTTTTTGATATAATAAAAATGCAATATATAATTCTAAAATTAATAGAAGGAAGGGGATAGGTATGGTTAAGCAAAAAATAAATCCAGATAAAGTGGCGCCACCAGCAGGACCGTACACAAATATGATAAAAGTAGATGATGCCAAGAGTTTTATATTTTTATCAGGGGTGAGTGCTTCTAATGAGAAGGGCGAGACTGTTGGATGTGGCGACATTCTTGCGCAAGTAAAACAAATCGTAAAAAATATTACATTAGAATTAGAAGCAGTTGGAGCAAAACCTGAAAACGTTGTTATGACTACGACTTATGTTCTAGGTGATTATATGGAAGAAATTATGACTTCTGGAGCGCTAGATGTTTTGTTTGAAACATTTGACCATCCAACAGATTCACTTGTTGGAGTCAAAAGTTTAGCAGGGATGAATTACGGCGCATTAGTAGAAATAACTGCAATTGCTATTATCTAAGTAAGTTAATAATTTATAAAAAAAGAAGGTTGCTTGCGGCAACCTTCTTTTTTTATCCTGCACCTATACTTTGTTAATTCAGCCGTTCTTATTTAAATTTCAAATCGAAATATAACATTTAATTAATTTGCAATGAAAATAATTGCATATTTATTGCGTTTGCAATACAATTGTATTGAAATACAATATAAAGGAGAAATGTTATGGCAAGTACAATACAAGTTAGAGTAGATGATGAACTAAAAATACAATCAGATAATTTATTTAAATCTTTAGGAACTGATACAACAACGGCAATTAGAATTTTTTTAACACAGGCAATTGCAAATAACGGATTTCCTTTTGAAATAAAAAAGACAAATAATTATCCTTTTCCTGTTATGTCAGAAAAAGAAATTCTCTATAAATTAGAAAAAGCTCGTTATAATGCAAATAATGGAGAATATCAAGATGCGGATATGGTTGCTGAAGATATAAGGACAAAGTATGGGTTATAAAGTTTTTATTACTGCTGAGGCTGAAGATGATTTAGAAAGAATAATTCAATACATTGTTTTTGAAAAACAAAATTTTCAAGCCGCATCTAATATTTTGGAAGATTTCGAATTGACAAAAAATAAATTGAAAACTTCAGCTAAAGCATTGAAATTTTGTAACAATCAAAAACTAAAAAATCTTGGCTATAGACGCATCAATTTTCAAAATCATAAGTATTTTATGTTATATCGAGTTAAAGATAATATTGTTTTTATAGATTCGATATTTCATGAACTACAAGATTACGAAAACAAGGTAAATTAATTACTTATAAAAAAAGAAGGTTGCTTAAGGCAACCTTCTTTCTATTTAAAAGTGAGTTGATGATTATCCAAATTAGCCAATAGCTGTTAAGCCGCCGTCTGGATAAAGGATATTTCCTGTAAGGAAATCTGATGCTGGAGCAGCAAGGAAAAGAGCTGTACCAACACAGTCTTCAGGATCTGATAAACGACGAAGTGGAAGAGCAGCGCCTTGTTGCTCTAAGTATTCGTCAACAGTGATACCAGCTTCTTTAGCACGCATCTCGAAAACTTTACCCATCATAGGAGTCTTCATGATGTTAGGGCCAAAAGCGTTAACAGTGATACCGAAAGGTCCGAGCTCAGAAGCAAGAACTTTTGTAAGCATGTCTTCAGCACCCTTACTTGAACAGTAAGCAGCGTTACCAGCACCTTTAGTTGCGATTTTACCACGAACAGATGAAACGTTGATGATCTTTCCGTATCCAGCTTCTTTCATGTATGGAGCGAAATGTTTAGCTGTGATAAGGATTGATGTAACGTTAGCGTTCATAACGTTGTTGAATTCGTCAACTGGGAAATCAAATACTGGAACTTTTTTGTTGATACCTTGTGAGTTAACAAGGATATGTACAGGACCCATTTCTAAGTTAGCTCTTTTAGCTGTAGCTTCTACTTGAGCTTCGTCAGTTGCGTCACAAACATAATATTTAAATTCTTTACCTGTTTCAGCTTTGAGAGTTTCAACAGCTGCTTTAAGTTTTTCTTCGCCTCTTGAAGCGATAGCTACGTTAGCACCTGCCTCAGCATAAGCTTTAGCAATAAGTACTCCGAGTCCGCCGGCACCACCGAAGATGATGGCATTTTTGCCTGTAAGATCAAAATAATTCATAACTTTCTCCTTTGAAAAATTTTATAACAATTCAATAACAGTCGCTTGTCCCATACCGCCTGCGATACATAAAGTAGCAAGGCCGTATTTAACATTACGACGTTTCATTTCATATAATAATGAAACCATGATACGGCAACCAGATGAACCAACTGGATGACCAAGAGCGATAGCACCACCGTTAACGTTGATGATGTCCATCTTATCTTCCCAACCAAGCTCTCTAATACAGCCGATTGATTGAGATGCGAAAGCTTCGTTAAGTTCGATAAGACCGATATCGTCCATGTTTAGGCCGGCATTATCAAGTGCTTTAGGAACAGCGTATACAGGGCCAAGACCCATTGTGCGAGGGTCGCAACCAGATGTACCCATACCAATGATTTTAGCTAAAGGCTTAAGACCGAGTTCTTTAGCTTTGTCTGCGCTCATAAGTAGCATAGCAGAAGCACCATCGTTACGTCCTGATGATGAACCAGCAGTTACGCTACCACCTTCAGGTCTAAAGCAAGGTTTAAGCTTGCCGAGTTTTTCTAAAGAAGAATCACGACGTGGGAACTCATCTGTATCAAATATGATAGGAGGGTTCTTTCTGCCTTGAGGAACTTCTATAGGAATAATCTCGTCTTTGAATTTTCCAGCATCGATAGCTGCAACAGCTCTTTGCTGTGATTGAAGTGCAAAAGCATCTTGTTCTTCTCTAGTAATACCAAGCTTTTCAGCAATGTTTTCAGCAGTCATACCCATGTTGAAAGTACCGTACATTTCTTGAGGTTGTGATTGGAACTGACCTTCTGTAACTGCATCATAAATAGTAGCGTTGCCAGTGCCAAGACCATATCTACCATCACGAAGATAGAAGATACCGTTTGTCATACTTTCTGTACCACCAGCAAGAACAACATCACTAACGCCACACATGATTTGCATAACACCGTTTTGAACAGCAGTCATACCAGAAGCGCATTGACGCATAACAGTATGCGCTGAAGCTTTTTCAGGAAGTCCGCAACGAAGAGCAGCAATACGAGCAATATTAGGCTCGTCGGAGCTTTGACGACACTGGCCGAAAATAACTTCGTCGATTTCGTTAGGATCGATTTTGCTTCTTTCCATAATGCCGTTAATAACGCAGCAAGCAAGGTCTACAGCATGAAGTGGTTTTAATGTGCCGCCGAAACTACCTACAGCGCTGCGACAAGCTTCAACTATTACAACATCTTTCATTAATATTTCCTCCGTTTATGATGGGGCAAAGAAAACTTTGCCCCACCAACATCTAAAAATTTTAGTTTAATTATTTTTCAAGTAACATTTCACCAATGTTAACTGAAGCTGCGGTCTTAACTTCTACAGTAAGTGGTTTGTAGCCATCTGCACAAGCAGTAACAACAAACTCTTTGTTAGTAGGTAAGAAACGGAATTCGAAATCACCTAAGAAGTCTGTAGTAGTTTCGTATTCTTTACCGCATTCTTTGCATTTACATGTAACCTTAACGTCTTTAGCGCAAGCAAGAGTATCACCAAATACAACTTCGCCACAGATGAAAGGCTTTGGTAAATGTCTGTAATATACAGAAGGTTTTGTACCATATTCTGGATGAAGCTGTTCGAGCTCATCAGCATGCTCCGCAACATATTTAGCGATCTCGCTGTTAGGATCATCTAAATCGCCAAACAATACAGCTTGGTTAGGGCAGCACTCGTAGCAGCGAGTAACTTTTTCGCCTTCATCAAGCATATGAGCACACATAGTACATTTTTGAGGAATTTCAAGTTTTTCGTTCCATGAAATTGCACCGTAAGGGCAAGAACCAACGATTTCTTTTTTACCTTTAGCCTTAACAGGATCGATGATAACGATTCCATCAGGTCTTTGATAAATTTCCTCAGGGAATTTAGCCATACAAGCAGGGTTCTGACAATGCTGGCAAACAGTGTGAACGTAGTCAACTTTTACCTTGTCATGTGAACCATACTGAACTTCTGAAACTTTAATAAGGTTTTCACCAGCGCAAGTAGCTTCAGATGTAGGAAGATGGCTATTGTCTGTAAACTCATCTTTACATGCGAGGAAGCAAGCATAGCAACCATCGCAACGTTCAACATTAAATACTAAACCATATCTTGCCATTTATTTTACCTCCCACTTTCTTGCTTCAACGAGGCATGAGTTAGGAGCCATGCCTGGCGCATTCTTTGATAACATTCTGCCGCTTGTAAGTAAGTTGATGCATCCACCTCTGTCAGTAGCACCTGGAACAGGAACAACCGGGTCATATTTAGCAGAGCATCCATAGCTGTGCATAACACCTACAGGGACACGGTATGTAACTTCAGCAACGCAAAGTACGCTAGCACGATCATTATAAAGTTCGATAAGATCGCCGTTCTTAATACCACGTTCGTCAGCATCTTTAGGGTTGATACGTGCTGGCCAGTAAGCGTAACCGTCTTTAATTACACGGTGTACAGGAACTTCGTTAAGCCAGCTAGCATGTGTATCGTAATGAGTATGGAAGCTGAATCTAGGGTGAGGAGAGATAATTTGAAGTGGGTACTTCTTGTAAAGCTCTGTCTCATGTCCCTCCCAGCTTGGGATGTACTTAGGAACGATTGGACGCTCTTCATCATCAGGAGTAAATTTCTTAAGTGACTCAGAAGCGAACTCAATCTTACCTGAGAAAGTACCAAGCTCTTTAGAGTTTTCAGTAGGTTCCATAGAGTTCATGTTGTTAACCGCTTTGATCTTAGGATTTAAGTAGTCCTGAGTATCGCAGTCTCTGTCTTCATAATACCAACGGAAAGCAGGATGCTCCTCATAATCTTCTGGAACAGGAACGATGTAGTAGCCCTTCTTATTGAACTCTTCCCAAGAGCAACGTTTGCTAAGTTCAGAAAGATTCCAATAAGCTTCAGCCCAATCGTCTTCAGTTTTGCCTTCTGTGTATTTTTCACCCCAGCCAAGTTTCTCAGCAACGAGTGTGAAGATTTCGTAATCAGATTTAGACTCGCCAAGAGGTTCAATACATTTTTGCTCACGAACGATTACACGCCAGTTATTACCGATGTGTGCATGTGTCGTATAGCCACCACCTACTGACCATTCGCCTAAGTCATTACGCTCTAAGTTAGTACATGCAGGAAGGATAAGGTCAGCATATTTAGCTTCGCCGCCCATCCAGCAGTCTTGGTTGATTACGCACTCTAATGCGTAAGGGCCATCGTTTTGATACATACGAGCCCATTTATTTGTATCTGTCATTGTGCCGAAGAAACTTCCGCCATAACGCCAGAACATCTTAACATTACCCTCGATAGGATATTCATGATGATTGAATTGTTGCTCGATAGATTGACCGCAGAAGCCATCACCGATGAATTCGTCCTTGCCGTTAATAACAGCATCAGGGAATGTAAGACGATAAAGTCTTTGTTTGTTAGTAACATTAAGAGCAAGCTTTTCGTTAGCTGCACGAGATTTACCCATTTGAGAATCTGGCTCAGCATATCCAGGGAACCATGTGTAGTCAGCAGGAGCACCCATTGTTGTACCCCAGATAGAAACACCAGGTTTACCAAAGCCCTGCATAGCGCTAAGAGCGATAATCATACGAGCTTCTTCAGTTCCGTATGCGCTACGGCAAGCACTACCTTCGCCGCCACGAACACCGCCAGCAAGGGCAACTCTCTTAGAAGCCCACTCTTTAGCAAGAGCTCTAATACGACGAGCAGGGATACCGCATTTTTCGCCAGCCCACTCAGGTGTCTTAGGAACGCCGTCTTCGTCGCCCATGATGTAAGCTTTGAATTCGTCGATACCGATTGTCTTACGCTCAACAAAGTCATGATCATAAGTATCATCTTCAAACCATGTGTAAGCGATAGCAGCTGCGAGAGCAGTATCAGTACCTGGACGTGGAGCAAACCATGTGCCGTCCATAACAGCGTTAGTGTAGTTATAGAATGGGTCAATGAATACGCACTTCATGCCCATTTCTTTCATCCATACTCTCCAGATATTTGATTCTTGTCCAGAATAAATACCGTGAGTAGAGTCAGGGTCGTTAGACCAGAAAACGATCATGTCAGTGTTCTTAAGAGCATCTTGTAATAAATCGAATTGTTCTGGTTGACCAAGGCGCCAATAAAATCCCCACATATGAGGAGCGCCCCACATCCAACCTTCCCATGAATCAGGGTTATCTAAGATTGGTGTGTAGTTAAGCATGCCGAAGAAACGTCCGAATGGAGCCATCTTGTAGCCGACAATACCCCAGTTGTGGTGAGAACCTGTGATAGCAGTAATCTTATGACCATCAACTTTACCATTCTCGTCAACTGTAATGTTACGTTTGATTTCGTTTGCTATGATTGTTGTAGCTTCGTCCCAAGAAATACGCTCATAGCCACTCTTACCACGATTTTGTGGATTACGTTCACCATTAGGATCCCAGTCAACACGTTTCATTGGATAAAGAATACGGTCTTCTGAGTAGAGTCTGTTACGCTCAGTTAAGATGTTCTGAGCAAGACGCATTGCCTTAGGTGGGGAATACTTTTTGCCGTTCTTGTCCTCAACTACCCATGGCTTTGGATAGTCTTCTTCAGGAACTTGCAACGGACGGATTTGGGTAACCTTACCATCTTCTACGTAAACGGAAATAGGACCGCCAGTAGTAAGGTTTGTAAATACCTTTTTCATCCTCTCACTCCTTTTTGTAATAAAATTTTTTTATAGTTACAGCTTTTTTCTTTTAATAATGAAAAAAGCCCATAAGTTACATGAAAATTATAAACCTTGGAACGATTCCAAGGTCAAGGGTAAGTTTAAGTATTTTTGGGCTGGTTGACATTGTAAAAATCAAAATGTACAATGAAAAATCGCAGTAAAAAAATATTCAATCGAGGACGAAAAATGGAACAAATAGAATTTAGCCCACTTTTTATAGTTGGACTTGTCGTAACACTTTGTGCAATTGTTGGACTTTCTATATGGACAGGAAAGAAAAACAAAGGCGGTAAAGGAAGAAACAACTCTCTTCCAATAGTAACGGGCCTAATCATGGGAACCTTGGTAGGTGGCTCATCTACAGTAGGTACAGCCCAGCTCGCATTCACATACGGAATGTCAGCTTGGTGGTTTACACTTGGTGGTGGAATCGGATGCCTTATCTTAGCACTTGCTTATGCTAAGCCTTTTAGACATGCACAGTCGCCAACAATCGTAGGCACAATCAGAAACGAGTATGGCAACGGTGCAGGTATGGCCGCTTCAATCCTTAACTCGGTTGGAACATTTATAAATATTCCGTCACAGCTTTTAGCTGCAAGTGCGGTTATCGCAGTAGTTTTTCCAAATTTAGGAATCGTTATAACCGTTGCAGTTTCAGCAATTTTCATGATTTTATATGTAATCTTCGGCGGCACTAAAGGTGCTGGAATCGTAGGAATCTTAAAGACACTTTTACTTTATCTTTCTATCGTAGCATGTGGAATTATGGTTTTAGTTGCAGTCGGTGGATTCGGCGGATTTACGGGAATGGTTAAAGCAATCGAAAACCCTGAGGGCGTTAACTTCTTCTCAGTTTTTGCTAGAGGAGTTGGACAAGATTTAGGTTCGGCTTTATCACTTATCTTCGGCGTACTTACAACACAAACATATGCGCAAGCAGTTATTAACGGAAAGAGTGATAGAGCAGCTAAGGGCGGCGCACTTCTTTCAGCGTTCTTAATCCCACCTATTGGAGTTGGCGGAATTTTAGTAGGTCTTTACATGAGAGCGAACGCAGCCCTTTATCCAGGACTTACAGCAAAGACAGCTCTTACAACATTCGTAATTAATCATATGCCAGACCTTCTAGCAGGTATTGTACTTGCGACGCTTTTCATTGCGTCAGTAGGTACAGGTGCAGGCCTCGCGCTTGGCATCTCAACAGTTATAAATAACGACATAGTTAAAGTCGTAAGCAAAAAAGAAATCGAAGAAAAAAAATTCAACATACTTTCAAAAGTTTGGATTATTGCAGTTTTAGTATTAGCATGTTTCCTTTCAACAGGAGCACTAGGAGACGTAATCTTAAACTTCGCGTTTATGTCGATGGGACTAAGGGCCGCGGTAGTATTTTGCCCACTGTGCGCAGCACTTTTCCTTCCAGGAAAAGTCAACAAAAAATGGGTATTTGCAGCTATTATAGTAGGCCCGCTTATTGTACTTTTAGGTAACTTGTTTAAGGAGCCTTTAGGAATAACATTCGATCCACTTCTTATCGGAATCGTGGCAGCAGCTATAGTTGTCTTAATCGGATTCTTCGTTAAGAAAAAAGAATTAAATAAGATAAGTTAATTTATTCGAGAAGTTATTAAGTATTTAAATTATTGAATTAAAAGAAATTGCGGTTAATGGATTATTCAAAAAAGAGATGGGGCGTACTCATCGCAGCATGCTTAATAGGACTTTGCATCGGCGCTCTTTATACATGGAGCACCTTTGCAACACCTATGGCGCAGTATCTAAGTCAGCTAAAAGGTCAGAAAGTTTCTGACCTTTCTTATATTTACACAATCGCATGCGTATCAGCGCCAATCGATATGATCATAGGCGGATTCCTAGTAAAAAAATTTGGAGCCAAAGTCGTCGCTATTGGCGGCGGAATATTATTCGGCCTAGGCATGATTTTATCGGGCTTTGTAACATCCGCTTTTGCACTCGTTTTAACTTACGGAATTATGGTCGGAGTAGGCACAGGATTTTCATACGGAATCATTATTTCCAACACAGTAAAATTTTTCCCAGAGCGAAGCGGATTTGCTGGAGGCCTTGTTACTACTTGCTTTGGCGCCAGCTCAATTATTTTTTCGCCGATAGCGAATGCGCTGATAGAAAAGTTAGGAGTATTGTGGGCATTTAGAATCATCGGATTTGTTATGCTCGTAATAATAATTGCTAGCGCATTCTTTATTATCACAGCGCCGGAGAGTGAATGCGTAGTTAAAGTTGACTTAGCGAATGCTTCTGAAAGTACTACAACGTCTGAAAGCAATTTAAATGAGAAGGATGCTCTTCCAGTGCGAGACGTACATTACAAAGAAATGCTTAAGACGAGCGACTTTTATTTAATGCTGCTTACTATGCTTTGTGGAAGTTTTGCAGGAATGATGGTGCTTTCACAAACATCGCAAATCGCGCAGAACATGATAGGCTTTGAGCCGGCGGCAGCAGCCTTAGTTGTATCGGTAGTTTCACTTTTTAATATGTTCGGCCGTTTCGTTTTAGGATGGGTTTCAGATAAGATTGGTCAAAAAAATACATTGATGATTGCATTCGGGGTAAGCTTAGTTGTAAATGTAATTTTATATTGCTATAAAGGTGGCTCATTTGTAATTGCCGTACTTTGCCTTGCACTTATTGGCTTTTGCTACGGCGGCAATCTCGGAATTTTTCCAAGCTTTACGCAAAGTCGATTCGGACGCAAGTATCACGGCGTAAACTATGGACTTATGTACTGGGGTACGGGACTTGCCGGCGTTTTCGGACCGATGGCTATGAGCGTCATAGTATCAAAGATGGGAATTTATCAGCCAGCGTTTTTAGTAGCAGCGGCAATCGCCCTTATGGGAGAAGCGTTTATAGTACTTCTTAAATTCAAAAAATAAAATTATCTTCCCACACAAAGTCATATTGAAACTTAGTAAATTATTTGTGTAGAAACGAGTTAGTGAGGAACTTTTTAAAAAATAAATCGTTTTCTGCACAAAATTTTGAGATATACCCCTTTTATTATTTTCGCAATAAATATTTTAAAATAGAAAAATTAAAAAAGCCTTATTTTATAGGCATTTTTAATTTCCATTAAGTTATCGATTAAGAAAAATGAGAAGACATTTGAATTCTTGAGGGGTATATCTCAAAATTTTGTGCAAACTTTTGAAAAAAATTAAAAAAACAATATAATAAGTTTATGGATATGAAGATTATTAGAAGTAGGCGAAAGACTATTTCGGTAGAAATAAAAGATGGAGAAGTTTTGGTAAGGGCGCCAAAGTGGGTGCCTAAATATGAAATCCAAAATTTCGTAGAAAAGAATCAGCGCTGGGTTGAAAAGCATTTGCAAAAAGCAAAAGAGCAGGAAGAACAGTTAAAAGATCTAGAGCCTTTTACATTAGAAGAGTTAGACAGTTTCGCCGACAAAGCGCTTAAGGTAATTCCAAAAAGAGTAGAACACTACGCAAGTCTAATGGGGGTAAGTTACGGCCGCGTAACAATCCGCACGCAGCGCACCCTTTGGGGAAGCTGCACGAGCAAGGGCAACTTAAACTTTAATTGCTTGCTGATGCTAGCGCCACCAGAAGTCCTAGACGCAATAGTGGTCCATGAACTTTGTCACCTAAAGCACATGAACCACTCAAAAGAATTCTATGATGAAGTTTTATCTATTTATCCTGACTACCATAAGTGGAATAAATGGTTAAAGGAAAACGGAAAGCTTTTACTAAAGCGCATCCCGAATTAATTACCCACACATTTCTTCAACTTGCTTTTCGCAAGATTGCATAGCCTTGATAGCTTTTTCGAAAAATTCGCCAAGCTCCCAGCCAAGCATCTCAGCACCTTGGCTAATTACATCCCTAGAGCAACCAGCAGCAAAACCTTTATCCTTAAATTTCTTTTTAAGGCCTTTAACTTCCATGCCTTCGCAACTTTTTTGCTCACGCATAAGAGCATAAGACCAAATAAGACCAGTAAGTTCATCAACAGCAAAGAGAACTTTTTCCATCTCATGTACAGGCTCAACATCAGAGCAAATACCATAAGCGTGCGAGCACACAGCGTGAATAAGTTCATCTTCCGCACCGCCTTCGCTTAACAGCTCCGGCGCCTTCTTACAATGCTCATCAGGATACATTTCGAAATCAATATCATGAAGAAGCCCAACGATTCCCCAAAAATCAACTTCGTCGGCATAGCCCAAATCATTAGCAAACCATCTCATAACGCCTTCAACAGTAAACGCGTGTCTAAGATGAAAAGCATCTTTATTGTATTTTTTAAGCAGCTCGAGCGCTTGCTCTCTGGATAATTTAGTATTCATAACCCACCTCCTAAAATTACTTAGAGTATATTCTTTCTTCGCCAACTAATCAACAACGATTGCGAGATAAAACTATTGCGCTTTAGGGAACAAATGAATATAATATTAAACAAAAAGTTCCCTAAAGGAGACCGTAACATGAACGAGTTTAATGAAATTCAAAAACTCTTACAAGATAGAGCAGATTATCAAACACGCATTAATCTGATACCGTATGACGGTACACCTGAGATTAAAGAAAATGCGAGTGGAAAATACCTTTATATTCGTAAACGGGTTGGTAGTAGATTGACGTCGACATATGTGGACATTTATTCAGAGGACTTATATCAGCTATTAGTTCGTAATGCAAAAGAACTCAGAGAACTAAAAAAGCATATACGGGAAATTGATAAACAATTGGCAGCTCTGGGATATGTTTCTTCGAACCTGGAATCACGTGTGATTCAAAATGTAGATTTCGCTAGAGCTAATATGAAGGCCAACATATATGACCAAGCAGTACTTGAAGGTGTGGCGACATCTTTTCCTCAGACAGAGGACATTATTGATAACGGAACTGTAAACGGAATGACAGCAACGGATATTCAAAAGATTCTAAATTTGAAGCACGCTTGGGAATTTATACTGGATCCGGATGTGGTTCAGGCAAAATCGGATTTCTACTTGCTGTGCCATATTGCAAAGCTTGTAAACGAAGGATTTTTCGCGGATGGTGGGAGAATTCGTGGAGTGCCAGTGACGATTGGAGGGAGTACATATAAACCTCCGATTCCAGTTGAGTCAATTGTAAAAGAAAAAATCGATGAAATTCTGAACTCAAAAAAAGAGACAATAGATATAGCTATTGAATTGTGTATGTACAGCATGAAAACCCAAATATTCATCGATGGTAATAAGAGAGCATCCGTCATTTATGCAAATCATTATCTCATAGCACATGGCAATGGATTTTTGGTGATTCCAGAAGAACATGTATCGGAATTCAAAAAGAAACTTATTTCTTTTTATGAAGGCGAGGATATAAGTATTATCAGCGAATTCTTGAAAAAGAATTGTTGGAAGACTTTCTAACAAGTTTACATATTTACAAAAACAAGAAGAGATAATATATGAGGCAGCAGGCTTTTTCGAGCTGTTTGCTTATAGAGAAGAAAAGATTGGCGAAGTAGAATAAATACTAAATTATTTCTGTATGATTTGGAAGAGGTTTCGGCCTCTTCCTTTTATTTTGCCAATTAAAATTTTACTCTAAGGAAGTTCGCTATCTTTCAAAAAAGGATTATTTTGAAAATATATTATAAATTATGGTATAGTATATATAAAAATATCGGGAGAAGGAATAATGCAAATATACGAAAGGGTATTTGATATTCTTCAAAAAAAGGGGATGACCCAAAAAGAATTTTCCGAAAAGACAGGAATTCCTCAAAGCACTATTAGTGATTGGAAAGGTAAACATGTCAATCCGGCAGCAGATAAAATAATGATTATTTGCAAGGTGCTTGAAATTTCACCATACGATATTTTGTCCGGAACAGAAAATTCAAAATACGAAAACGTAGATTATTTAGTAATAAATAAATCTTCGGAAGAATATGAAATAATTGAAAAAATAAGAAATCTACCAAGAGATGAGCGCAATAAAGTTCGAGGATACATCGATGCGCTCCTTGGCAATAAGAAAAAGAAGTAATGGTATGTTAATCGGCTATTGACATACCATTTTGTTTTGTTGTAAACTACGAATAGTCGAAGCAATACGACAAAAAGAATACGGAGGATAAACAATATGGGCGGAATAAGTATAATGGCAAGGAGACTAACTGGAGGATGGGTTCAGTATGGTTGGTGTGGTAACGGCGGGTATTTTACTACTATTGGTTGCAGATTATCAGAATGGTATAAAGATCCTGATGATGTAGATTATTTATTTGACTTAGGACAAACACATTGGATTGGTAAGAAAGGTAGCGAAGAAGGCGGGTATAATTTTTATGATAGCCATCATCCTGCAGATGAGCCATGCTGGCTCGGAAAATCAGAAAAAGATGTTTATAAAAAATTAGCATGTATTGATTTTGTATATTTTTATGATTTGGATAATAAATGGTATTACATTATACCAAGCAGATTTAATGTAAAAGTTCCATTTGGTTTAATGGAGAATGCTCTTGAAGATAAAGATGAATTTGATTTTCGCGATGAATTAATGAAAAAGACACTAGAATATATGTTTACGGAGTACAAAAATGATAATGCAGATTTTGCAAATTTCCTAAAAGAAAATAATTATGATGCAGACGAGGTTTTAAATAAATCACTAAATTTCCGATACATATTTTCAGATTTTAGTAAAGAATATAGGAAAATATATGAATATTTTGATGAGTGGGTGGTAATTAAGACAAATGAAAATGAAACAGTGGTTAAGAAAATTGTGCTTCGCAAAAAGGAAGAAAAGCATGTCGAAACATGCGAATGGTAATATCGAAAATGTGGTGAATATCGAGGAATAAACATGAAAAACCCATTTAATGAAGAGTTTATTGATCAAGTATTATTAGAAGTTTTATCGCCAGAGGAAATAGAAAAAGAGGCAAAAAACGGATATTTATATGCAATGGAAAGGACTGCGTTTAATTATTATTATGGAATCGAATTTGAAGAAAATTTTGAAATAGCATATTACTGGTATCTTAAAAGTGCTGAAAAAGGAAGCACAGAAGGTATGTTTAATGCAGGAATAATGAATGCAAAAGGTTATGGAACATCGCGTAATTTTGCAAAGGCTACAGTTTTTATGCAAAAAGCTGTAGCCTTTGGCGATAAACAGGCTGAAGAATATGCAAGAGAATTTAAAAGACTTGCAATAGCAGAAAAGAGAGCAAAAGAAGGAAACGCTCAAGGTCAAGCAGATTTGGCAAATGGATTGATAGAAATTGCAAAATATATGCGTAATCCAGAAAGAGAAAATTATTACAAAGAAAGTTTTTTATTAGCTCAAAAAGCTGCCCTACAGGGAAATGTTGATGCAATTTGTATTTTGGCATCAGCATATGAAAATGGATATGGTGTAGAAAAAAATGCACAAGGCAATTGAAAACTATCAAAAAGGGACCGACCTAAATGATGCCTTTTGTATGTATAATCTTGGATACGAGTACATATATGGACATAGTATTGACCTAGATTCACAAAAAGGATTTGAATTAATAAAAGCAGCTGCAGAGATGGGCGAAGAACATGCAATGGAAGAACTTGGAAGATGCTATCAATATGCGATAGGAACAAATCGTAATATGGAAGAAGCAGTAAAATGGTATGAAAAAACTTGTGAGGTTATGTATAGTCCAGAAGCTGAATATCAGCTCAAGTTAATAAAAAAACTGGGATATTTGAGCTGAACACGTTTATTAGACTTCTTGACTTAGTGTTTATATTTGCGGCAGCTGGTTTATGTTCGCCATAACATTTCGTCCACCGGTGCAGCTACTCCGTTTGGAAATAAAGCAGCAGAAATAAGGATATTTGTATCAAGTAACACTTGCATAACTATTCCTCGTTTCTCATTTTCGAAATCAAATCTATTACATCCTCTTCAGAATTAATGCCTGCTTCTGCAGCTGCTCCATTCATATCAGACTGGAATTGTTTCATAGCATACGCAGCAGAATTAACAATACGCACCTCATTATTCTCTACAATGAAGGATAAACGATCTCCAACAGAAATCTTTAGGATATTTCTAATATCTTTTGGAATCGTCACCTGTCCTTTTGACATGACTTTTGCAGTATCAATAAATGTTGCGGGTTGCATAAAAGCACCTCCTGTTCTTTAAAATAGGGAAAGTAGGATTTTTCCTACTAACACTATACTCGAAATGCTTTAATTTATCAGTACACTTTGTGCCCGATTTTTCATAAGCACTTGCAATATAAAGGAAATTCTTCTCGCGAAAAATACAAACCCCCTTACGAGTAGATGCTAAATCACATGTATCGTAAGGAGGAATTTTTATGTCAAAAATCAAAAGAAAGGCCTGTTACTGTAAGTAACGCAGCGTTACTCATAGTTGATGTTAAATAGAAAATTTATTCTTTAACATATACATATGAGTAATAAAAGTTATCTTATGCTAAGTCTCGGTAACCGCATAAAAGCGGCAAGGGAGAAAACAGGCATCACTCAAGAAGAACTCGCTGAGAATGTGGGGATATCTAGGGCGGCGGTGGCAAGGTATGAGTCCGGAGAAATTGAGCCGAAGATAAAAAACCTTGTGGCAATAGCAACGCGCCTAAACGTCACCACCGACTATCTGCTCGGGCTAGAAATCCAGCAAAAAGACCCACTCACAAAAGACTTATCCGAAGAAGCAATAAAAGCACTCGAAGTCTTCATCAGCGAAGTAACAAAAAACAAGAAAAAGGAGAGTTAGATATGAAAAGAAAAATTGCAAGAGTTGTGACAGCGGTATTGGTAGTGGCTATGGCGGTGGCGATGGTAGGCTGCGGAAAGAAAAATATGAAGGGGAAAAAAGACCCCGGCTCTGCACTAAAAGGTAAATTCAGCGCAACGATCGAGGAGACAGTAATCATCGATGAAGCAGGAGTGAAAATTACGGCGACTGACCTTTCATATACAGACTATTCAGCAGACCTAGAACTCCTAATAGAAAACAATACTGATAGAAATCTATCATTTTACGCAGGAACCATAGGTAATAGCACGAATTCCGTTAATGGATATATGATGAGCGGAGGGTATATTGGAGAAGATGTGGCAGCAGGCATGAGTGTCACAACGACAGTCGACTTTGATATAGAGGCGCTTTTAATGTATGGAATAGAAGATATTGCAGACATAACATTAGGAATTGAAATTGAAGATGAAAATTATGATGAATATCTTCCACTAGAACAAAAAACAATCAAAACATCTATAGCTGATAAATACGACTATAAGAAAGATACATTCGCAGGAGCGATGGATAATGAAGCAATATCAACGGCACTAGGTTTTACGATAGACAGTTCGACAAAAGAAGAACTCGTTGACAAACAAGGAATAAAATCTTTGTGTGCATATGCGGTCACAAATAAAGAGGGAGCTCAAGCATTACTTTTCGAAGTAATAAACAATTCAGACAAAGACCAATATGTAACAATTAAAGAAGTAGAACTTAACGGAATATTAGCATACGGTGGCAGATGGGATAGTCAATTTATAAATGCTGGTAAAAGAGCAGTGCTGTATATTGACACAAGCAAGATTATGGATGCTGATATGAAAACGCAGTACGGAATAGATAAATTCTCAAAGATTGCGTTCACATTAGGTGTACATGATAGCAATCATCGTCAAATAGGAGATACAAAAGTTGAACTAGTATTTGGAAGTGAAAAAAAAGTAGATCAATCTGGCGAAGTGGTTTATCAGGCAAATGACTTAAAATTTATATCAAAAGGCATAAGCAAAGACGAATATGGGGATCTCCATATTTTATTCCTTGTTCAAAATATAGGAAATAAAGAATTGGAAATTGATTCATTATCAGATGTCTATATTCAAAAGAAGAAGGCTGGAAGTGCATTTATTTCGGCAACAATCTCGCCAGGGACAACCACAATGGTTGATGCAGAAGTTTCACAATCCGATTATGAAGAAGTAGTAAAAGATATCAAAGACATTAAAAATATTTCAATGCAAATTGAAATCAGGGACGAGAACTACAATGAAATCGACACCCCAACCCTCGAAATCAAAATCAAATAGCAATAGGTTAGATTGGTCATGTATCGCACAAGGCCGGACGAAAGTCCGGCCTTTTATTTTCATGTTCCGGCTCGCACTAATCTGCAAAACCGGATGGGAAGTCTAGTTTTCGCACAAAAGTGGATGATAACTCCCATTTCTGACAAAGAAAAACGATTTTCACTAGACTTCCCATCCACCTAAGCGCACAAACTAGACTTCCCATCCACTATTTTTATGCCAAAAATTAGAAGAAAGGCCTGGCGTAATTGTCGAAATTAACCGTCAACCCAAAAGGGAAAAAGCCACGACAATGTGGTAAAATATGTATAGCGGTAGTAACTTACTAAGAAAATAATATTTTAGAGAGGGACTTTTATGAACACATACAAATATAATGAAAATTTACAATTTGAATTACCAACAGGGCTTTTGCATTTCATAGACAAAAATGAAAATGGCGATGAAATGAATTTAATATGCACAGAAAAAATTATAGATAATGATGGAGAAGCAGAATACAAGAATCGTATTGATATCGTAAAATATGAAATAGAACCAGGTAAAAAAAGCGATAAGGATATTGAAAAATTGTTTCGACAACGTAATGCAGGTTTTGGATTTTTGTCAGGTGAAAATCCAACAATAACATATTCGTTGCCTGGCGAGAGTGATGCTGTTTTTGTTTCAGGGAGATTTAACTGGGAAATTTATGGAATGCAATTTTTTAATTACATTACTGCATTATTTTTGGTGTGCGATGACAATACAGGTGTGGCTATAAACGTGGTCAATTCAAGGTTTGGGGAAGGAAGAGATTTATCTAAATATCAACAATTCATTGATGTTATTAAAACAATAAGATTTAATGGGAAAAAATTGAACACAGAAAATTTAACACCACAAATACTTTACGATAAATTGGAAAAATCATTAGATGATTTTGATGGTGTTTCAAAAACGTATGGATCGGAAGAAGAACTAGAAGGAAAGATTATGGAAGCTCTTGGTAATATACTTGGAGATAATGAAGATGATGTACAAAGCGATAAGTTTTCAAGAGCGTTACCAGACCAAACACTTTATCCACATTATTATGGGCTTCAAGATAGAATGAGAAGTTTAGGATCCTTAGGTGTAGAAGTTAGAATGAATACATCAGGAACGGAATACCAGTTTATTAATTTTACTCATGTTATAAAAGAACGAGAAGAAGATTTTTGGGATGAGGACCAAGAAGAAAAAGAAGAATTGCCATTACAAGAAATCTTAGACTTGAATCCTATTGGATACACCTTGGATGAAACAGCTAAAAAAATGGCGCAAGTATTTCATGTTAATTCTTTTGTTTTCAATGATAAAAGTGATAGAGAAGCGGAAATTCTTAATGGTTTAATGCAAAAGGCATATATGATGAGTGCTTTGAGGTCGTTTGCATGGACTTTGGCTGATTATTGTAAAAAAAATAGTAAGAAGCCTAAAGATTTAGAACTTTCTTTGCTTTTAGAAATGATTGATTTTATAGAAGCATGTGATTGGCTTAATTATGATGATAAAAAATATTGCAAAGGCTTATGTTCAAATCAAGATTTACATGTATTCTTTCTGCCTGACGCAGTATCAAAATCAGATAAGGACAAGTTCCTTCCGTCAGAAGAAGATTATGAACGCGTTAGAAAAATGAGAGAAACTTTTCCTGCTTACGATGAAATGCTATCCCAAGTGGGTTCTCTTGATAAATTAAGAAAAGATTTAGAGTATATATATCCTGCAATAAACACATTATATAATTATTTGAAAAAAGATAGAGATACTTCAGAACAACTTGAAGGAAATGCTGCCGTTGTTTTATATGCATGGTGCGCATTATCTATTGCTGCATCGGAACCATTTTTTACGGAAGATGGACCTATGAATTATTCTTTCTCCCAAGAAGATTACGACGACAATTATGACTACGATAACGATGAAGATTACGACGATGATGACGACGGCATAGTCTATGTCAATCATTCAGAAATAGATTCATCAGGAACATTAACTAGTTACTTTGGTAATGATAAAGAAGTTGTTGTTCCGGATGGAGTAAAAGCCATAGGAGATAGAGCTTTTTTGTACTGTGAAATGTTGGAACATATTGAATTGCCAAGTACGCTAGAAACTATTGGTGAAAAAGCATTTTCAAGTTGCATAAACTTAGAAAAGATAAAGTTACCAGAAGGACTAAAATTTATTGGAGAGAGTGCTTTTAATAAATGTAAAAAATTAGAAAAGATAGAGTTACCAGAAGGATTAAAATTTATTGGAGAGAGTGCTTTTGATGGATGTGAAAAATTAGAAAAGATAAAGTTACCAGAAGGACTAAAATTTATTGGAATGAGTGCTTTTTATGAATGTGAAAGATTAGAAAAGATAGAGTTACCAAAACAATTAAAAACAATTAGTGGAGGATTATTTGAAAAATGTAGTAACATTCAAAGCTTAAAGTTACCAGAAGCATTGCAATCCATTGAAGAGCATGCTTTTGCGAGTTGTAGCGCTCTTGAAACATTGGATTTGCCTCGAAAAATAAAAAATATTGAAAACCACGTTTTTATGTCCTCTGGAATAAAGACTATTAATTGGCCAAGGTTGACAAAAAATATAGAGGATGGAACATTTTATAAATGTCAACAATTGGAAAATATTACATTTGAAGAAGGGTTAGAATCAATAGGAAAAGAGGCGTTTAGTGGATGTATAAAACTAGAAAAAATTATTCTTCCAAATTCTATTAAATCAATTGGTTATAGAGCTTTTATGAATTGCGAATTGCTAAAAGAAGTTATTTTGTCTCAAAACTTAGAAAAGGTAGGAGAAGAAGCATTTAATGGATGTTGCAATATTGAAAAATTAATTTTAACAGGAAGTATCAAAAAAATAGAAAAAGGTGCATTTAAGAAATGCAAACAACTAAAAGAAGTTTATGTTCCAGTTGATTTTAAGGCACCATTCAAAGATGCATTTTTGAAGTCTGTTGTATTTTATGTAGTCAAAGGTTCATGGGCAGATAAATACGCGCAAGAAGAAAAATTTAAGGTACAATATATTGAAGAAGATGAAATAATTTGTAAACAAGGTTTAGCATATTTATCTTTAGGTGATATTGATTCGGCAAAAAAAATATTAAAAGGCAATGAAGAGGGTGAGAAAATAATAAATGAATATTTGAAAGCCGAAGAAGAAAAGAAGCAAGAAGAACTAAAGAAACAAGAAGAGCAAAGAAAAGAAGAAGAAAGAAGAAAGCTAGAAGAAGAACAAAAAAAACTAGCTGAAGATGAAGCTCATTATAAGGATGCCGTCAAATATAAAGAAGAAAAAAAATATGATGCCGCCAAATCAATATTCCAACAAATTATAGATTATAAAGATTCAAAAAAGCTAATCGAAGAAATTGATAAGGAAGTAGCATTAAAAGAAAAATATTCTAGGGCTATTAAGTATGAGAATTCAGGAAAATATGAGGAAGCAATCATAGTATTTGAATCTTTAGGAGAGTATTCGGACAGTAAAGAAAGAGTAGAAATAGTAAGGGAAAAAGAAAGAGAAATAAAAGAAAAAGGACGTATTTATTCAGAAGCAGCTCAATGTGAAAAAGACGGAAACTTAGATGAGGCAGAAAAATTATTTGAGTCGCTAGGTAATTATTCAAATAGCGCAATGAGATTGGGCAAAATAAGAAAGGTAAAAGAACAACAAAATAGGTATTCTATTGCGCTTCAGTACGTAAAAGAAAAGAAATATACCGAAGCTGAAGAAATTTTTGATGAATTAAGAGGCTTTTCAGACAGTAAAAAAATGATAAAAGAAATTAGAAAGAAAAGAGGAGTTTGCAGAAACTGTGGCGGAAAATTCGAAGGTTTTTTGGTTAAAAAATGTATTGAATGTGGCGAGAAAAAGGATTATTGATAAAAGATAAAAAATATTGCAAGAAAATATGTTTTTAAAACCATTATATATGGACGATAAACAAAAAAATATAAAAGAAAAACCATTAATTTTTTGTTTGTTGAGGGCTTGAACTATCTTTCTTTCTCGAGTGCTTGCAATTAAAGGGAAATTGTGTAGAATAGAGTTATAAATAAAGGAACTGCCGTTACGGTCAGTCCATTGTTGCAAAATGATCGCTCATTTTACGAATGGGGAGCGATCATTTTTTATGTATATTACTAATTGTGATACCTAAGCTGATGCTTGAGATAACAATGCTAGTAAACGAAATTATAAAGTTTATAACTTCCATACACATCACCTCCTTCCATAAAATAATATTTTAAGGGTGGAGGACTGACCGCAAACCGTTCTTGCAGTTCCTATGTAAAGGCACAAAGATGCCTAAACACCAAATTTTCTTATCGCTTTTTAATCGGAATCAATAAAAGAACTTTTAGAATTTTCAGAACATCTTTATTGACAAAATTCATAGTACAACAAAATCAAAACCAATTCAATGTTTACATTTTTTATTTTCATGCTCCGGCTCGCATTAATCTGCAAAACCGGATGGGAAGTCTAGTTTTCGTACAAAAGTGGATGATAACTCCCATTTCTGACAAAAAAACGATTTTCACTAGACTTTCCCTCCACCTAAGCGCACAAACTAGACTTCCCATCCACTTTCATGTAAACACTTGCAACAAAAAGAAAATTGTGTAGAATATAATTAAGGAGCTACCGATAGACGGTTGCTCAGGGTATTTTATTTAAAATAACCGTGACCGGC